>CALRIY020000071.1:0-18691 GCA_943364975.1 Synechococcus sp. UW140
GATGCCCGGTGTGCTCATCATCGAAGGAATGGCACAGACCGGCGGCATCCTGCTGCTGGACGGTTCCGATACCAATGACCGGCTGGTGCTCTTTATGGGGATCAATAATGCGAAGTTCAGGAAACAGGTCGTACCGGGGGATCAATTGGTCTATGAATTGACCTTGATCAACCGGCGAAGCAAGGTCTGCACGATGCGCGGTGAAGCGTTCGTGGACGGACAACTGGTCTGTGAAGCGGAAATGATGGCGACGATCGTGGATCGTCCGAAAATCCCAAAAAATTAAAAACCTATGTCAACTCAAATCCATCCCACCGCGATCGTCAGCGGAAAAGCAGAATTGGCCGAAGGCGTCATCGTCGATCCGTATGCCGTGATCGAGGATGACGTGATCATCGGCGAAGGGACCTATATCGGTCCGCACACCCTAATCGCGAACGGTGCCCGCATCGGAAAGAACTGCAAGATCCATAAAGGGGCGGTCGTATCGACTGCGCCGCAGGATCTTTCCTACAAGAACGAACCGACGTACTTCGAGCTGGGTGATAATTCCACAATCCGTGAATTTTGCACGCTCAACCGCGGAACGACAAAACAGCATTTCAAATCGTCGGTCGGCAGCAACTGTCTTCTGATGGCGTACGTCCATGTTGCGCACGACTGCGTCGTCGGGAACAATGTCATCATCGCGAATTCGGTACAGATGGCGGGTCATATCACCATTCAGGATTATGCCATCATCGGCGGACTCACCGCTATCCATCAGTTCGTCAACATCGGAGCACATACGATGGTGGGCGGACATTTCCGCGTTCCGAAAGATATCCCGCCGTATATCATTGCCGGTGGATGGCCTGTCTCGTTCGAACGTCTGAACATTATCGGACTGCGGCGCCGCGGTTTTACGAAGGAAGCGCTCGATGCACTGAATGACGCTTACCGTATTCTTTATCTCTCCAAATTGAATGTCAGTCAGGGTGTCGAACAGATCAAAGCATCCATGACGATCACTCCCGAGATCCAGACCGTCCTCGATTTCATCGCTGCATCCAAACGAGGCATCATCACTGCGCGGCGCCACGCATCGAGCGGTGAATAAGTGATGAATCACCGGAACGATCCGCTGCAGTGGCGCTTATTGGATTCCGGCATGAACACCGGTGCTTTCAATATGCAGTTCGACATGGACCTTGCCGAACGGCTGCTGCACGGCGAGATCCCTCCGACACTCAGACTCTACGGCTGGAAACCGTGGGCTGTCTCCCTTGGATATAATCAATCTGAACAGGATATCGATCTGGAACGGTGCCGTACATTCGGATTCGATGTGGTCCGACGGCCCACCGGCGGCAGAGCCATCCTTCATTCCAACGAACTCACTTACTCCGTGGTGATGCCGGCGAACGGACGCGGAATCACGGAGATCTATTCGCTCATCAGTAAAGCTCTGGTGGCAGGATTATCCACCGTCTGTTCCGATGTCTCCTACGAGACCTCCCAGCCGAATTTTCAGGCATTGTACAAGAGAGAAGAATCGATTCCGTGTTTTTCAGCATCGGCACGATATGAAGTGCAGATCCACGGGAAGAAACTTGTCGGCAGCGCACAGAGAAGGTTCACGCATACGGACGGAACCGAAGTGGTCCTGCAGCACGGTTCCATTCTGCTCGGTCATGAACACCGGATGCTGGCGGAGATCCTCCGTGTTTCTGATGAGTCGGTCCGGACAAAGATCGTGAACGATATCGAAACGAAAACGATCGATCTCTCTTCTGCCGTCGGCCGTCCTGTTTCCTTCCGGGAAACGGCAGAGGCAGTGAGGCACGGATTTGAATCGATGATGAATATCCAATTTGAAAATACCAGCGAGGCATTGTTATGAGCACGCAGACCCAAACAGCGCAGACATCGGAATATAAACGGATCACCACGAAGACCATCCTCGCCATGAAGAAAAAAGGGGAGAAGATCGCGATGCTGACGGCGTACGATTATACGACGGCCCGTCTGCTGGATGAATCCGGTATCGATGTGATTCTGGTCGGAGATTCGGTCGCTAATGTTGTGCAGGGACTCGAAACGACGATCCCGGTGACGGTCGATGAGATCATTTATCACACAAAGGTCGTCCGCCGCGGTGTAAAACGTGCCATGCTTGTCGCAGACATGCCGTTCATGTCCTACCAGGTCGATATCAAGGAAGCAGTGAAGAACTGCGGGCGCATGCTGAAGGAATCCGGCGCAGAAGCAGTGAAAATGGAAGGAGGGAAGCGGATCATTCCACTCATCGAACAGCTGGTGGATATCGGAATTCCGGTGATGGGGCATTTGGGTCTCACACCGCAGTCCATCTATAAATTCGGTACCTATGAAGTGCGCGCAAAAGAATCCGCCGAAGCCAAACAGCTTCTGGAAGATGCAAAGGCATTGGATAAGGCGGGAGTATTCGCGATCGTGCTGGAAAAGATCCCGAATGATCTTGCAGCAAAAGTTACCAAGGCTGTTTCCTGTGCTACGATCGGCATCGGCGCCGGTCCGTCCTGCGACGGCCAAGTGCTGGTGACGAATGATATGCTGGGGATGAATGAACAGTTCAAGCCCCGTTTTGTTCGTCAATATGCGAATCTCACCGAGACAATGCGGAATGCGTTCAAATCGTACAGCGATGATGTAAAACGGACAAGTTTCCCCAGTAAAAAAGAAAGTTATTGAAGTGAGGGGGCTTTGGACCGATTGATCTTTCGGTCCGTTGTCTCAATAGAAAAAAGTACTTGACATCGAATTTTTAATCTATTAAATTGGAAACGTTAAACACGATTAAAGTTTCCTATTTTTTGCCATGAAGATGGCATTTTTTTGACTCTAATGGAAACTGAGAAAAACATTAAAGTTTCCAATGCGAAAAAGGTGAACTATGGATTCTTTAACAGAACATGAACCCAAGGAACGGATTCTCGAGTTAGCAAAAGAGCGTTTCTTCAGAAATGGATTCAACAAAGTCACTTTGGATGAACTTTCGGGTGAACTGGGGATCAGCAAGAAAACGATGTACAAATTCTTCCCCAGTAAGGAAGAGCTGATCCGGACGGTCGTGTGGATGATGCTGCATCGGATCGAAGAAGAGGTTCTCCGGATCACCACCGAGAATAAACCATTCGTCCACCGGCTGGCGGATCTGATCCTCTTCATCGGGAAGACAGTAGGCCGCTTCAGCAAAACATTCCAGCAGGATATGAAACGATTCGTACCGCAGTTCTGGGCGGAAGTGGACAAATTCCGTCAGGAACGGATCCTTTCTAAAGTGACGGAGATGATCCGGCAGGCAAAAAGCGAGAATGTCTTTCGGGACGACATCAATGATGAAGTGCTGGTCATGATGCTTTCCACATGCTTTCAATCGATCCTTATCCCCGAGGTCCTTGCCGAACACTCATTCTCTCCGAAAGAGGCGATGTTCACCATTTTCCATGTCATCTTCGAAGGCGCATTGACGGAAGAAGCGAGGAAAGAATTTTTGAATTATGAGATCACCATTTTGTAATGAGGGTATTATGCCGAACACAATGTCTGAAAAAATATTTTCGCGGCTGGATCACCCGCTCCTGCTGAGTTCTGCCGCAATCATCGTTTCGCTCCTCATGTTCACCGGCTGCGGGAATGGAACGGAGTCGATCGAATCAAGCGGGATCCTGGAAGCGGTCGAAGTGAACGTCTCATCCAAAACGGCAGGGCAGCTGCTCAGTCTGAACGTTCAGGAAGGGAGCGTTGTCCAAAAAGGGGATACGATCGCCGTGATCGATCACGAGATCCAGCGGCTCCAGCTGCAGCAGGCGCAAGCCGGGATCGATCTTGCGGATGCACAATTCCAGATGTTGAGGAATGGCGCACGCGCCGAGGATCTGCGGAGCGCCGAATCGGCGGTCCAGCAGACCGAGTCAGCGTTCCGCACTGCGCGATCGGACTTTGACAGAGTGAAGGAACTCTACTCGACCAATTCCGTCTCTAAGAAGCAGTATGAAGATGCCGAATCGCGGATGACCATTACGCAGGCGCAATATAATTCCGCTGAACAGAATCTTCAAAAGCTCCGCCGCTTTGCGAGGACGGAAGAATTGAACGCCGCGAAAGCACGTGTCGATCAGGCGAAGGCACAGGCTGACCTGATCAAAAAACAAATTTCCGATTCGTACATCCTTGCACCGGTCTCCGGCACCGTCACCTATCAGCCGGTGGAGGAGGGGGAACTCATCGGTACCGGATCGGTGGTCGTCCGCATCTCCCGCCTGGAGCGGATGGAACTGATGATCTATGTGAACGAGACGGAACTCGGCAAAGTGAAGATCAACGGGACTGCCGAAGTGGTGATCGATACCTTCCCGGAGAAAAAATATCCCGCCACCGTTGTCTATATCTCCCCGGTGGCGGAATTCACGCCGCGCAATGTGCAGACGAAGGATGAACGGACCAAACTCGTCTTCGGTGTGAAACTGGAAGTGGAGAATGCAAACGGCGAACTCAAATCCGGCATGCCGGCGGATGCGTATCTGCAATGAACACTATTCCTGCGCTTGAGATACGTTCTCTCTCTAAGGATTTCGGAAGCATTGCCGCCGTGAAGGATTGTTCCCTCTCCGTCCGGCGCGGCGAAATGTTCGCCCTGGTCGGTCCGGACGGATCGGGAAAGACCACCACCATCCGGATGCTCTGCGGTATCGTTCCGCCGACAAGCGGTGAAGTGAATGTCCTGGGTTTCGATGTACGGACACAAAAAGAGGAAGTGAAGAAAAGGATCGGATATCTCTCCCAGAAATTCTCTCTCTACGGCGACCTGACGATCGATGAGAATATCGAATTCTTTGCGGAGATCCACGAGGTGTTTGATTACAAAGCACGGCGGGATGAACTCCTCGAGTTCACACGGCTCACCCCTTTCCGTGACAGGCTCGCGGAAAAACTTTCCGGCGGAATGAAACAGAAATTGGCGCTCGCCTGCACGCTCATCCATACTCCCGAACTGATCTTCCTGGATGAACCGACCACCGGAGTTGATCCCGTCTCCCGGCGGGATTTCTGGAAGGTCCTGTCGGCATTGTTAAAAACAGGAATCACGATTGTCATGACCACGCCGTATCTGGACGAAGCGGAACGCTGCAGCCGAGTAGCATTGATGAATAACGGCACTATTTTAATGACCGATACACCCGAGAATCTTAAGAAAGTGATGCATGGGCAGATCGTGGAGATCGTCTGTTCGGATATCCGGCACTCCTTCGCCGTCATGAAACAGCACCCCTCCGTGAAGGAGGTGCAGGCATTCGGCGACCGGTTGAATGTTGTCATTGATTCGGCAGAACAGACAATGCCGAAGCTTCTCGCCTCATTGCACGGAGAATCGATCACGGTGACGGACTGGCGTGTGATACGCCCCTCTCTGGAAAATGTCTTTATCTCATTGCTGACGGAAGTGAAGGGATCATGAAGAGTATTGAAGTAGAACAGTTGACGAAACGGTTCGGCAATTTCACCGCGGTGGACCATATCAGCTTCACGGTGAAGCAGGGGGAGATCTTCGGTTTTCTCGGCGCGAACGGAGCAGGGAAATCGACCACGATCCGGATGCTGTGCGGACTGCTCTCATCATCCGAAGGGACGGCGCGCGTGGGAGGATTCGACATCAATACCCACCCGCACGATGTAAAGAAGAGCATCGGATACATGTCCCAACGATTTTCCCTGTATGAGGATCTTACCGTGGAAGAAAATATCGACTTCTTCGGTCGGGTGTACGGACTGAGCGATTCAATGCTGAAGGAACGGAAAGCGTGGGTGCTGGAGATCGCCAATCTGTATGGACGAGAACAGAGCATTACCGGAACGCTGAGCGGCGGATGGAAACAGCGGCTTGCGCTGGGATGCGCGGTACTGCACCGCCCCCGCATCGTTTTTCTGGATGAGCCGACCAGCGGCGTCGATCCGGTGATGCGCAGAAGATTTTGGGAACTGATCAATGATCTGTCCGCCGAAGGAGTGACCGTGCTCGTCACGACGCATTTTCTTGAAGAGGCGGAATACTGCAACGACATCATCCTGATCAACGCAGGAAAGATCATCGCCGGAGGAAGCCCGAAGGAATTGAAGCAAAATTATATCAAGCATCCTATCCTTGAAGTGCACTGCACCAACGTCGTGGATGCGATGGAAAAGATCGAACAGGAGCCGTGGGCGGTCGAGACCTCCATCTTCGGCACGAGCATTCATGTGAATGTGAAGGATGAAGAGGCAGGGAAGGAACAGATCCGCACTTTGCTCCAGCGGTCACACATTGATGTTCTCGGGATCGATCGGATCACACCGTCCCTCGAAGATGTCTTTATCTATTTGTTGGAACACGGCGGGGAGGTTCGATGAAGTTCTTCCGTCAGATACGGCCGATCATCAGAAAAGAATTCCTTCAAATACGGCGTGACAGGAAAGTCCTCGCGGTACTGATCATCGTACCGGCATTCCTCCTGCTGCTGAACGGCTATGCACTCAATTTCGATGTCCGCAACATCACCATGGCGGTCTATGATGCGGAGAAGAGTTCCCAGAGCCGCGCATTGGTCAACAGTTTCATCACTGCAGGATATTTTGAATACACGGAACATCTCACGGATTATGCTTCAGCAGAGAAGATGATCGACGAAGGGGACGTGAAACTCGTTCTGGTGATTCCTCCCGGATTCTCGGATGACAATCTTACCGGCAGACCATCTTCCATTCAGCTGCTGGTGGACGGAATGGATGCGAATGCAGCGACGACGATCGTCGGTTATGCTCAGGCGGTGACGCAGCAGTTCTCGCAGAAGATCATCCTGCAGAACCTCACGCGCATCGGGCGCATGAGTTACGTCCCGGTCAATTACGAAGCACGCATCTGGTACAATCCGGAGATGAAGAGTGCAAAATTCCTCGTCCCCGGACTGATCGCCTACATCCTTGCCATCACCGGAGTGATCGCCACGGCATTGTCGATCGTGAAGGAAAAGGAGCGGAATACCATTGAACAGATCGATGTCTCTCCGGTCACAGCGCTGAATCTGATCATTGGGAAGATGGTACCGTACGCCCTCATCTCATTGCTGGCGGCGGCGCTTGTCCTTTTCTCAGGGTATCTGCTCTTTGATGTAGCGGTGAAGGGGAGCCTCCTTCTACTGTTCTTTGCAACCCTCATCTTCATCATTGCGGCACTGGGGCAGGGACTTCTCGTTTCGACGATCGCGGACAGTCAGCAGGTGGCATTCCAGATCGCGACGGTCATTTCGATTCTTCCGACGATGATCCTCTCCGGTTTCATGTTCCCGATCAAAAGCATGCCGCTCTTCCTGCAGATACTCTCCAATGTCACTCCGGCAAAATTCTATCTCGTCATGATGCGCGGGATCGTTCTGAAAGGGGTCGGCATCGAGGCATTCTGGGATCAGTTGATCTATCTGTCGATCTTCATCATCATCATCGTCACGGTCAGTGTTAAACGGTTCAAACAACATTCGGTATGATATGAACCTTCTTCGGCTGAAAGCACTCATACAAAAGGAATTCGCGCAGTTCTTCAAGGATAAGAAACTGCTGCCGCTGGTGTTCGTCGCTCCGGTCCTGCAGCTGATCTTCCTCGGCTATGCGGCATCGCTCGATGTGAAGAATATCGCTTTCGTTCTTTGTGATCTGGACAAGTCGAGCGAAAGCAGACGGTTCACCGAATCGTTCACGAATTCCGGATATTTTACGATGGAATATTCCACAGAGGATTATTCCGATGTGCAGCATTATTTGGACAACAGCATGGCGGGAATGGCGCTGGTGATCCCCCCGAACTTCGGTGAGAAGATCATACGGAAAGAGCCGGTGGATGTGCAGGTGCTGTTCGACGGCAGTGAAGGGAATTCGACCGCCATCGCGTCCAGTTATGCCATGCAGATCATCAACCGGTTCTCGCAGCAGATCCTGGTGACCGGCGCCGGCGACATTCGCAGATTGGGAGGTGTCTCCTCCGAAACGCGTGCTTGGTATAATCCCACGATGATCAGCAGGATGTTCATGGTCCCCGGCGTACTGGTGCTGTTGTTGCTGGTGACGACGACCGTCCTGACAGCGATGGCGATCGTGAAGGAAAAAGAGATCGGAACACTGGAACAGCTCCTCGTCACGCCGCTCCGTCCGGTGGAGCTGATCATAGGAAAACTGATCCCGTTCACGCTTATCGGATTGCTCGTGGTCTCTGTAGCGCTGCTTGTGATGGTGTTTGGATTCTCGATTCAGATCCGGGGAAGCATTGTTCTGCTGTATATCCTGACGGTGGAGTTCCTGCTCTCTTCGCTTGGACTGGGACTGTTCGTTTCGACCACGACCAAAACGCAGCAGCAGGCGATGATGGTCGGACTCTTCTTCGTTCTGCTGCCGATGATGTATCTTTCAGGTTTCGTTTTCCCGGTGGAGAATATGCCGCCAGTCCTGCAATGGGTCTCGGCATTGATCCCGATGAAATATTATCTCATCATCATCCGTTCGATCGTGCTGAAAGGTGTAGGACTTTCGGAGTTGTGGTTCGAAGCGCTGGTCCTGCTGGTGATGGGGATCGTCATTCTGACGGCAAGCGTGCTGCGTTTCCGGGAGAAGGTCGATTAAAGGATAGGATAACCCAACGATACGTATGCGATGATCGGTCCGAGCGTCAGCGGCTGATCGAGCAGGTCGCGCCGGATATAGAAACTCCTGCCGATGGAGACATTGATCGGTCCTGCCGGTGTATCTAAGGAAAGTGTCGCGCCGAGTCCGTGATGGAAATCCTTCAGACGGATATCTTCGCGCTGCGGCCAGATATTCCCGATATCGTACCGCATCCGGAAGTAGGTATCCCAAATCACCTGGAACGGGAAGCGGGTCCGTAATTCGACGCTGGTCACGAAGATCTGCCGTCCCCGTGAATCATATTCCCGCAGACCGAAGAAGGAATCCTCCCCGCCGAGTGAGAATTGCTGGCTCAGCGGAAGCGTCTGATCGCCGAATCCGACGATGATCTTCGGGTGGAGCGTGAAGTTCTCATAGGAAGTGTTCGTCTCATACGCAAAATAGATCTTGGAATATCCCACATCCCCGACGACCCCTTTCAGCGTGGACGTCGCCGTTTCCCACGAGAAATTCGTCAGCGATCCCCGTTGTGCGAAAGGATAACGGTCCCGGGAATCGATCGTTGAAGAGATACGGAATGCCTGCAGCGTGAATTGTTCAGGATTGTAACCGGTCCCTGATATGAATTTCACTTCGTCCGATTCCAGCCGGTATTCGATGTTGAAGATCCCGAACCGCTCCACCTGCTGCCCTAACTGCAGTGAAAGACCATAGAGGATCTGCCGGTATTCTCCTCCGCGCGAGCGGACGAATGCTTTCTTGTTTGTCTGCAGCGGATCGGTATAATACGTGTAGATATCCCTCAGATCGTAGAACGCATCCAGATTGAAGGTGAAATATGAATTGAAGATCCGGTTCGCCTGAAAATCGAAGAGATATTTCCTGTTTCGAAGTCCCCCTGCAAAACTGACGCCGGCTTCCGTTGCCGTGCCCAGCAGATTCTCATTCCGGAACTCCAGCGTCGGCTGAACATTCCGTTCATTATCGATGCGGAAACCGAGCCGCGACACATCGGTCGGTTTCTCTTCCATTTGGATTGTGACGATCGGCAGGTCGCTTTCGAAACCGACATCCATCAGGACCTGTTCAAAGAGATTGGTGCCGTACAGATTCAGCAAAGCCTGTCGCCCCTTATCCACCGTGAAGATATTCCCGTCGCGGAATCCCAACTCCCTCCATATCACCCAGTCCCGCGATGTCTCTTTCCCTTTCAGATAGATCTTGAAGATGGAACCTTCATGGATCGTCAAACTCAGTTTCCCTGTCAGCGTATCGAAGGATCGTGATTGAATGCGTGCAAGGGAATAGCCCTGGCTCCGGTACAGCCCGAGCATGTGCTCGATCGCATTCTCCAGATCCGGAACGTTGAACGGCCGATTGAGCAGATGCTGCATCGGTGCGGTCAATTCTGCATCATCGATGAGTGTATTGCCGTCGAATTCCACCTGTTTCAGTTCCGGATTCAGCATCGTTGTGATATTCAGATCGGCGGAAGAATCGGAGAGGGAAAGCTCTCCTTCAACGCTCCTGTAAATTCCGGTCTGATATATTCTGGAGATTCGCTCCCGCAGTGCCGGGATGGAGGTCGGTTGTTTCCGGTCCAGCGGAGTGCTGTGCAGCGAATCATCCGGGCTGGAGGAAAAGCTGACCGAACGGAGATTGAACGAAAAATTGGAGAGAGGAGAGGCATCGATCAGCGCCATTCGTTTTCTGCTGTCAAGACTGTCTTTGATCGCACTGATCCGCATGCGGGCGGCGGCGCTCCCCTGCTGCTTCAGGAACGACGGATTCGAAAAATCGAGCGTGGGGAACGATCCGATATCCGGCGTGATGACGATCGTCGCTTTCTCCAGCGCTCGCTTGTTTATCTCCTGCGCCATGATGTTGACGATCTGGTCGGTCACCTCCCAGGGATTGTTCAACTGTGTCGCTGTTCTGAGCGGACTGACGACATTGACAGCGATGATGATATCCGCTCCTAAACTTCGGGCGACATCCACCGGGATATTCGCGATCAATCCGCCGTCTGTCAATTCCAGAGAATCCTTCTTTAATGGACTGTAAAGCAGCGGAATGGAAATGCTCGCTCGGAGCGCTTCGGAAAGATTTCCGGAGGCGAAGACGACCTGCTGACCGGTGATCAGATCGGTCGACACACAGCGGAACGGTATCTTCAGATCGTCAAAATTATTGACTGGATGATAGAGACTTTGAAGGGTCAACTGATTGATGAAGTTGGTCAGTCGTTGACCGCTGGAGAGTGCTGAAGGAAGGATCGGAGTCAGTCCGTCGAACCGGATGGATAACTGTTTCCTGTCCGCGGCGACTTTATGGGAAAGATACAGGTCCTTCCGTTCAGTGTCCTGGGTAAGCGAGAGAACATAATTCCAATCGGTCGTATCCACCAGCGCTTCCAGGTCTGAGGATGAGTATCCGGAGGCATACAAGCCGCCGATGATCCCGCCGATGCTCGTGCCGACGATGAAATCGATCGGGATATTGTTCCGCTCAAGTTCTTTGATCACTCCGACATGCGCAATGCCCCGAGCCCCTCCGCCGCTCAGCACGAGACAGACCGTCGGCCGTTTGATCGTGTGGAACGGGATGGAATATTTCTGTACGGATTGCTTCTCGGTAAAGAGGGGAGTGATGGAAAGTTTCTTCGGCTGTGATGCAGCGGATGCTGAAAGGATGAGCATCAAGAACAGAAATTTCCGGACGCTATGTTTTCCCCAGGACGTTGTCATGTGGAAAGATACTAAAAACAGGAAAAATATGCGCGTTTTTTCACAGTTACCCATGTCAAATACCCGTGCGATAATCGTTTGCGTTCTGTCACAGACTTTAATCATGGATATTCTCTCATTGTAGCACATTAATGTACAAACGGGGAGATCATCAAATGACTATGCTGAATATAAATTCCATGAAGAAGAAACAAACGGCGGTATTGATCTTTAATATTGCCATAATGATCGCCAGCTTCACGATCGCGCTCATCGCTCTTCCGCAGGAAATATTCTTTGTTGTTGCCGTGATCATTCTCTTTGCACTCCGTGAGATCGAAAAAGAGATCAATAAAACAAATCCTCATCGGTTCTCAATGATGCCCAATAGGAAATGAACCGGTATGAAAACCGCAAAAAAAGACAGCAGATGCTGTCTTTTTTGTTTTTAAACCGATTCCGCTGCAGGACATTTCCATTGGACTCGAATGATTTATTGAGTAAATTCCACTCATCATCGTCGAATAAACCGCTGAACTGGAATCGAATGATCTCACTCATTGTACACGGGGGTGCATGGAATATCCCCAAGGATCTTGTGGAAGCACACCGTGCAGGGGTCAAACACGCACTGCAGGTGGGATGGAAGGTCCTGGAACACGGCGGAAGTGCAATGGATGCAGTTGAGCAGACCATCCGCTGTCTGGAGGATGACACGACCTTCGATGCCGGGAAAGGCTCATTCGTGAATGCGCTGGGTGAGATCGAACTCGATGCAAGCATCATGCATGGGACGACGTTGAAGTGCGGTGCCATCGCTTCTGTCCAGAATATCAGAAATCCCATCTCGCTGGCGAGAATGATCATGGAAAAGAGCGAGAATGTCATGCTCACAGGCATTGGTGCCGTCCGATTCGCGAAAGAGAACGGGATGGCGGTCTGCAAGAATGACGATCTTCTAGTTCCTCGCGAATTGAAACGGTGGAAGGAATTACAGTTGAAAGGCAGTTTCTCCGCCAAGGATTCCTTCCGCGGAGAGACACCGTCCGATACGGTCGGCGCGATCGCAATGGATGCGAAAGGTAATATTGTTGCCGGTACTTCCACCGGAGGAACACCGAACAAACATCCCGGACGCGTTGGTGATTCTCCCCTCATCGGCTGCGGCACGTATGCCGATTCCTCCGTGGGAGGGGCATCCTGCACGGGGTGGGGAGAAGGGATCATCAAAGTTGTCCTAGCAAAGACGGTGATCGATCACATGGAGATGACAGGAGCATCAGGTGAAGCGGCGGCCGTGTTCGGCATTGACCGCTTGAAGAAGAAAGTGGATGGGTACGGCGGCATCATCGTGCTCGATAAGAATGGAAAACCGTCCGTTGCGTTCAATACTCCCCGAATGGCTCGGGCGTACCGCACGTCCGAAATGAACGCACCAATAGTTGAGGTTTGATCCATCCCCATGAAATTATCTTCCTTGATCGGCCACGTTACAGAACTCTCTCAGGAGATCAACCGTTCGGATCGTCCGGCGGACAGGATCATCGATTATTTTTTCCGTGAACGGAAATATCTCGGATCGAAGGACCGGCGGTTCATCTCCGAAACGATCTACGGCATGCTGAGACACCGCACCCGCATCGATTGGGGTATTGCTTCGTCCGGTGTGAGTGCATCTCCGCTGTTCCAATGTCTCACGTATCTGGTGCTCGATCATAAAATGAGCATCCAGCAGATCGCATCGGAAGTGAATGTGACGGAAGAGGAACTTGCTGCGGTGGAACAGCACGTGAATGCCGTACCGGTAATGAAGACCGGACGAGAAGCGATGGCTGTCCAATATTCATTTCAGGAATGGATGCTTGAAGAGTGGGAGCGTACGGTCGGTACTGATCAGCTTGCATCATTGTGCGGGATCCTCAACACACAGGCTCCAATGACCATGCGGGTGAACACGCTCAAGATCTCCAGGGATGAATGCCGCCGGCGCCTGGCGGACGAAGGGGTCGAGACCGAAACGACCGAGCTCTCACCGTTCGGCCTGAATCTGAAACGCCGCATCAATCTTTTCCAGCTCCAATCGTTCAAGGACGGACTATTCGAAGTGCAGGACGAAGGGAGCCAGCTGCTGGCGCTTCTGGTCGATCCGAAACCGAAATCAAAAGTGATCGATGCATGCGCCGGTGCGGGAGGGAAAGCGCTGGCTCTTGCCGCCATTATGGAGAATAGAGGAGAGATCTTTGCACTCGATGTCCATTCATTCCGATTGGACGAACTGCAAAAACGGGTGCGGCGGAGCGGAGTGGATACGATCAGGACCACCGTCATCCGCGAGAATGAAACGATCGAGCAGTTCGTCGGATTTGCAGACTATGTCCTGGTGGATGCTCCGTGTACCGGCACCGGCACCATCCGAAGGAATCCCGGCATGAAATGGACAGTCTCACAGACCATGGTCGCCGAACTCTGTGTGAAGCAGTCATCGATCCTTGAATTGAATTCCGCCTACGTCAAATCGGGAGGGAGACTTGTGTACGCGACCTGTTCTCTGATCCGGCGGGAGAATCAGGATGTGGTGGAGCAATTTCTCACGGCACATCCCGAGTTTGAATTGGTCGAACCATCAGCCGTTCTGGCACGGTACGATCTTTCCCATATCGCCCGCGGAAAATATTTTCAACTGATGCCGCATCAAAACAATACGGACGGATTCTTTGCCGCCGTGATGAAAAGGAAACTTCAATAGCATGAAAGCTGCTGTATTCTTTCTGTTGACACTCATGATCGGCTGTTCGTCCTTGACGGATGAAGAACTGTGGAAAAAGATCGAAGCAGCCAAAGCGAATAATAATTGGGATTCCACGCTGCAGGTCTCTCAGCGGATCCTGACGGAATATCCCGAAAGTCGGTTCAGCGGCTGGGCGCGCTTTGCGATAGCGGAAAGCTACCGCTTCAAACATCAGCCGCGGGAAGCGCTGGACAACTATAAGATCTTCATTGAAGCGTATCCGGAGATGCAGCCGGCTGCTTTGTCGCACTTTTTGGTGGGGTATATTTACGGCAATAACTTGCAGATGACCGACAGTGCTGCGTTCTATTTCCGGGAATTTTTGCGGAAATATCCGCAGCATGAACTTGCACCTTCCGTTCAGCTGGAACTGGAGTCCCTCGGGAAATCGCCGCAGGAGGTACTGGAGCAGCAGCTGATCCGTCAGCGTTCGATGAGTAAAAAATAGATGGATGCACAATTAAAATATCTTCAGCCGGAGGCTGTCTCGAAGCTTGCTTCGATGGAACTCCGCGCCCGTCTGGTGGTGGAAGGATTCATTACCGGTCTGCATAAGAGTCCCTATCACGGTTTCAGCGTTGAGTTCGCCGAACACCGTCAGTATATGCCCGGGGATGAGATCCGGAGGATCGATTGGCGGGTGTACGGCAAGACGGACCGGTTCTACGTGAAGCAGTTCGAAGAGGAGACGAATCTCAAATCGTACATCGTGCTCGACACGAGTGCCTCCATGAATTTTGCGTCGGAACTTCCGAAGTCCAAAGAACGACGCATTACGAAACTGGAATACGCTTCGTTCATTGCCGCGTCGTTGTCGTATCTGATGGTGCAGCAGCGCGATGCGGTGGGATTGACCTGCTTCGACTCCGCCATCCATACGACCGTTCCTCCTCATGCGACCAAACAGCACCTTCGACGGATCCTGATCGAACTGGAACGGATGAGACCGGGGACAACGACCAATTCCGCAGCCGCGCTCCATCAGCTGGCGGAGCGGATCTCCCGCCGCGGATTGGTGATCATCCTGAGCGATCTGTTCGATGATCCGGACAAGGTGATGGCCTCACTGAAACATTTCCGGCACAATCATCACGAAGTGCTGGTGATGCATGTGCTCGATCCGATGGAACGGTCCTTCGCTTTCGGAAGCGATGCGGTCTTCAAGGATGTAGAAACAGGAGAAATGCTCACAACACAGCCATATCACATCCAAAAAGCATATCAGGAAGCGATGAAGGAATTCATCGAAAAGTATAAACGGGAATGCCGTGAGAATTCCATCGATTATATCCTTCTTGACACTGCAACGCCGTTCGACACTGCGCTGCTCAATTTCCTGAATAAGAGGCAGCGTCTTGGCTGAGCACACGAACAGGATATTAGATGTGGGATGCGGAAAACGGAAGCGTCCCGGTTCTGTGGGGATCGATGTCAACCCCAGATCCGATGCCGATATTCTGCACGATCTCAATCACTATCCCTATCCGTTCCCGGATGATCACTTTGATGCGATCTATGCGGACAATATCCTGGAGCATCTGGACGATGTCATGAAAGTGATGATCGAATTTAACCGCATCATCAAGCCGGAGGGATTCATCGAGATCACCGTACCGTTCTATCCTCACCGGAATGCCTACACCGATCCGACGCACCGGCATTTTTTCGGGGTCCACTCATTCGATTATTTTATTTCCGGCACCTCGCACGGTGATTTCAGGTATTCTTCCATACAGTTCACGATGGATTCCGTCGAGTTCGATAAAGGATTGATAAAACGTCATTGGTTCGACCGATTCCTCGTCCGTTTTGCCAACCGCAGTAAGGACCTCTACGAGCACCGTTTCGCCAATATCTTTCCTCTCAGTCAGTTGACCTTTCGCTTGCGTCCGGTAAAATAATTTGTTTCGGTATTGTTGATTTGTTCAACCAGTATGGTGGGGGGGATGAGATCCATGCAGAAGAGAAGATTGGTCTATTCGAAATACCGAAAATATTTACCCAATGATATCTGTGATCATTTTGTTTACCCGAGGTATATTACAGAGCCGAACAAGAATATTGATGAGCCATTCTCTATTCGCAAGTATTCTTTGGAGAATATAGTGTTTTCTGTATTTCGAACGTACGTTATCATCGATCTCACTGTCATATCGTTTCATGAAGGATGATGAAAAATCATTTGTCTCAAAACATCTCAACACTTGTTCTGCTGCAATTTGTCCGCTTAACATTGCTGAACCGATTCCCTCTCCGGAAATAGGATCAATTAAAGAGGCGGCATCACCACAGAGTAAAAACCGATCCCCCGATATTTGACATTCTTTCGAACCGAGTGGTAATCCAAATCCCTGAATTTTACCCAATGAAACCGCACCGGCAAATCGTTCTTTTAATATTGGTGTATTATTGATGATTAAATTTAGTGATTTCCTCAAATCGATCTTATCCTTCGCAATGGCATCACTCATCATACCAAAACCCACATTCGCTTCATTATCCGATAACGGAAAAATCCAAAAATAGCCCGGTAAATATCCTTTAATCAAATATATTTCAAGTGAATTAGTTGACATGTTTTTGATATTTTTATAATACGCTCTGACGGCGCCTGAAAAATGCTTTTTATCGAGCTTAAAATGCGTAAGCTGTTTTGCGATAATCGATTGGGCACCATCACATCCCAGAATAATTTTGGCAGAAAGCTTCTCTCCGTTTTGCAGTGTCACATGGGCGATATTCTCCAGAATAGTAACATTGACGACTGAATTGTTCTTATAGAAAGTAGTATTGACATTATTGATTGCAATGGAAAAAAGCCAATGATCAAAATCGATCCTTCGAATACAAAATGCTGAGCGGCGATAGTGAATTGTTAACTTGTCATTCTTCGGACCGAATATTGTTGCTTGAGAAAAAGTTGTTTTTGACGGTAGATCCAGTAATTGCTTTTCCAATTCGGGATCTATTCGATATAACACTGTTCTTACCTGTCCGGTAATTGCATCACCGCAAATTTTATCTCTGGGAAATTCTTCTTTATCGATCATTGCAATCTTTAAGCCGCTTTTTTGCAAAGCGATCGCGGCGGTTGCACCAGCCGGACCGGCTCCAACAATGATGACATCATATTCCGTTCGATTATAGGTCATAGAATTCATTTTCAATTTTGTACGTTCAAATATAGTAAAAAATACATAAAAACCTTAATTCCTATTAGAAGCATTCTCAAAAATGTCTCTCATAAATATTAACCAAGTGAGACAAATAACATCAAGAAAATAGTTTAGTTAATAATCTTAACGAACGAACAAATTCAAGCGAACTCCCGAACGAAGTATCCGGAAAACTCCATTATGAGTATATAGATCAGATTTCGATGGACCGCCTTTGCCGCCGTCGAGAATTATTTGTTTATTTAGTAGAGTTGTAAAAGGTTCCCATTGCTCGTCGGATAGCACTTCTCGGTTGATCATGTACAAAACGTATATGAAATATCAACGAAGGGAAAGTCATTATTCCATTTTTGAGAGCACTTCCAATGGTTATCACCAAATCGAATTCAGTTTGATCGTTAATATTTCCAACATGGTTCACTCGGTAAATATCAGAACACAAACTTTGCCTCTCCCTTGAAGTTTCTGTATCTTACCAATTGAACTTCGCAAAAGTTTACTGCGTTATCCTGTTGATTTGAAATGCTTCATGGGAATCCATTAACTATTTGGATGATCCAGCTGTACATTTTATGAAAAAGACAAAAAAATCCGTCGCGCCTGTCAGTTCCGAGCAGAATATGCTCATCGTGAAAGGGGCGCGCGAACATAATCTGAAGAATATCGACGTCGAGATACCGCGCGATAAACTGGTGGTGATCACCGGACTTTCGGGCTCGGGAAAATCATCGCTCGCGTTCGATACCATCTATGCGGAAGGTCAGCGCCGGTATGTGGAATCCCTCTCCGCATACGCCCGTCAGTTCCTCGGTCTGATGGAACGGCCCGATGTGGATTATATCGAAGGTCTTTCCCCTGCGATCTCCATCGAACAGAAGACTGTCAGCACCAATCCGCGTTCCACCGTCGGCACTGTGACCGAAGTATATGATTTTCTCCGCCTCCTCTATGCGAGAGCCGGAACGCAGTTCTGCGTCAACGACGGCTCCCGGGTCCAGAAGCAGAGCGTGGATCAGATCATTGATGCAATCATGAAACTGCCGCAGGGGACGAAGATCCAGATCCTCGCACCGATCGTGAAGGGGAGAAAAGGACATTACCGTGAGTTGTTCGAGAAGATCCTGAAGGACGGTTTTCTCCGTGTGCGGGCGGACAACGAAGTGATGGAGATCTCGAAAGGGATGAAACTCGATCGGTACAAGATCCATAACATCGAGATCGTCGTGGACCGCATCCAGATCAACAAAGAGAGCCGTTCCCGTGTTGCAGATTCCGTCGAAGTGGCCCTGCAGTTCGGCGAAGGAGTGCTGATCGTGAACGACGGAAAACAAGAT
>CALRIY020000072.1:0-18150 GCA_943364975.1 Synechococcus sp. UW140
AGCCAACCACACTTGTCCGCCTCTGGCGGATAGGCACATAGGACACATAGAAAAGCAATTCACCATCGGGCAGCTCCTAAAAAATGCATTGTTGGTGTAAAAATATTTTTCAAAATTCGTGTTTTAGTGATTTAGTGGCAGAATCCGAATTACTATCATAGTATTGTTGATTACATACGATTGTTGATTATTGAGACGTGAATGAATGTCCCCGCGGCAAGCCCGCCTCAGGCGGGCAAGCTGCGAGGTATCTTGTCATGCCAGCGTACGCTGGCATCCAGATCCTGGATTCCGGCTTTCGCCCTCCTTCGGCGGGCTCGCCGGAATGACGCCGCCACGAAGTGGTCCTTCGGACAAGCGGCGGGGAAATAGACCCTCAAGAGATTAAAAGTGAAGCCGAGTGTTTCACACCTCAATTCTCAATTTTTGAGCCAATGGCTTTTACTTGATTCTCTTTTTCAAAAGTGGTATGTTTTCAGCGTAATCAACTATTTTACTTACAGGAGGTCTGATGTCACGCAGCTTAAACAAGGTACAATTGATCGGTAATTTGGGAAAGGACCCCGAATTGAAATACACGCCCAGCGGCGTAGCGGTAGCAACATTCTCCATCGCCACCAGCGAAAGCTGGAAGGATGCCGATGGAAATCAGCAGGAAAAGACGGAATGGCACAATATCGTTGCCTGGAGAAAACTCGCAGAGATCTGCGGGGAATACCTGAAAAAAGGGAAAAAAGTCTATCTCGAAGGAAAATTACAGACACGAAACTATGAAAAGGACGGCGTCAAGCGTTATGTCACGGAGATCGTTGCAGACCAGCTGATCATGCTGGACGGCGGCGGCGGAGCGGCTCGCGGAGGAAGCAGCAGCAGTTCCGCAACCGAACCGGCGCCGATGTCCGATGTTCCGAAAGACGACGATCTGCCGTTCTAACATATTGATCGTGCTGTCATAAATAATACATTCAGTCACACTGAGCGACGTCCCCACATTACCATGCTTCGACTCGTCCAAAAAGCGGACTCGCTCAGCATGACTAAAAGGACGGAGTCGAAGTGTTCACAAATTCATAAATAAATATAAAGCACTGCAGCCCTGTCGATGAAGACAGGGCTTATTTTTTTAAACTCGCGCCTATGAAAAACATCCTCTCTCTCCTGCTCATCCTTTCACTCATCATCCCGTCCACACTGATCCCTGCCTCCCGCAAACCGGTGAAAGCAAAGAACGGCATGGTCGTCTCCGCCGATCCGCTCGCTACAAAGATCGGAATGGAGATCCTGAAAAAAGGGGGAAATGCGGTGGATGCCGCCGTTGCAGTCGGCTTTGCTCTTGCCGTTACTTATCCTGCTGCCGGAAATATCGGAGGGGGCGGATTCATGAACATCCGTTTCGCGGACGGACGCGGATATGCGATCGATTACCGCGAGAAAGCGCCGGGAAAAGCGACGCGCGACATGTTCCTGGACAGTGCGGGAAATTTTCTGTCCGACAAAAGCACGCTCGGTCATTTGGCTGCCGGTGTGCCGGGCGCAGTGGCGGGAATGCTGACCGGACTGGAGCAATTCGGGACGATGAACCGTGCGCAGGTGATCGGTCCGGCCGAGCAATTGGCAACGAAAGGATTTCTGTTGCTGCAGGACCTGGCGGAGGACCTGAACTGGAACAGAAATGATTTCAGGAAATTCCCGTCGAGCACAAAATATTTCGTGAGCAAGGACTCGTCCGGATACAAAGAAGGAGAATTGTGGAAGCAGACCGATCTGGGAAAAACACTGCAGCGGATCATCAAACAGGGAAAAGATGGATTCTATAAAGGAACAACGGCGGACCTGATCGTTGCGGAGATGAAGCGGGGCGGCGGATTGATCAGTCATGAGGATCTTGCGGGGTATGATGCAGTTATACGGAAACCGCTGGTTGGAACATTCCGCGGATATGAGATCATCTCGCAGCCGCCGGTCAGTTCCGGCGGAACGGCGCTGCTGCAGCTGCTGAATATTCTGGAAGGATACGATCTCCGTTCGTACGGACACAATTCCGCCAAGACGGTCCACCGTTATATCGAAGCGATGCGCCGGGTGTATGCGGACCGCGCGGAACATCTCGGCGATCCGGATTTCTATAAAGTTCCGGTGGAGTGGATGACCTCAAAAAAATACGCCGATGAACGCCGCGCGACCATCGACACAACGAAAGCGAGCATCAGTAAGGATATCTCCCACGGTACTCCCCCGTCCAAAGAGAGCGAGCAGACCACGCACTATTCCGTCGCAGATCAATGGGGTAACTGCGTGAGTGTGACGACAACGATCAACGGCGGCTTCGGCTGTTCCGTTGCGGTGGACGGTGCGGGATTTCTGCTGAACAACGAGATGGATGATTTCTCCGCCAAACCGGGCGTTCCGAACATGTTCGGCGCACTCGGCAATGTGGCGAACGAGATCCAGCCGGGCAAACGGATGCTCTCTTCCATGACTCCGACGATCGTGCTGAAGGACGGCAAGCCATTCATGGTAATCGGCACCCCCGGCGGCACGACGATCATTACCACGGTGATGCAGGTGATCTGCAACGTGATCGATTTCGATATGAATATCCAGCAGGCGGTGGATGCAGCGCGCATCCATCATCAATGGTCCCCGGACGAAACATATTTCGAGCGGCGCGGACTTTCTTTTGATACGGTTGAGAAACTGGAAGCGATGGGACACAACATGAAAGAGCGTCGCGGCACAAGCGGTCTTGCTGAAGGGATCATCATCGATCCGAAAAGCGGCATGTTCTACGGTGCCACAGATCCGCGCGGGTATGGGCTGGCAGCGGGGTATTAAGCTGGTATACACTCATGCCATGACTCACAGTCATGGCATGAGTGTGCTTTCACCTGTCGTCCCTCGTCTTCGCTTGGGACGACAATGTTTTTTGATACTAAAAGTGAGGTCATTCCGAGTCCCGATGTTCATCGGGGTAAACTCTGAAAAAAGTTGATCCCAAAGACAATACCATCAATGATTGTCATGCCGAGCGGAGTCGAGGCATGACTTAATCCGTCGTCCCTCGTCTTCGCTCGGGACGACGATGTTTTTTGATACTAAAAGTTAGGTCATTCCGAGCCCCGATTGTCATCGGAATAAACTCCGCCGAGGCATGACATAGTTTTTTTCAATCTCACTTAATACAACAAGTTCTTAAACATGAAACGCTATTGGGTATATATTCTCCTTTGTTCCGATGGAACGTATTATACTGGTAATACTTCCAATCTTGAACAGAGAGTGATAGAACATAATACCAAGCGGTATCCTGATGCATATACTTCAAAAAGATTGCCGGTGACACTGGCGTTCTCGGAAGAATTTTCTGATGCTAGGCTTGCCAGAGAATTTGAACGAAAATTGAAGAATTGGTCTCATGATAAAAAAGAAGCTCTTATCAATGGAGATATTGAGAGGATTCACGTTTTAGCGCAGTGCAGAAATAGCACTCATTATAAAAATAGAGCTAACGCGTTTTAAGTAGGATAAATAACTAATACAGGTCTCTGCTCGGGGCAATAATAAATCTAGTAAAAGTAATATTGTCATCGGGATAAACTCCGCCGAGGCATGACAATTACTAATCGTCCCTCGTCTTCGCTCGGGACGACAATAATTAATTACGCTCGAGTTTTTATCGCTTATAGGTTTCAACGCGGCTATTGCTCAATCACTTCAATAGCGTCATCTTCTTCACCTCAGAAAAACTCCCCGCTGTCATTCGATAGTAATAGATACCGCTCGCCAGATGAGAGCCGTTGAACGACGCAAAATGCTCTCCGGCAGCTTTCACTTCATCGACTAATGTTTGAACATTTCTTCCGAGGAGATCAAATACTTCCATGGTAACGTGCGATCGATGTGATAATTCATATTGGATCGTTGTCGACGGGTTGAATGGATTGGGATAATTTTGTGACACCTTAAATGTTATTATTGAGGAACCTTCAGAAAAAACATTCTCAATCCAAATTCCAACTTTTCTCAATATCCACGGCACCTTTTTCGGATTGGGCAAATCTCGCTGAAGACCGCGAACAGTGTCATTTAGGAATAAAAATCTTACTCCATATTCTCCATTACCACTATACATATAGCGATCATTCAAAGAGAATAGTCCGCCCGTTGATCCATTTAAAGAATTTGATTCAGAACTCATATAATTTTTTCTTACAATACAATAATATAACTGATACTGTACATTCCCTCCTGTTGTATCCAGCCGATTCATCTGAAATTTCGGCTGCGACCAAAACACATAAGCTATTTGATCATTCACCGTTATAGAAGGATAAGGAAAACCGATCGCATTACCTGTATACCGATAATAGGAGGAATCGTAATCAGCATTGGACCCGTGCTGAATCCAGGAAATGATCTTCCATTCGGATCTGCTGCTATTCCAGTACAGTGTATAGAATCGGTTTGACAATGTTGAATCATTTTTCCTTTTCAGTGAGTAACCATTTGCGACAACATAAAGAACTGAGGAATCATCCACCGCCCCGCTGAATTGTGAATAGTTCTCGATCAAAGTATAGACCGTATCACCGGGTGAAACGACCAATGGATCGCCATCGCGTCTGATCGTTGTCCATGTCCAGCTGGTACCGTTATTGGTCGATTTGAAATACCCGATCCGATCTGCGCTGTCAGGATGTGCATTGCCGATAGGCGGAAGCGCTCCCCTCCCCTTCAAAGTCGAGACCCGATAGAGCGTCCCTTGTTTATCGATCAGCATCGGCGAGCTTTTGTCGCTGAGAACGAATCCCGAATTCGGCATATATTTTTTCAGACTGTCTTTAAATATCCAATTCGTACCAAAATCCGATGATCGTGCAATGAAACAATTACCGCTTGAAGTTGCTGCCGTCACCCATATCGACTGCTGATCCGGCATGATGGTCAATTGCGGTTCAGAGATCCCATAATCAACACTGTCTTCGGGAAATACGGAGTGAGTGAAGCTCCCGGAAGCCGGTCCGCCGTCTATTGCGAAATATGCCCGCTTCCCTGCTGTATATGCTGCCACAGCGATTCCTTCCCCTGCACCGCCTGAGAAGACATCAAGGCTTCCGAATCCTTCCTGCTCAACAGGAAAACCATGGATAAATACGGATGTGCTTAGCGTTCCTGTTTGTTGGTCATACGTGCAATATTTGTTTCTGAGCCTGTCAAGCGGTGAAGATAGGGTGACATCTCTTGATGGAAAGATCATGTGAATTTTGCTGCTGTTTGCACTTGTTATTCTTCGTGCAAATCCAGAATTGAGCGCATAGTCATAGTCCGTCGTTCCAATAACTATTCCGGATCCCAAATCAGCCGATGTTTTCTGGAACAATGACTTGGCTAATTCAACGGAGGGGATTGCAGCAATATCGGTCATGATCTCCGAACGCTGAGGATACACGGCGTGACGCTCTTTCACTTTGGTGCCGGCGGGGGCAATGGTCAGTACTAAGAAAAGAAGAATGGTCGATCTCATAAAAACTCCGCAAAAGACCTGTAGAAATGAGCAGATGCTTATTCAATGTACTTGGCTGAACGAACCTTAGCAATATCAAATATGAGGTAAAAAAGGGAGGTCTAATATGCCAAGAACTGGTGTCAGGGATTGATCTATCAATTATTCACTCATGCCATGACTATTAGTCATGGCATGAGTGAATATCCACACCCGCCAACCCATGGATTAATCCATGGGTTGGCGGGATGAGACGGATGCAATGTTTTATTCAGCCGTGATTTTTCGTATATTGAGTTACCAAAACCTGTGAACGTTTTCACAGGTTTTTTAATTTTTTAAGAGAAATGAGATTATGAGCGAACAACAGAAATTCGATATCAATCAGCCGATCCAGGTGGGCGGACAAGCGGTGATCGAGGGGGTCATGATGCGGGCAAAAGGGATGATCGCCACCGCAGTGCGGAGAGCCAACGGCGAGATCGTCGTAAAGAAGATGCCGTTCACTTCGGTGCTGGAAAAGTATCCCGGGCTGAACAAGCCGGTCCTTCGCGGAGCGGTCGGACTTGTGGAAATGATGTATATCGGCATCAGCACACTGAATTACTCGGCCGAGATCGCGATTGAGGACGAAGAAGAGAAAGCGAATCCGGGTGTAAAGAAAGAGAAGACACCGCAGTCCAAGATCGCCATGGCATTGACGCTGATGTTCTCCCTTGCGGTCGGGGTGGGATTGTTCTTCTTCCTCCCTCTCTTTGCCGCCACGCAGTTCTTTGATGTTTCACAGAGGCCGTTCGAGTTCAATCTTGTCTCCGGCGCGATCCGTATCACCATCCTGCTCGGCTATCTGTATGCGATCTCCAAGATGAAGGATGTCCACCGGCTGTTCCAGTATCACGGCGCCGAGCATAAGGCGGTCTTCGCGTTCGAACAGAATGCGCCTCTTACAGTAGAGTCTGCCATCACCTACACACGTTTTCATCCGCGCTGCGGGACGAGCTTCGTGCTGCAGGTGATGCTGATCGCTATCCTCCTTTTCAGTGTTATGGATACGATCCTACTCCAGTTCATTGATGAACTGACGCTGCCGATCCGCTTGGCAACGCACATTCCGTTCATTCCGGTACTCGGCGGGATCTCATATGAGTTCCTGAAATTTTCCGCGAAACACAGCAATACCACGCTCGGCAAATTGTTCGTGGCGCCGGGACTCTGGCTGCAGAAGATCACTACCGAAGAACCGGATGAATCCATGATGGAAGTATCATTGGCTGCACTGAAAGCGGCGCTGCAGAGGGATTAAGTGCAAGCTGTCGATGCGCTTCGATGGGACACGCTTGCCTGCCGGCAGGCAGGGATAACACGGAAAAAGACGCCCGCCACAGAGACGGCGGGCAGGGATTTACGCGGATAAGAATAGTATAGTCATGGTGAGCGAGCCCCGCAATAACACAACGGCGAGACGAACCACACACAAAGACACAAAGTAGGTCATTTTTAATATTTGTGTTTATTCGTGTTATTGGTGGATAAAAACAAGAACTTGAGTTTTACAAACAGAATATTATGAGCAATCTGGTAGAAAAATTACAGTCCATTAAGAGGCGGTTTGCTGAGGTGCAGGAGAAGATGTCCAGTCCGGACGTAGCGTCGAACCAGCAGAAGAGCAAAGAACTGGGACGGGAATTCCGCGAACTGTCGGAGATCGTGAAAGCGGCGGACCGCTATCTGCATGTCTATAATAACATCCAAAGCAGCAAGGAGGTCCTGCAGATCGGCGGAGATGCCGAACTGAAGGAAATGGCGCTGGCGGAGATCGCGGAGCTGGAACCGAAACTGGAGATCATCGAGAATGAAGTGAAGACACTGCTCGTCCCGAAAGACCCGAACGACAACCGGAACGTGATCGTGGAGATCCGCGGCGGTACCGGCGGCGAGGAAGCGGCATTGTTCGCATCCGATCTGTACCGGATGTATGTGCGGTTCTGCGAGCGGAGAAAATGGCGCGTGGACACATTGGACTGGAATGAAACTGCTAAAGGCGGATTCAAGGAAGTAACAATGAGCATCGACGGCGAGGATGTGTACGGCGTGCTGAAATTCGAGAGCGGTGTCCACAGAGTGCAGCGCGTGCCGGAGACAGAAGCGCAGGGACGCGTTCACACATCCGCTGCAACGGTAGCGATCATGCCTCAGGTGGATGATGTGGAAGAGGTCGTGATCAATCCTGCCGATATTCAATTGGATACGTACCGGTCCGGCGGCAAAGGGGGACAAAACGTGAACAAGGTGGAGACCGCCGTCCGTATCACCCACAAACCGTCCGGCATTATCGTAGCGTGTCAGCAGGAACGTTCGCAGTTCCAGAACCGCGAACGGGCGATGAAGATGCTCCGTTCAAAATTATATGAGATGAAACTGCAGAAACAGCAGAACGAGCAGGCGGCATCGCGCAAATCGATGGTGGGCAGCGGCGATCGGAGCGACAAGGTCCGCACCTATAATTTTCCGCAGAACCGCGTGACCGATCACCGCATCGGACTGACGCTCTATAATCTGGACAAGTTCATTGACGGGGATATCGACGAGATGATCGAAGCGCTGAGATTAGCGGACAGGGCGGAGAAACTGAAGGACGGTATTGCAATTTAAAAACTGAAACACATCCGCCAAAAAACTGGCGGACAAGTAGACACATAGTGCAATAAAACTTGTCACACAAAGACACAAAGAATAAATAAAAAAAACGCTACCGATGAGCATCAATGGAACACGCTTGCCCGCCAGTGGCGGGGATCGGACGGAAAAAGACGGATTTGCGCGGATAAGGAATAAAAAATATATCACGCGAAGGGACAAAGAAATGCAATGACTTACATTAGTGATTATTAGTGTTATTGGTGGGGAACTTTTCTAAACCTTCCTTCGGACCTTTTCAAAGAATTCCTTCACCAGCCCCCCGCACTCTGCATCGAGCACTCCCCCGATCACATGCACCTGATGGTTCAGCTTCTTATTCTCCGTTACATTCATCACACTTCCGCTCGCCCCCATTTTCGGATCGTAACACCCGAAGACGATCGTCGGGATCCGCGAAAGCACGATCGCACCGGCGCACATGGGACACGGCTCCATGGTCACATACAGCACACACTCTTTCAGGAATTTATTCTCAAGATGGGATGATGCAGCCGTCAATGCGATCATTTCGGCATGCGCGGTAGGATCGCGCATCATTTCGACCTGATTGTATCCTTTGGCGATGACGGTATTATTGTGGACAATGACGGCGCCGACGGGAACCTCGTTCAGTTCAAATGCCCGTTCCGCCTCGCGCAGGGCGAGTTTCATCCAGCGTTCGTGGAGCGTCATTGTTTTTTGACGGTATCAAAAGGGGGAAGTTCGACAAGATTGCCGACCGGAGATTCGGCCACTTCATACACCTGAGCGGTGGAGAATTCTTTCAGTGCGTGATTGATACGCTGGGATGCGATCTCGATCTCATCGATCCGTTTGACCGAATCCGGATCGGTCACCTGTTTCTTCAGCAGACGGGTGTATCCCAGAATGATGGCAAGGGGATTATTGATCTCGTGTTTCAAGGTCATGATCACTTCGTGGAGTGTCTGGATCTGCGTCTCTTTCAGTTCGATATGATGCTGCTGTTCCAGGATCGCTTTTTCCCGTTTGTGCAGCCGTTCGCGGAGGTCGATCACCTTTACCATAGCGTACGCAAGGATCCACATCCACAGCAGAGTATCAAAATGCTGAAAAGCATCCTTCGCTCCGAAGTGACGGTTCTTGAACTTGACATAGAAATCCATCGTCGAAATGAAGTAATAACTATAAATGAAATACGACGCGAGGATCGCCGGGTATCGAAGGACAAAATCACGGACCGCTGAGTAGGCTTTTTTCATGTGGGGTTGAAATAGTATCGATTTGGCTCTTGTTGCAAGATAGTCAGAACACTGTACGGATGCAAATGCCGGATAAAAAAAAGGCGGGGATGACCCCGCCCAGTTCACCCGATCAGTCCCGGTTACTTGATTTTCCCCGCAGAGACCACATTTCGAGAGGATGTTCCAACCAGCAGTTCGTATCCACCCTTCGAACGCATCCAGCCATTTCTGACATCGTCGTAGTATTTGAATGATGATGCATCCAGTTTCAGCGTGACCGTCCGCACCTCTCCTGCAGACAGCAGAACTTTAGTAAACGCTTTTAATTCCTTCTCAGGCCGGATCAATTTCGGTCCCATATCTTTCACATACAGCTGAACGACCTCAGCACCGGCAACATCACCGGTATTCTTTACGGTTATCGAGACCTGCATCTCATCGTTTTTTGACTGTTTCACGATCATATTGGATAATGAAAATGTTGTGTACGACATTCCATATCCGAACGGAAAGAGCGGTTCCACTTTCTTCGTGTCGAAGTACCGGTATCCGACGAGGATCCCTTCTTTATAGTCCACCTCTCCGTTCGATCCGGGAAAGTTTGCGGAGGAAGGATAATCGCTCCACTGTTTTGCGATGGTGAACGGAAGTTTCCCCGAGGGATTCTGAGCGCCGGTCAGGACCTCCGTTATTGCCTGAGTTCCTTCTTGTCCGGGAAAAAACGTCCAGAGCACCGTTCTTACAGAATTGATCCACGGCAGTAAATTTAATTGCGCACCGGCATTCAAAAGCACGATCGAGTTCGGATTCACTTTTGCTGCCTCCGTGATGAGCGTGATCTGATTCTCCGCAAGATCGATCGACGGACGGTCGAATCCTTCGGATTCCTGATACTGCGAGTTACCGGCAAAGATGAGAACGATGTCACTCTTCCGGGCGGCAGCGACCGCCGCATTCAATTCATTCTCATCCGGTTTCGTCCAACCCATCAATGCAACGGCATCCCCGCCGTCCTCATAGTATTCCACTTTAATGTCATAGAATCGTCCTGCTTGAAGATCCATCTTCGCCATGCGTGCTTCAACAGCATGGTTGCTCCAGTGACTGATCAGTTCCTTTCCATCAACGAACAGGCGCATGCCGTCATCTCCGGCGATGGTGATCTCGTATGTTCCGGTCAACAGCGGTTTCAAGCGGCCGGTCCAGCGCACTGAGAATTTGTCATTGCCGAATCCTTCCGCCGGTTTCCCTCCGCCCCACCGGAAGTCGATATTCTTATCGATACGCCGGAGTTTCGGTGCACCTTTCAATTCCTTGTTGTCAAAATACTCGGCCTGCAGGCCGTTTTGTCCTGTTGTATCATCGGGCAGAAAGAAGTATTGCGGTTCGATCGAAGGAACATCTCCCGTCAGCCGTGCGCCGACGGAGAATGTGACCGTTGCATTCGGGAAAGCACGTTTGATCCCCTCAAGAGGGGATTCGCTGAATGCAGGAGCAACCATGGAACTCCCTCCTCCGCCCGTGCGGAGAACTTCCGCATTCGGACCAAGAACGGCGATCGATCTGACTTTTGAAGGATCGAGAGGAAGGATGTTGTTCTGATTCTTAAGAAGGACGATCCCTGCCCGCGCAACATCGAGCGCAACGGACCGGTGTTCCGGTGCATTCGTCTCAGGCGTATCTAGTTTCCTGTCAAAATACCCCATCCGGAACATCACGCGAAGCATACGTTTGATCTTGTCGTCTACCGTCGTCATTTTCAGTGTTCCATCTTTTACCAGCGGAAGAAGTTTTTCGACCGTCAGGAAATCTCCGCCCGGCATTTCCAGATCGAGTCCGTACCGCGCAACATTCTCCGTGCTGTGGACCGCACCCCAGTCCGACATAACAAGACCGTCGAATTTCCATTCCTCTTTCAGGACGGTGTTCAGCAGCATTTCGTTCTCACTGCACCACGCTCCGTTCAGTTTATTGTATGCACACATGATCGCCTCGGTCTTCGCTTCCTGCACCGCTGCTTTGAACGCCGGGAAATAGATCTCATACAACGCGCGCTTATCGACCTTGGCGTTGATATCCATCCTCTCCGTTTCCTGATTGTTCACTGCAAAATGTTTCGTTGTCGCCACCACTCCTTCGCTCTGAACTCCCTTCACATACGAAACCGCAAGGCGTGACGTAAGGAACGGATCCTCTCCGTAACTTTCGAAGTTCCGACCGCCGTTCGGGATGCGGTTGATGTTCACACAGGGACCAAGGATCGTGTTCCGTTCCTTTGCTTTCGTTTCGCGTGCAAGCGCCCGGCCGTATCGAAAGGCAAGCGCGGTGTCGAACGTTGCGGCAAGCATGATGGATGCGGGGAAAGCGACTGATTCTTTCCAGCGGACTCCGACCGGTCCGTCGGACATGTCCAGGGACGGAATGCCGAGACGGGTGTTCGGCTTCGATGCAAAGCCGGTACCGCTGAGCATCTCCAGTTTCTCCTCGAGTGTCATTTGTTTAAGAAGATCACTGACGCGGGCTTCGGTCTTTGCGGATGGATCCTTATACAACGAAGTTTGAGCAGTGAGGATGTTGAATGCGCATAGAGCAATTACCGTTAGTATTCTTTTCATATAGGTTCTTTATGATGATGGTTGGATAGATTCCTTCTTCCGCTCCGAAAAAGCAATACGAGGGATTCACAATAACAAATGACATTCTGCGATCAATGACCTTATTATAAAATTGTTCTCCGCCACGAAGGCACAAAACAATTCAATAAAACATAACACAAATGTGTGTGGTATGATGTTTCCCCTCAAAAATGAATGTCCTCGCGGCAAGCCCGCCTCGGGCGGGCAAGCCGCAAGGCATCTTGTCATGCCAGCGTACGCTGGCATCCAGATCCTGGATTCCGGCTTTCGCCCTCCTTCGGCGGGCTCGCCGGAATGACGCCGCCACGAAGTGGTCCTTCGGACAAGAGGCGGGGAATTAGACCCTCAATAGATTAAAGGCCAAATCCATAGGGAAAAAGCGGATCATAGGCCGCCGCCCCATAATTAATGGGGACTTGCTGAATGGACCGGGGCCATGAATGAGGGAGCTTACCCGTGAAGTTGTAATCACCAAAGAGCACGTCCGTAACACCGCGTCCTTCCGTACCGGGGAGCCACGCCGCCACGAAAGCATCGGCCTGCGTCAGTGCACTGCCGAGAATGAGCGGCCGGCCGGAAACAAGCAGGACAACGACAGGGATGCCGGAGGCTTTCATCGTGGTAATTGCACTTTGATCGGCAGCGGATAGGGTGAGAGTATTATTATCCCCTGCACCTTCGGCATAGGGAGTCTCACCGATCACGACGATGCCGACATCCGCCCCGGCTGCACCGGAACCGTCCAGCGAGAATGTCACATTCGTGGAAGCGGATACTGTCTGCTGAATAGCCTGATAAATTGTAGTTCCGGTAGTGATATTGCCGCTGTTCCCCTGCCAGCTGATCGTCCATCCGCCGCATTGATTTCCGAGATCGTTCGCGTTCTTTCCGGCAACGTGGATGCGTGACAAATTCTTCTTCAGCGGAAGCGTGGAATCGGAATTCTTCAGCAGAACGAGCGATTGGCGGACGCATTCACGGGCAACGGACCTGTGTTCAGCCGAACCGACCGTTGCTGTAAGCGACCGGTCCGACATCGGTTTATTGAAGAGTCCCATCTGCACTTTCACTTTCAGAATTCGGCTGACCGCATCGTCGATGCGGGACATCGGCACTTCGCCGGAGTTGACGAGTTTCTTCAGTTCGGTGATGAAGGTGACATAATTGTGCGGGACCATGACCATGTCGATCCCCGCATTGACCGCAACACGGATACAGGTAGGATAGTCGGCAGTGATCTGATCGATCGCGGCCCAGTCCGACACAACGAATCCTTTAAAACCCAATTCCTTCTTCAGCACATCGGTGATGAGATATTGATGCGCATGGAGTTTCCCGTTGTTCCAGCTGCTGTAGGAGACCATCACGGAACCGACACCTTGCTTGATCGCTTCGATATATCCGGGAAGATGGATCGCGCGAAGTTCTTCTTCCGAGAGTTGAGTATTTCCCTGATCATGACCGTCGGTCGTGCCGCCGTCCCCGACATAATGCTTAGCACAGGCAAGGATCTCGGAACTTCCGCCTGAGAAATTTCCCTGGAATCCTTTCACCGCCGCGGGAGCCATCATCGTCTGAAGTTCAGGTGTCTCGCCGAATCCTTCATACGTTCTGCCCCACCGCTCATCTCTCACGACCGCAATGCAGGGAGCAAAGGTCCAGCGGATACCGGTGCCGGCCACTTCCTTCGCAACAACTGCCGATGCACGCTGCACCAGCGCAGGATCCCTCGTTGCACCGAGACCGATATTATGCGGGAAGATCACTGCTCCTTTGACATTATTGTTTCCATGCACCGCATCGATACCGTAGAGGATCGGGATCTTCAGCCGGGTCTGCAGCGCCACGGCCTGATATCCGTCCACCATGTCCGCCCAGGACGAAGCCTGATTAACGGACGGTGCAGAACCGCCGCCGCTCAGGAGCGAACCGAGGAAATAGGTCCTAATATCATAGATGCTTTTCAGGGAAGAGCGTTCCACCTGGGTCATCTGACCGATCTTCTCATCGAGCGTCATGGTGCTCACAAGCGCTTCAACCCGTTCATCGATGGATTGCGGGGGAATAACTGCGGTTGTTTCCTCTTTTTTACAACTGAGCATAAGAATCAGAAGCAGAAGAAACACTATGGTCAGTCGTTGGGATCGTTTCATCATATCATTTCAGCATTATTATTCTAATAAAAAATACTTACTCTCTTCTTTTCTTGACGGGGCAAGAAAAGAAGCAAAAGAACCCCTTGCGAAATTTAACGCACACGATGAATCCCGTTCGCTCTATCCTCTTAATTGGGGCAGCCCCGTTGATGGCGCTACGCGCCATCAAAAGTCCCGTCATTCATCGCCTTCCCATTCGCTCAATCCTCCTAAATTTCGCTCCCACACACTTATTTACACACTATCTTATATTAAAGGACTATCGTTTTGATGCAATTACAAACTTGTCTAATCGGTTCATGTTTATTTAATGAACCAAATGTGATTCATTTTATTAGAATGAGTTTTTTGGTACTATTGAACGCTCCTGCATTCATGACGTAAGAATAAATTCCGCTGGATAAATGTGTTGCGTTGAATTTCACAGAGTACGTTCCGGCAGATTTTGGTTCATTCACCAACGTTGCGATCTCTTTCCCCATCATGTCGTACATTTTAATTGAAACGAGAACACCGTCCCGAGTATTAACATCTGAAGTATGTTCCGGAATGGAATACTCTATCGTTGTGCTCGGATTGAACGGATTGGGATAATTCTGACTGAGCGAGAATTCAGAGGGAATATTCTGTTCTTCCTGGACGGACATTGCCTCGAGCAGCGTCATTTTCAGATAATTGATGTTGAAGCCGCCGAAGAAAATGGAAAGACGAAGTTTGTGTGTTCCTGCGGAGAGAATGACCTCACCAAGCGGATTGTCGGCCCAGGACTGCCAACCTCCCGTTTGAGTCAAGGCGACAAGTGACTGCGGTTCCGAGTCCCACGTTGTACCGATATATCCACCGGCATCATTAACAGCCGCGCGGAATGTCATGGAATATTTTCCGCTTTGAGCGACATTCACCGTGTAATAGAGGAACTCACCGGAAGAGGTCCATCCGACATTATATCCGTTGGTCACCGCATCGGTACATTTTTCGATATCCACTCCGTCATTGCGGTAGAGCCAGCCGTTATTCCACGTAGAACTGTTGTTCGCATTTTGATATTCCGCATCCTTATACGCGACCCCGTGACGTCCCATGTCATAATTCACCGCAAAGATAGTCCCGGGAGCGGTGTTCACCGCGAACGGTTTGTTCGAAGCATCATAGACCTGACGGAACATCGCATCGGTCACCCCCTGATTATAGTGGCATTTTTCCAGCGCCAGTCCTTCCGCCATTCCCATTAATGCGCTCATCGCAGCATCCGCCGAAGGTTTTGATGCCTGGCCTTTCCAGTATTTGAGCAGTTGATCATACGCCGGAGAGACCGGAACGGAGAACGGTCCGTTAATGGTGCCGAATTTTTTGATGGTCCACCAGGACCATCCGATGGAGTTCTCCTCGAGAAGTTTAATGCAGTCAGTGAACCACGTATTCGAATTCTCGCCGGATTCTCCGAGCCAGAGCGGACGGTTGGTCGTATTGCGAAGCGTCAAAAGGTAATTGATGGAACCGATATCGTTCGAGTTCCAGTATTTGTGGAAACTCCAGACCATCTTCGCGTCCCACGCCGGCGTCATTCCGTTGAAATCCGTGGCATACCAATTCCCTTCCACGAAGACGATATGTGTCGTATCCACCGTGCGTATCGCTGACGCGATAGCAACAGAAAGATCCCGGAGCGGTTTGTTCGACGGGGGAAGGTCCCACGCCGGTTCGTTCAGGATGTCGTATCCGCCGATCCATTGCTCATTCTTATATCGTGAAGCCAATTCCTTCCAAAGCGAGACCGTCATCTGTTTGTTCGTCTCACTTTGCCACAGCGAGGGATACGCCGAATTGTAATCGCTGATATTATTCGCGCTTTGTCCCCCCGGCGCCGCATGCAGGTCCAGGATCAGATAGATGCTGCTCTCCTTACACCATTGCAGCAATGAATCGGTCATGAGGAATCCTTCCTGACGGAACGAAGCGTCGGGATTCATATAGAATTCCCAGTGCATCGGCAGGCGGACGGAATTGTATCCAAGCTCTTTGAGCCGTTGAATATCCTTCCGCTGGACAAAATTTTTGCGGAAAGCGTTCCAGAACGTATCGGCTTTCTGCGTTCCGACGACATCGATCACTTTCTTTTTGATCTCCCACGGAGCATTGGCGAAGGCACTCATTTGGAACATGTATCCTTCGGGAACCATCCAGCCCCCGAGTCCCATCCCGCGCAGGATGATTTCCTGTCCGGTGCCGTCAACGATCTTTGTGCCGGAGACTTTCAGAAACCCTTCGCTATAGAGCATTGAAGCGAAGATCATGATAAGGAGACTGCTTCGGCAAAGAACGCCGTGCAATGACAATTGTTGTAGTGTGGATTTCATCATTATTTTATCAAGACCATTTTTTTTGTGAAGGAATGCTCTCCGGACTGGAGCCGGTAATAATAAAGACCACTCGGCAACGATGAAGCATTGAATTGCACGGAATAACTTCCTGCATTCTTTCGTTCATTTACCAAGGTTGCGATCTCACTGCCGAGGATATCGAATATCTTTAGTGTAACGCCTACACCTTCCAGGTCTTTAAGACCTGGAAGGTGTTCGGGAATTGAGTATTCTATCGTTGTGCTTGGATTGAACGGATTGGGATAATTCTGCGCCAATCCGAATGCAAGGGGGAGCCGATCATTTTCCTCGCCGGCGGACAGAGAACCGCCTGTCAGCTTACCATCGATCCATGCGGTGCGGTCGGCGATCCATTTTTTCATATATGTGATCTCGTTCGCGTAACTGCCGCCGACATACGCATTGGGCCAAACGTACGTATTCAAAATGGGCCAGCGTTCAAAATTGCGCTGTTGTGCTTCGTCAATATGCGATGCAACAGAATCGATAAACGCATTTACCCGCGGAATCGAGAGCTGATTCTTCCGGAGATATTCCCAGCGTGTCTTTGCAGCGCGCAGGAATACGCTGTCCTGCAGCACTTTCACCCACCAGAACGGCGGCTGCCACATGTCACTGTTCTGGAACGACGTGGAAGAGTTGAACCACGCTGTCTGCCAGCCGTTCACCTGTGCGGCATCGTAATAGTCGCAGTTACCGTAGGCGTGATTGAAATCCCACACCGGACCGAAGAAGAGTTTCGGGTTCTTCGAGTCCTTATCCTTATACATATAGGTGCTCAGACGGAAACCATCCACATTCCGTGCAAATTCGTTGATCAAAAAGAAATCGACCATGGAGGGAAGATCGACATACTTGGTATACCCGACACCGGTGTCGGCGTAATTCGCCGAATAGAGGATCCCTTCCACCTGTGCGATATAATTTTTGATGTATGTTTTCTGCACATCCGTGATATCCTCCGGTTTCGGGAAATCATACAGGTAATTGATCTTGTACGGTGATCCAATGCGCGGGAGGAAACTGGAATACCAGCCGTCATTTCCCGTGCCGCTCAGTTTATCGATCTTGATGATATACCCGCCCGTCAGCGGATCACCGAATGCTCCGGTGGAATCCAGCTTGGTGATATTCACTCTCCCCTTGTCCCGTTTGATCTTTTCGAACAGCATATACACACCCATATATTCGCCGTTCAGCACCAGTTCACAGTACCGGGTCCGGCTGGCGTAGCGCCCCATGGAATTCGAGAGCGAATAGGTAAAGACGTCGCGCATCAGCGTCTTATCATTGTATTGTGCCGAGAGGATCCAGTCACTTTCAAGCGGCATCCCGAAGAACGAGACATCCGCATCGCCGCCGGATGAATCACGGGTCTCCAATCCGTACTGTTTCTTGGGGAACATCTGCGAGGAGGAACCGCGGATCTCGATGCCGATCTTGCCTTTATAGTACTTCATGGAATCGGTGAGATTGTTCCGGACACCGACGCCGTTGAAAATGATCCCCATATCCGCTTCGATCTTCGGTTCATCCACGATCGTTTTGCCGTTCGTGTTGATGATGACGATC
>CALRIY020000073.1:0-18046 GCA_943364975.1 Synechococcus sp. UW140
GATGTAATGCCCCCGTCTCCATAAAGTTCTTTAATCCGAATACCATTTTGATGAATTAATACAGCACTTTTAACTCTACCTTCTTCCAAATATTTTATTCTATAACTGTAAATTATTAAGAATTTTTCGTTTACATTTTTAACTGTAAGTGCTATAATCATTGATTCTGAATTTTTACGATATGGGACACCTACCCATGAGTTTGGACTTAAATTGTCCATTTTTATCGTAGATGATTCGTCAAATATAGTATTAACATATAAATAATTGATTAATCCTGGATTTGACGATGATTTCGAAAACTGGTCCAACTGTGTATAAATGTTTTTTGCCGGAATCCATATTTGATGCAAAGAATCAGCCTTTTGCTTGGATATCGTTAATACTGAATCAAGTCCTTCTCTATACGAGTTTAATGCAGATTCACCAATTTTAGTGTCAATTGAATTTTTTATTAAATATGGTATTCCAAAGTATGCAAAGCCAGCTAATAAAACTGTAACAATCGTTAAACTAATTTTTAAAATCTTTAATGTATGATCAATACGGTCACGTGTGTAAAACTCATTGCGTTCATTTGCTTTTGATATTTCATCTTTAATGATTAGTTTTACTTCATTTTGATCTGTGACTTTCATCTATACCTCACTAAAATATTTAAGTATAAAGTGTCGACGCTTTTCTACGTCGACACTTTATATATTATTTGGTGCGATTGTATGGTGATTGGTTTGTTGGCTTCAAACTGATGTTATTTTTAGCTGCTTGGGTTCTAATGGCACTTTCCGTGCGGCCTAGTTTAAATCCAATGACACGAGTTGGTGTATTATGTTCTGCAAGGTTTTGCAGTTTGGAGACCTCAGGTTTAGTCCAGGATTTCCCTGTGTTGCGAGTATATTTAGGCATAAAATATTCCTTATTAAATGTTAAGTTAAGATTGCTTTTTGAAAACTTATACCATATTATATGCCCCGAAGGAAGTTCGGGGCTAACCTATCTTCTGCTTAGCTTTCGCATTTTTTTTCCTTTCACTTAATGGTGATTGTTTTATTTTATTAAGGGCGATGTACTTTCTTGGCCGAGAGACATCGCCCTTACTATTTTTAAACTAAAAACGGCGCCACAGAATGAAATCTTCTGGACGCCGTTCAGGTTCCTAAAAATTCCGATTACTGCATATATGAGTTACATAAAAATATTAAAGTTGTTCGTATTGTCTTGGCTGGGGTTGCTTCCTACCAGTTTTTCATTTAACAAATGTAGGACACCTTAATGGTGTCCTACATTTTTTTACTTTTCTGTGCCCTCTGTGGCTAAATCTCAGGAGCAGCCGCTTGTTGAACCGCACTGTGTGCATTTATAGCATGCACCTGAACGGATCATCAAACTTCCGCATTCGTGGCACGGCGGTGCATCTGCCTGTGTCTGGAACACGTATTTCTCGCCCCGTTCCGCTGCGGTGGTCACTTCGGCTCTGATCTCCGCTTTCGGTGCTGCTTCAAGAACGGGGGTCTCGCTGACCATGGACATCACCTGCTCATCCTTCGGCAGGAATTTCAGTCCCAGCCACCGGAAGAGATAGTCGCAGATCGATTTTGCGATCGGGATCTCGGGATTCTGCGTGAATCCGGAAGGCTCAAACCGCATATGACTGAACTTATCCACCAGCACTTTGATCGGAACGCCGTACTGCAGTGCAATGGAGATCGACGTTGCAAATGCATCCATCATGCCGGAGAGTGTGGATCCTTCTTTGGACATGGTGATGAAGACCTCGCCCGGTGTGCCGTCCTCATACATGCCGGCAGTGATGTATCCTTCGTGACCGGCGATGCTGAACTTATGCGTGTATGCTGCGCGCTCTGCCGGGAGCCGGCGGCGGGCAAGACGTGCATCCACTTTCTTCTCTTCTTTCTTCTTGTCGCCGTCCAGCGATGTGGAGAGCGGCTGTGTGCGTTTGCAACCGTCACGGTATACCGCGACAGCTTTCAGTCCGAGCTTCCATGATTCGATATACGCCTGCATGATATCATCCGGCGTCACTTCGGTCGGCATATTCACTGTTTTGGAGATCGCACCGGAAAGGAACGGCTGTGTTGCACCCATCATTTTGATATGTCCCATGTATTGAATGGAACGTTTTCCCTTTGCCGGTTTGAAAGCGCAGTCGAACACGGAAAGATGTTCTTCTTTCAGGAACGGAGCACCCTCGATCGTATCATTCTTATCGATGTACGAAACGATGTGTTCGATCGCCTCGCTGTCGTATCCCAGTTTGCGCAGTGCTTCGGGGACAGTCTGGTTGACGATCTTCATCATTCCGCCGCCGACAAGTTTCTTGTATTTTACCAGCGCGATATCGGGTTCAACACCGGTGGTGTCGCAATCCATCATGAACCCGATCGTTCCGGTCGGAGCCAGAACGGTCGCCTGACCGTTACGGTATCCGTTCACTTTGCCGAGTTCGATCGCATCTTTCCAGGAGTTGCTGGAGGCTTCCCACAGTTCGTTCGGCACATACTCGCGTGAAATACGGTCTGCGTGGATGCTGTGCTTGTTCATCACTCCGAGCATCGGTTCGCGGTTGATCGCATAGCCTTTGAACGGACCGGTATGTTCTGCAATGCGCGAGGATTGAGCATACGCTTCACCGCACATCAGTGACGTGATCGCTGCAGCATACTCGCGTCCTGAATCGGAATCATACGCAAGACCGCGCGCCATCAACAGTGCGCCGAGATTTGCATACCCGAGTCCGAGCGGACGGTAATCATGGCTGTTCTTTTCGATCGCCGGCGTAGGATAACTTGCATTATCCACAAAGATCTCCTGTGCAGTGATCGTGATATCCACGGCATATTTGAACGATTCTACATTGAACTCACCGTTGTCGGTGCGGAATTTCATCAGATTCAACGATGCAAGGTTGCACGCGGAATCATCCAGATACATATACTCGCTGCAGGGATTCGATGCATTGATCCGGGATGTATTGGAAGATGTATGCCATGCATTCACCGTGGTATCGAACTGCATTCCCGGATCACCGCAGATCCATGCTGCTTCGGAGATCTGACGCATCAGATCGCGGGCTCGGTACGTATCCACCGGCTTGCCCCCTTTTACCGCTTTGGTATGCCACTCTTTGTCTTCCAGGACTGCTTTCATGAAATCATCAGTCACACGGACGGAATGGTTCGCGTTCTGATACGAGACTGAATCATATGCACCGCCGGGAACATTGAATCCGCCGTTGTAACCGGCGTCGATCAATGCCCATGCCTTCTTCTCTTCCACCGCCTTACAATTGATGAACTCGACGACATCAGGATGTTCGGCATTTAAAATGACCATCTTTGCAGCGCGGCGTGTCTTCCCGCCGGATTTGATCACTCCTGCAAACGCATCAAATCCTTTCATGAACGACACCGGTCCGGACGCTGTTCCGCCGCCAGCCAGGTTCTCTTTAGAAGAACGAAGCGTAGACAGGTTGGAACCTGTTCCTGATCCAAACTTAAAGAGCATACCTTCGGTGCGGGCCAAACCGAGGATCGATTCCATGGAATCCTGAACGGAATTGATGAAGCAGGCAGAGCACTGCGGCTTTTCTTCCACTCCCACATTGAACCATACCGGGCTATTGAACGCCATATATTGATTCACCAGAATGAAGCAGAGCTCATTATAGAATATATCGGCATCCTGCTCTGTTGCGAAATACTTCTGCTTCCGTCCCCAGCCCACTGTTGATTTTGCTACACGATCCACGATCTGTCGGACGCTTGTTTCACGTTCCGGTGTGTTGATCTGGCCGTGAAAGTACTTCGAAACAACCACGTTGGTAGCGGTCATCGACCACGATTTCGGGATCTCGACATTCTTCTGTTCAAAGATCTTTTCCCCTTTTTCGTTCGTAATCACTGCGGTTCTTAATTCCCATTCCACCTGGTCAAAAGGATGAATCCCCTCCTGAGTGAAAAAACGACGGAATGTAAGCCCCTGAGTCCCCGATTTCTTTCGCGATGCTGTTTCTTTTACCGCTACTTTAGTGTCACTCATTAGGTTATAACCTCCTGTTAATTAAAAATATTTGATAAAATTGGTATAAAGAGTCCGAATTAAGAGTTACTGCTATCAGGGCCCAAATTTTGAACAAAAAGGGAAAAAGACTCCTTCTTTCTCTAATTCTAGAGAAAGCCCCCGGGTTTTTACTCAAAATTAACGTACAGATAACGTGGAGAGAATTGCGTCCTGTGTAACTGTATGCGAATATAGATGGTTACAACACTCAAGTCAAGGGAAAAATGAGGTCAATTACTGTGTCAAATATGGCATCAAAACTTAACTTGACAAAAAAAGGAAAGGCTGTGCCTGGATTGACAATTGCCACATAACGCCGTTATAGAAAACCAAAAGAAGCAACCGGAGAAACTATAACGGAAGACAAAAATCTTCATCTGCTGCGTCGCATCCGGATGCTGTATAACGACCATAGATATATAACGGCTGTTAAGATATTTCGGAGTGTTCACTGACGATCATTCCGCGGAGGAAATATCGCCATTCCTGAACTGCTGATACATTCAGGATGAAAATCCGCATCAGGATTTTTGCCGCGGCGCGATGTGCGTACGCATCGGTTTGTATGAACGGAATCGCATTGACTTTAGGGCATTTTTTCAATAAATTTTCATGTTGTGGAATTTTTCTTCTCTATTTAATCATCCCTTATGCAATCTTACATACCTATTTTCATGATGATCGGCGTTGCCGCCTTTCTCGGACTCGTCTTTTTGACGCTCCAGCGTTTTCTGGGACCTCACCGTCCGAATCCCGAAAAACTTTCGACCTATGAAAGCGGAATGCCGCCGATCAACACGGCGAGAGAACGATTCTCCGTGAAGTATTATATGGTCGCCGTCCTCTTCATCTTGTTCGATATCGAAGTGATCTTCCTCTATCCATGGGCAGTGAACTTTCGTGCGCTCGGATTGTTTGGATATGTTGAGATGATCACGTTCATTGTGATCCTTCTCGTCGGATATATTTACATTTTGAAAAAAGGAGCTTTGCAATGGGATTAGAACACGCACTTGGCGACACCGCACTGACAACCACCATCGACTCAGCTATCAACTGGTGCAGGAAAAATTCCATCTGGCCGATGCCGCTCGGGATCTCCTGCTGCGGTATTGAGATGATGGCATTCGCAATGCCTCGGTTCGACGTGGCCCGGTTCGGAGCGGAGGTATTCCGTTTCTCCCCCCGCCAGTCCGACCTGCTGCTGGTAGCAGGAACCACCACCTATAAAATGGCTACTGTCGTGCGCAAGATCTATGATCAGATGCCCGATCCGAAATGGGTGATCGCCATGGGGGCATGCACCTCCTCTGGCGGAATGTATCGCACCTATTCCGTTGTGCAAGGGATCGATCAATTCCTACCGGTCGATGTCTATGTCGCCGGCTGTCCTCCCCGTCCCGACAATCTTCTGCATGCGCTGATGATGATCCAGGAAAAGATCCAGCGCGGCGAGAGCCGGGGCACACCGATGACCGTCGCATCAGAACGGAAGGAACAGGAACTGCTGCAGATCCAGGGTGTGAACAACAACTGACCCTCTATTATAGAGCGCGTACTGCTCGACTGAGCGGTCGCAGAATCATCGCCGACAAATCTTAATCCGTCTGAATCTATGTTAACTACCGTCGTAGAAAAACTCACCGCTGCATTTCCCAACAGCGTTATCTCGTCATCGGAGTTCCGAGGTGAGACCACCATCATCGTGAAGAAACAGGAGATCGTTGAGATCTGCCGTTTCCTTCGTGATGATGAATCGTCACTCTTCAATTATTGTTCCGACATCTGCGGAGCGGATGCCTATACACCGGAGAACCGGTTCGAAGTGATCTACAATCTGTATTCCGTCAAACACAATCACCGGGTACGGGTAAAGGTCCTGGTGGATGAAGCGGACCTTCACTGTCCATCCGTTACCTCCGTTTGGCCGGGTGCCAATTGGCCTGAACGTGAGACCTATGATATGTTCGGCATCATCTTCGACGGACATAACGATCTCCGCAGAATGTATATGCCGGAGGAATTTGAGTACCATCCGCTACGGAAGGACTTCCCGATGATGGGTGTTCCGGATTCGATCCCCCTGCCACGAAAATAATTATCCTATAATAGAACATACCGATGAATTTAGAACAAGCAATGGAAGTACGGCAGCAGAAGATCCTCGCTGCATTAGAGAATAAGAACACCAGTGTATACTTCGGTGATGCGCTCGATAATGAGATGATCCTGAATATGGGACCGCAGCATCCCGCTACGCACGGTGTCCTTCGCCTGCTGATCAAACTGGACGGTGAAACAGTTGCGGCATGTGTTCCCGAGCTCGGTTATCTTCACCGCGGCTATGAGAAACTTGCTGAGAATTGCTCCTATCACGAATTCATACCGCATACCGACCGGCTCGATTATCTGTCACCGCTGATGAACAATACCGCTTACGTGCTCGCGGTAGAGAAATTGGTCGGCATTGAAGCACCCAAACGCGCTCAATATATCCGAACAATCATTTCCGAAATGGCCCGTATCTCCTCCCACCTGCTGGGGATCGGTGCATTGGCGATGGACGTCGGCGCTCTAACCGTGTTCACCTGGACCTTCCGCGAACGCGAAAAAATGTATGATATCTTCGAACTGCTGACCGGTGCACGCTTTACCACCAGTTTTACCCGTGTCGGCGGACTAGCACACGACATGACTCCCGACGTGATCACCGCGGTCAGAGGTTTCTTCGATCAATTCCCCGAGAAGTTCAATGAATGTATCACCATGCTGAACACCAACCGCATCTTTGTGGAGCGGCTGGACGGCATCGGCGTGATCACTCAAGAGCAGGCCGTGGCTATGGGAATGAGCGGACCGAATCTCCGGGCGGTCGGACTGGCTTGCGATCTCCGCCGGACACAGCCGTATCTTGTCTACAATGATTTGGATTTCGATATCCCCGTTCTGAATGACGGTGACTGTCTCTCCCGCTACTATGTGCGACTGAATGAAGTGAAAGAAAGTGTGAAGATCATCCGTCAGTGTCTGGAAAAGATGCCGGCGGGTCCTGTTCACGCCAATGAACCGAAGAAGGTCCTGCCCCGCAAGGAACAGGTCTACACGAAAATGGAAGAGCTGATCCACGATTTCATGCTGATCAATTTCGGCGTGAACCCTCCGGTCGGAGAGGTCTATCATGCCGTCGAAGCATCCAAAGGCGAACTCGGATTCTATATACAGTCGCGCGGTGAAGGTCATCCGTGGAGACTGAAGATCCGTTCCCCTTCATTCATGAATCTACAGTCCACCTCCTTGCTCGTCGAAGGAGGAATGATCTCCGATATCGTTGCCGTGCTCGGAAGTCTCGATCCGGTGATGGGTGAAGCGGATAAGTAGTCGATCAATTTGTCCCGTCCGGCTGCCGGACGGTTATTCTGTCAATATTCTTTCTTCCTATGCTCAAACCTGAAAATCTCGAAAAAGCACAAGCACTCTTTGCCCGCTATCCCGAAAAGAAAGCGGCCCTTCTTCCCATCCTCTGGATCGCTCAGGAACAGGAAGGTTGGATCTCCCAGGAGATGATGAAATTCATCGGTGATCTTGTCGGTGTTCCGTATGCTCACGTGCTCGGTGTCGTCACGTTCTATACGATGTACAATGACAAGAAATTGGGGAAATACCATATTGAAGTCTGCACGAATGTTTCATGCCAGCTGCGCGGTTCGGACAAGATCCTTGCCGCCGCGGAGAAAATATGCGGCACGAAACTCGGCTCCACATCGGCGGACGGCAAATTCACCATCAGTGAAGTGGAATGTATGGGAGCCTGCGGCGGCGCTCCGATGTTCGCCATCGGCGAGGAATATCATGAGCATCTCACTCCCGAAAAAGCAGAACAGATCCTCTCCGGACTGAAATAAATCATTCGAATCCGTTCCACCCTTATTTAGAGACTATGGAAAAATACATACTCCCGGAAATCAAGAACTACCATCAGATCGATGTCTATGAACAGCACGGCGGATATGCGGCGTTAAAGAAAGCGCTGCAGATGAAACCGGAAGAAGTGATCGATGAGGTGAAGAAATCAGGACTTCGCGGCCGCGGCGGAGCCTGCTTCCCGACCGGTTTAAAATGGTCCTTCATGCCGAAAGGGAATGACAGACCGAAGTATCTCGCGGTGAACGGCGATGAATCCGAACCGGGGACATTCAAAGACCGGCAGATCTTCGAACAGAATCCCCATATGATGATCGAAGGGATCCTGATCGGCTGTTACGCCATGGGAATCAATGCTGCCTACCTTTATATCCGCGGCGAATACGGCAAGTGGATCAGAATGGTGGATAAGGCGCTGGCCGATGCGTATGCCAAAGGATACATCGGTCAGAATATTCTCGGGACAGGCTTCTCCACAAATATCTATACGCATAAAGGAGCAGGGGCGTATATCTGCGGCGAAGAATCAGCGTTGATGAATTCCGTAGAAGGCGACCGCGGTTATCCCCGCATCAAACCGCCGTTCCCCGCTGCAAAAGGTTTATGGGCTTCACCCACGACGATCAATAATGTTGAGACCATGACGAACGTTCCGCTCATCATCAATAACGGAGCGGAATGGTATTCCAAGATCGGCGTCGCAAAACATCCCGGACCGATCCTCGTCGGTATCAGCGGACATGTGAACAAACCGGGAGTGTATGAGATCCCGACCGGCGTTCCGCTCCTGTCTCTGATCAACGATCCGCAGTACGGCGGCGGTGTGCCCGGAAATAAAAAGATCAAAGCGGTCATTCCCGGCGGTTCCTCAACCATGGTCTTACGCGGTGAGAACCTTGAAGGTGTGAATATGGACGCGGACTCGCTGAAGGCGGCAGGTTCATCCGTCGGAACAGCCGGTTTGATCGTGATGGATGAAGATACCGATCTTGTCCGTGTGCTTGCGCGAATCGCTCATTTCTATCACCATGAGTCATGCGGACAATGCACTCCCTGCCGTGAAGGTACGGGCTGGCTTGAAAAGATGCTCCACCGATTTGAACATTATGAAGCGCGCCAGGAAGATGTGGATATGCTGGTGAACGTCGCCAATCAGATCGAAGGAAACACGATCTGCGCACTCGGAGACGCTGCCGCATGGCCGGTGCAGAGTTTTGTGAAACGCTTCAGAGAGGAATTTGAGAAGCGGGTTAAAGTGCACGAAACCGAAACAGTATGATCACCGCACCTATCTGACGCCGATCCTGAGGATCGGCGTTTTTTTTCATCCACAATCCATCGGATCCGTTTGAAGATAACGTCCCTGCTGTTCTTCGTATCGCTTCCTCTGCTGCTCTTGTCCCAGCAGCACCCTCTGCCGGTGGAATCCGCATCGCTGTTGGAATCAGGGCACGCGCAATTCGATTTTACGGCGGCATATTTCCGCGGACAATCATACCCCCTCTCCGGACTGACCGGCGATCTCACCAAGTTCGGGAATATCCGTTTCGCCGTTTCGTTAAGTGAATATGTTGAACTGCAGACCGACGGCACCCTGCTGAATATCCTCAGGATCAAGAAACGCGAACCGGCTTTCAATTCAGCCAGGATCATCAGCACCAATCCTACGGCGGACATCGGCGACTTTTCCGTTTGGACAAAATTCGGCCTTCTGAGTGAATATACCTCCGGGATCGGTTTTTCGGTCCGCTTTGGCATCCAGCTTCCGAATGCCAGCAACGAATCCGGCCTGGGTGTGGACGAGATGAATTTTGCTTCATCACTCCTTTTTCAAAAGCATCTGGCCGGGAAGTGGACAGCGAATCTCGGACTCGGCATTCTGGGCGATCCGACCGTGCCGGGTCAGCAGCATGATGTATTCAATTACAGCATTGAATACTCCCTTCCCATCGGAGAATCGTCATATTTACTGCTGCAATATGCCGGAAGAAGAGGTCATGAAGGGATCGGAATCTACCATCTTGACAATGCAAAACTGATCTTCGAGCAGTCATCAGGCGACTTGTCAATCCGCGCGGCAGGCATCAAGAATTTTTCACTGTATGATACTGCCGAAGGGGTCGAACTGACCGCATCCTATATCTTTCAAATTATGGAAATCAAGAGATAAATATGACCATCAAACCGCGTGCTTTGAAAAAAGGGGACCTGATCGGGATCGTTTCGCCGGCCAGTCCGCCAAGTTCAACGGAAAAGATCTTCAAAGGAGCCGAGTATCTTGAGCGGCTTGGGTACCGCGTCAAGATCGGACGGAATACAGAGAAGGTGTACGGATATCTTGCCGGGACCGATCAACAGCGCGCCGATGACATCAATGAGATGTTTGCCGACAAGGATGTGAAAGCGATCATCGCCGTCCGGGGCGGATACGGCACGCCGAGGATACTCCCGCTGCTGAAATACTCTATCATTAAGAACAATCCGAAGATCCTTGTCGGATACAGCGATCTGACCGCACTACAGCTGGCGATCTACCGGAAAACCGGATTAGCAACCTTTTCCGGACCGATGAGCGGAGTGGAGATGTTCAAAGGAATAGACCCCTTCACCGAAGAGCATTTCTGGCGCTGCCTCACTTCCACGAAGAAACTGGGTGCATTCGTCAATCCGGACGGCAGAGTGCTGACACCGTTGGTGCACGGCAAAGCATCGGGGATCCTCATGGGGGGAAATCTCTCCTTGATCGCTGCGATCGCAGGAAGTAAGTATCTTCCCTCTTTCAAACGGACCCTCCTCTTCATCGAGGAGATCGAAGAAGAGACCTACAGATTCGACAGATTGATGAATCAGCTCCGGCTGACCGGAATTCTGAACGATGCACAAGGGATACTGATGGGTGAATTGACCGACGTTAAAACTGGTGATACGAGTAAACCGTTCCTTACTGTCGACCAGGTCCTGAACGATTATCTGGGCCGACTGAAGAAACCGGTCCTCACCGGTTTGGTCTACGGTCACGTACCGCGGAAACTCACCATGCCGCTCGGGATCAGAGCAACAGTCGATTCCAAAAGCGGTCAATTGACGTTGAATGAGTCGGCAGTACGCTGAACCTGACAGAATGTGAAAATGATCGAAAAAGCACTGATTTTCAGCTGCTTTTCATTGACAAACCGTCCTTTTGTGCTTACATTTGTATGAATTCCATGATGTTTTTCGCTTGTTGAAGGATCCCTTGCGTGTTGAAAATCGCTGTCTTTGCATCAGGGCGCGGCTCAAATTTTGAAGCACTGCAACGCGCGATCGTGGAAAGAAAGATCTCCGCAAAGATCGTTACCGTTATCAGCAACAACTCATCATCCGGTGTTCTTGCGCTTGCCCGTTCGTTCGATATCCCTGCATTCCATATCAGTCAACGGCAGTTTCCTGAAGCGGAAATGTTCCAACAAAGAATTCTCGAAACACTCGGAACATTCGGCGCCAACTTTATCGTGCTTGCCGGCTATATGAAGAAGTTGGACGCAGAGATCATCCGTGCATATCCACAGCGCATCATCAATATCCATCCCGCATTGCTTCCGAAATTCGGCGGGGCAGGAATGTACGGGATGAATGTTCACACAGCAGTGATCGCTGCCGGCGAAACAGAATCGGGCGCAACGGTCCACTTTGTGAATGAGAAGTATGATGAAGGTGCGATCATCGCGCAGGAACGCGTCGCGGTTGCAGAGAATGAGACACCGGAAACACTTGCAAAAAAAGTTCTTACCGTAGAACATCAGCTGCTGCCGAATGTAGTGCAGCAATTTTCAGAATCAATATAGGAACAAAGGACCAGCAAACTTGCTTACGATCAAACGCGCGCTCATCAGTGTATCGGACAAACAAGGAATCGTAGAATTCGCCTCGGCTCTTCACGCTGCCGGCGTCGAGATCATCTCGACCGGCGGGACACACTCGCTCCTCACCTCCAATAATATCCCCGCAAAACAGATCTCGGAGATCACCGGTTTTCCGGAGATCCTGGACGGTCGCGTGAAGACACTTCATCCTGCCGTGCACGCCGGACTGCTTGCCGTGCTGGATAATCCTGAGCATCAGGCGCAGCTCGCACAACATCACATTACGCCGATCGATCTGGTGGTGGTCAATCTGTATCCGTTTGAGGCGACCATTGCACAACAGGACGTCCATCTGGATGATGCGATCGAAAATATCGATATCGGCGGACCGACCATGCTCCGCTCGGCTGCAAAGAACTACCGCTTCACCGCCGTGATCGTCAATCATGAACGGTACGCACCGTTCCTCCGGGAACTGAAGGAACGGAACGGCATCAGTGAAGAGACCTGTTTTGAACTGGCAAAGGAAGTGTTTCGGCACACTGCACATTACGATTCTATGATCTCCGGATATCTTTCCGGACTCTCTTCAACACCAGAGCTCCCCTCCACGTTCACGTTCTCCGTAAAAAAATATGCAGACCTTCGGTACGGCGAAAATCCGCATCAGGCTGCTGCGCTGTACGGTCCGTTTGACGACACTTTGAAGAAACTGCACGGCAAAGAACTCTCCTTCAACAACATCATCGATGCGAATGCTGCGGTGAATCTTGTTGCGGAATTCGATGCTCCGACCGTCGTCATCATCAAGCATACGAATCCGTGCGGCGTCGGAACAGCAGCGACCCTGGAGGAAGCATATCGAAAAGCATTCGCCACCGACACCAAAGCGCCGTTCGGCGGCATCATTGCGGTCAACCGTCCGCTCGACATGAGTGCTGCCGCAGCAATGAATGAGATCTTCACTGAGATCATCCTGGCCCCTGAATTTGAGGAAGGCGTCCTTGAATTTCTGATGAAGAAGAAAGACCGGAGGATCGTACGGATCATGCGACAGCAAGCCGGCGGACTCGATATCCGTTCGGTCTCCGGCGGGATCCTTGTCCAAACCAAGGATTCGGTCCGCACCGGAAAAGAGCAGCTGAAAGTGGTGACCAAACGGCAGCCCTCCCCTGATGAACTTGAAGCGATGATGTTCGTCTGGAAAGTGGCTAAACACGTTAAATCCAATGCAATTATCTACGGAGCAAAGGACAGGACCTTAGCTGTCGGTGCCGGACAGATGTCACGCATCGATTCTTCAAAAATTGCAGTATGGAAATCTAAAGAAAGTAACTTATCTTTGCAGGGCAGTGTGGTGGCATCGGATGCGTTCTTTCCGTTCGCCGACGGACTGCTTGAAGCAGTGAGTGCCGGAGCAACAGCGGTGATCCAACCCGGCGGGTCGATCCGTGATGAGGAAGTAATTCAAGCAGCAAACGACCATAACATCGCAATGGTCTTTACAGGAATTCGTCATTTTAAACATTAAAGAATTATTATGGGTGTCTTAGATTATTTTTCGGCGGATATCGCCATCGACTTGGGAACGGCAAACACGCTCGTCTACATGAAGGGCAAGGGGATCGTTCTGAATGAACCATCGATCGTTGCATTCGACCGCAACACGAAGAAGATCGTTGCGATCGGGAATGAAGCGCGGGAGATGCTCGGCAGAACGCACAGGGATATCCGTACGATCCGTCCGATGCGGGACGGCGTGATCGCAGATTTCGAGATCGCCGAAGGGATGCTGCGGGAGTTCATCAAGAAGATCCATTCCAGCTGGATGCCGAGCCGCAGGATCGTGGTCTGCGTACCGAGCGGAGTGACCGAAGTGGAGAAACGGGCTGTGCGTGATTCCGCAGAGCATGCGGGTGCGAAGGAAGTGCATCTGATCGCGGAACCGATGGCGGCAGCGATCGGCATCGGCTTGGATGTGGAAGCGCCGGTCGGGAATATGATCGTGGATATCGGCGGCGGCACAACGGAGATCGCGGTCATCGCACTCTCCGGGATCGTGAATGAAGAATCGATCCGCATCGCAGGGGACGAACTGAACAATGCGATCATCCAGTTCTTCAAGAAGAATCATAACATCCTGATCGGTGAACGGACCGCGGAAGCGATCAAGTGCGAGGTCGGTTCGGTGATGCCGATGAAGGAAGAGGTGACGATCCAGGTAAAAGGACGCGATCTCGTGAACGGAATTCCGAAGACCACGGAAGCAAGTTCCGTGGAGATCCGTGAAGCGCTGAATGAGAACATCTCTTCCATCATCGACGGAGTGAAGATGACGTTGGAACGCACTCCTCCCGAATTGGCATCCGATATTCTCGACCGGGGCATCATGCTCACGGGCGGCGGCGCGCTGATCAAAGGTCTGGATGAACGTCTGCGGCTTGAGACGAATCTTCCGGTGCATGTTGCCGAAGATCCGCTCACGGCGGTCGTCCGCGGGACAGGCCGCGTGCTGGAGAATCTCGAAAAATATCACAAAGTGCTTTTGACCAGCAGACGGTATTGATCCATCCATGGTCCAGCGACTCTATCAATATCTGTTCCTCTTTAAAGAGTATGTCGTCCTCGTCACGCTCGTTTCCCTTTCCATCATCCTTCTGGTGGTGAACGACAATGTGCAGATCCGCCAGATCCGCTCTTTGACTGTCGGAACGCTGGGTGTCATCCAGCAGACCTTCTCGTGGATACCGAACATCACCGCACTTCAGCGTGAGAATGAGCTGCTCCGAAAAGTAAATGTGAATCTTTCCGACGAGGTCAACCAGCTGCGCGAAGCACGCCTGGAGAACATCCGCCTCCGATCCATGATCGCACTCCAAGAAACGTCATCGGTGAAACTGATCGGCGCCAAGGTGGTCTCGAAGAATCTCAATCTTCTGCGCAATGCATTAACACTCAATGTCGGTTCGGATGACAGCGTGCACATCGGGAATCCGATCGTGACCGGTGAAGGCTTGATCGGAAGGATCGTTGCGGTGAGCGGAGGCTTTTCCATCGGGCAGCTGATCGTGAATGTCGATTTCCGTGCGAGTGCGAAGATCCAGCGGAGCCGGGTGGACGGGATCATTGCATGGGACGGGAAATCGATCCTGCTGAAGAATGTGGCAAAGACACAGGATGTGAAGGAAGGTGATGCGGTCATCACATCGGAATACAGCAACGCATTTCCTCCCGGAATCAAGATCGGTATCGTCAGCAGGATCAGCGAGATCCCGAACAGCCTCTATCAAAGGATCGAAGTCGTTCCGACGGTCAATTTGACCCAGTCCGAAGAGGTGTTCGTGATGGATTACATTCCGAGTCTGGAACGGATGGCTCTGGAACTGCAAAAAAAATGACCGGGAGCGTATGGACCTGCTGCTGCACAAACGATCCTTTCATTTTGTTCTGTACCTTCTCTTCTGGGTCTTCTTCACATTCTATTTTACCAGCGAATCCTATCTTTATTACCAATCTCTGACCGCGTCCCGATATTCATTCGGATTCATGTTCCTCTTGATCGTTCCCGAAGGATTGGCGTGGATTCCGCTCGGACTCATCGCGATTTTTGCAGCAGTACGGTTCCCGTTCACCCGTGCCGATTGGAAGCGACTTATCGTGACCCACGCGGTGATCTGTTGTTCCATCGCAGCGGCACACAGCATTATTCACGCGTATCTTGCCGGTTTGATCGGAGTCTGTCAGCAGATGCCCGCGTTCGCCGGAAGACCGTTCGATCTCACCGAGCATATTCTTTTCAACCTTGTTCTACGGTTCCACCGGAATGTCCTGACGTATTTCGCCATCATCGGTGCGGTGCAGGGAATTCGATATTATATCGCATATCGTGACCGCCAGCTGCATGCTTCGATCCTCGAGAAACAGCTCGCGGAAGCACGATTACAGGCGGTAAAGCTGCAGCTCCAGCCTCATTTTCTCTTCAATACCATGCATACAGTCTCTTCTCTTATCCATTCCGATCCGGATACTGCAACCCGTATGATCGTCCGGTTAAGCGAATTGCTGCGAATGACGCTGGCGGAGATCGACGTTCAGGAACATACATTAGCAGAAGAGATGGCGCTGGTTGAGAAATATCTTGAGATCGAAAAGATCCGTTTCGAGGATAAGTTAAATATCTCGATCGATCTTTCGGAAGGAACCGGTAGCCATCATGTCCCAAATCTGCTCCTGCAGCCATTGGTGGAAAACTCCATCAAACACGGGATCGAACGCTCATCCGCTCCGGGAACGATTGCACTTGTTGCAAGGATGATCGACAATGCTCTGCATATCCGGATCAGTAATCCGGGACCGGTTCGGAATGACCGGTCCAATTCATTCGGCATCGGCATCTCCTCCACCAGATCCCGACTGAACCAGTTGTACGGTGAACGCTCCTCGTTCAGGCTGTTCGAACAGAGCGGAACTAGCATCGCAGAATTGATCATCCCGGTGCGTTCATGAATGCAGTGATCGTGGAAGATGAACTGCATGCTCGAAGATTTCTTCTGCGGTGTCTGGCCAAACACCATGATCTGAATGTGGTCGGCGTGTGCAGTGACGGAGCATCCGCCGTTAAAGCCATAACGGCACTCCGGCCCGATGTGGTATTTCTCGATATCCGGATACCGGACCCCGACGGATTTGAAGTACTCAATGCCATACCAAATGGTTTCCTTCCTCTCGTTGTCTTTGTCACCGCCTATAACGATTTTGCCGTTCAAGCATTCGACGTGAATGCGGCGGATTATATCGTGAAACCGTTCGAGGAGAGCAGGATCGATCGATCCGTTGAACGGATCAGGATGATACGTTCGGCCGGCATCATATCAACAGAATTAGAAAAGATCAGGGCAGTGCTCTCCGATGAATCATCGGTGAAGTCCTCGGATATCTTTATCGTGAAGAACAGAGGTATATTGACTCCGATCCCATTTCAAGAGATCGAATCCATTGAAGCTGACGGAGATTATGTCCGCATTACGTCCAAACGATCTCACACGGTTCATATGACATTACAACAGGCATCAGAACAATTCCCGGAGTATTTCCTCCGGATCCATAGGTCGGTGATCGTCAATTCCCGGTTGATCAAAGAAATGCATTCCCGGCTGCGTGGAGATTATGCCGTACATCTTTATAACGGCCGGATCCTGACGATGAGCAGAACATACCGTCCGGCTGTTCTTTCCGCATTGAAAAAGCTGTCAACCTCAACCCGCTAAAATCCGTTTCAACCCCCGCAGTGTCCGTTCTGCCGATTTCCTCTTCGATCCGCCGATTATTTCCTCTATGTTCCCACAATGAAAATCAACTTCACCAACCGCAAATAAAAGGAGCAGTATGAAAACGGTGTCCCTTGTGAGCGTAATAACAGTTCTGTGTACCGTAATGAATGGACAGATATGGAGATCGGGTGCCGCAATTCCGATCCCCGTCCGTGCCGGGAATGCCGCGGCGTACAGTTCGGGCGATAGCGCATGGTTATTCATTGTTTCCGGAAGAGGACTCAATGACTTTTTAACGAATGCAACGCAGCGATACAATGTAAGAAAAAATACGTGGGATACGGTGGCGGTACATCCGACAGGACTTCTCGGCGGTGCAACGGCTATTCTGAAGGATTCGCTGTATGTGATCGGCGGCGTCATCGATCCTCCCGGCGCCGGAGAACAGACTGTGTGGAAATACAGCATACGGCAGAATACGTGGAAAAAATCGAAGAATCTTCCTGTCGGCATAGTAGATGCAAAAGCAGTATCGTATCAGGACAGTTTGATCTACATTGCCGGCGGATACACTGGTACCAATACAGCCGGCGTCTATGTCTATAACGCTGTCACCGACAATTGGAGATCCGCTACTAACATTCCTTCTCCTACCGCATTGAATTTCGGCGGATTCTCAGCATCTGGGGACACACTCGTTTATTTTTGCGGAACCGCCGCTTTCTTTTCCGCCACATACTATAATGATGTTTTCATCGGTGTGATCGATCAATCCGACCGTGCAAAGATCAACTGGAAAAAAGGAAATCCGTTCCCCGGACTGACCAGGACCTTCTTTGATGCGAATCCCTGGAAGAACGGGATCACCATGACCGGCGGCAGCACCAATAATACATTTTCGACGAGGTCCGGAGAGAATTATCACTACAATGT
>CALRIY020000074.1:0-18007 GCA_943364975.1 Synechococcus sp. UW140
AATCCGTCATATTTGTTCATTTCATACGAAATACCGTCGATCGTGACCGTTGCAGTACCGGACATGCACATAAAGATCTTCTCTTCGCCGTCCGAAGTGAAGCTCACTGAAGGGGTTTCCTGATCGAGAGAGATATAACCGACCGACAGGAATTCCGTTCCGGCATTCTGCGGCGTGATAGCGAGCGTTCTTCCTTTGTTGGCTGCAATATTTCTAAAGATTAATTCCTTGGTCATTACTTTATTCCTTTCTCAATAATAAATGTCCATTGAGGTCCGACATCGTTCGGACCCAACGGACGAACAGTGATCTTATCAGTACTCATTTGATCCGCGCCGACATCTTTTCTGCCTGTTCTCTTCTGTCCGTCCATATCTTCCGTCACAAACGGGAACACGCCGCGCGCCGCACCAAGCACAACACTTCCGGCTGCCGGACGGAACAGTCCGTCGGCGTCCTTCGTCAATTCGATCTGTTCCGTTCTCAGATCCATTGATCTGCTGAAAATGGACGAAGGAACATCGGAAAAGATATTTCCCAGATACGTCATATTGAGCGGCGGACGTTTCTCTTCAAGGATCATTCCTTTTCGGGTGACAACGAGATTGTTTGCGATCATGCAGTTCAACGGCGGCAGCGATGCGCTGTTATCCGAGCCCATCACTCCCAGCACGAACACATTGGCATTGTTGACGAATGTATTGAAGACAACGACCGCATTCTTTACCTGCATGTATCCGTTATCCTTGGAACCCTCAACACCCATCATCATCGGAAGCGCGGAGTAGGTCTCTCGTCCGGCGAGTCCCTCGAAATAATTATTATACACTGTATGGTCCTCGCCGATAATGCGCACCCCGCCGGTATTTCGTTTGCCGTGGCCAAAAAAGAAGTTCCCATAGACAGTAGCACGGTCACCGTGACGCAGTGTCAATGTTCCGGCACATTCTACGAATGTATTCCGGCGGTAGATATTCGCGCACGACTTGTTGGAAATGATCTCCACTTCACCGTCGCAGCCGTAGAAATAATTATCCTCAACAATGGACCGAGCATTCGTTCTCCACCAGTCGCTCGTACCGATGCGGATCGTCTCGGCGCCGTTCTTATTCCGCTCCGGTCTCGGTCCGAAATAATTATGATCGATCCGATGTTCGGCGGGTTCACCGTTCAGCCACACCACCAGCATCGCCCCTTGATGCGTCTTCCCCTTGAAATAATTGTGGTCGATCCTGTTCTTCGCGCCGTAGACGGAGACCCATTTATAGTCGAGCTCCGGGTCCTCCGGATTATAATCCACGATCGCGCATTCGGTCAGCCGGGAATTCGATGCGGTCTGTTCCGATGATGTGCGGAATTCGATCACTGCACCCTTTTCCACTGCGCCGCCGGAAAAATTCAATCCCTCCACGATCATGAAAGAACCGCTGAACCGGAGTTTGCTTGAACCGTTCAGGATCACTGCTCCGTTCGTCTCTGCTTTCAGCACGATGGGGAGTGATGACGTACCTTCTCCCTTAAAAATAATCTCCTGATCCTTCCACTCGCCGTTCTTCAGCAGAACCGTATCACCAGGCTGAACGGATGAAGTGATCGATTTGATCTCTGCAGCGGAAGCGACGGAAAAGTTCTTCGCCTCGGTAGTAAGACATATTGCAACAATCAATACTATGATGAAGATATTGCTCATTACACTTTTTGGATTCTTTCTTGAAAATTTGTTTCGAAATATATTTTTCGCTCTGTCATTCCCGCGTGTTCTTAGCGGGAATCCAACTGAAAGATGCCCGACAGAAGCATTCGGGCATGACGATATTTTGTAAACGAATTTCGTTTTGATGCATACAGGTAATCCTTTACCTCTTACCAAACGTGACTTCCGGCCAGTCATCAGTCCGGAACGGTGACGCAGGCAATCCTGCATTATTATAGAGCGTGCAATCCGGATTATCCGCCCAGCCGTATCTGACGGCAACCGGTTTTTTTACCAAAGAACTCGAAATAACAACGGTTTTTCCTTTGAGCACAGCACTGGCCGGTACGAACTTTTTATCATTTCCGGCTATGGAGAATCCATTCAGTTTTCCTCCCCGTGCGGTCAATGCTCCGGCACCGGGATTGAATTCAATCACGGCGGAATTTCGGACGATCTTCATATCAACAAATGACGGGCCGGCATAAGGAACGTTCTTTTGATAGGTCTTCGCCAGCGCAACGCGAGCAAGCCGTTCTCCCACCGGTCGCTTGTTGACGGGATGAAGATCTTTCGGATCACCGACATCGATCGTCACAGCCATTCCGGTGTTCGGCACGGAAAGAGTCATTAACTGCGATTCTCTCAGTTCCGCCCATCCGCTTTTCGATGGTTCGGGCTGTCGGTCCAGATTCGGCAGCTGTACAAAATAGAACGGGAAATCTCCCTGTTTCCATAATTCCCTCCATTCCGTGATCAGAGCCGGGAAGAGGGTCCGGTATTGATATGCCCGTGAAGCGTTCGCTTCTCCCTGATACCAGATCACTCCGCGCATTGCAAACGGTATCACCGGTGAGAGCATCCCGTTGAACTGTCCGGTCGGAGTATCCCGATGCCCCGGTCCTCGCGGTGCGGTCGGCTTGCGGGGTAGGGCTCGTCCTTTGCTCACAGCATCTGCTGAGTCAATTTTCCATTGCGCCTGCAGATCCGGCTGCCTGCGGTTGAATTCAGAAATCGCCTGCGGATAATTTTCTATATCGCGTTTCCATCGGTCAAGGATCGGAACGAAATCCGGATTCCTCTCCAGCAGCCCCCGCGAGACCCATCCTTCCGCTGCAGTTCCTCCCCAGGAGACGTGGATCAATCCGATCGGGATCTGCAGCGACTCCTGTAAAGCTTTTCCAAAAAAATAAGCCACGGCGGAAAAATCTTCCGCTTGTTCCGGAGTGCAGACAGTCCACACACCGGTACATTCCGTCTTGAGCGTCTCTGAGACAACCCGCGGAACAGTAAAGAGACGGAGTATCGGATTGTTCGCTGCTGCGACATCCTCTTTCGCGGCCGATGTTTTCTTCAGCTCGAATGTCATGTTGGACTGACCGGAACAGATCCACACTTCGCCGACCATTACATTGTGCAATTGAATCACATTCATCCCGGTAACGGTCAATATGAACGGTCCACCTTCCATCATCGGCTGCAGAAGGATATTCCATTTTCCGTCATCGGACGTCTTCGTCCGTTGGATCTGTCCGTTGATCTCCACCGAAACCGATTCCGAAGGAGCAGCCGTTCCCCAGACAGGAACGACAGCATTCCGCTGCAGCACCATGTCGGACGAGAACATCGAGTTGATCTTCACGGATGCGTTAAGGTCGCAACATGCGATGAGCAGAACTACTATTGTTAAAATATATTTTCTAAATCCCGTCATTCTGTTGTTCTAATATTTCTATGTGCTCTTTGTACCTACTTGTCTGCCGCCCTGAGCGCAGTCGAAGGGTTGGCGGTGTTGTTTGCTCTTATGATCTACGCTGAAGATGTCCTACACCTTTTAATGATGCGCAGGAGGTGTAGGGCATCATTTCCTTTTATGCTCTTTTATGTATCATGTGTTTATAAGATTTGTTGTTTAAGCTCACCTGTAGATGTCCCACACCTTTTGATGATGCGCAGGAGGTGTAGGACATCATTTCATATTATGCTCTTCTCTGTATCTACTTGTCCGTCAGTTTTTTGGCGGATGTGTTTATACGATTCATTCTTTGTACTCTGCTGCAGATGTCCCACACCTTTTGATGATGCGCAGGAGGTGTAGGACATCATTTATTTTTATGCTCTTCTATGTATCTATGTGTTTCAGTTTTTTCCTATTACCGCGCCATCCATCCGCCATCCACGATCAGCACATGTCCGTTCACATAATCCGAGGCACGAGAGGCAAGGAACACGACCGCACCCTGAAGGTCTTCCGGTGTTCCCCAGCGTCCGGCCGGGATACGTTCGAGGATCGCTTTTTCCCGGACTTCATCTTCGCGCAGGGCCTTCGTATTGTTCGTGGACATATAGCCCGGTGCGATGGCGTTGATGTTGATGCCGTATTTTCCCCACTCATTGGCAAGAGCTTTGGTGATCTGTGCTACAGCACCTTTGCTGGCCGCATACGAAGGGACCCGGATCCCTCCCTGAAATGCGAGCAGCGATGCGGTACTGATGATCTTTCCGTTCCCGCGTTTCATCATATCCTTTGCAGCGGCCTGTGCAAGAAAGAAGATCGTCTTGGAATTCAGCAGCATCACATCATCCCAATCCTTCTCCGAGAAATCGATCGCATCCGCACGGCGGATGATCCCTGCATTGTTCACCAGGATGTCCACTTTGCCGAATTCCGCGATCGTTTTTTCCATCACCGTCGCTATCGAGGACATCTCCATCAGATTTGCCACGATGGTCAGCGCTTTCCGTCCGAGGGACTGTACTTTTACCGATGTCTCGGTGCTTTCCACGTAATCCACAAGAACGATATCGGCTCCCGCTGCAGCGAGTCCGAGCGCCATTCCCTGTCCGAGTCCTGTACTGCCGCCGGTGACGACGGCAGTTTTTCCTGTGAGGTCAAAAATTGAATTCATCGTTGTGTCATCTCCATTTTGCCGTGATTAGGATTATTGTTGAGTTGAAATATCTACACGTCGGATCGTTCCGCCGAAATAATGGACCGCAAATCCTCCGAGCGGTACAAGTGCCGCGCCCATGAGAAAGACCGGCGTATAACTGATCGTGCTCATGAACGGGATCAGCCATGTGCTGAAGACAAGCACGCCGATGATGGCGCTCATGCCTCCGATACCGGCGACCGTGCCCACCGATTTGCCGGAATAGAAATCACTCGGCAGAGTTTGAATATTGTTCATCATCATCTGATACCCGCCGAGCACAGCCGCCATCACCAATACAGCGGTGATCGGAGTGGAAGCGTATGCTGCCCCGATGAATGCAGGGAAAGTGATGATCCCGCCGAGAAGGATCGCACGTTTCCTCGCTCTGTCCACCGTCCAGCCCTGCTTGATCTTGTTGCCGGAATACCAGCCTCCGTACACGCTGCCGATCGCTGCCCCGAGATACGGCACCCATGCGAACATGCCGATCTGTTTCACGTCGAAACCGAACGATTCCACCAGATAGATCGGCAGCCAGTTGACGAACAGCCACCAGATCGGATCGAGGAAGAATCGCGACACGATCACTGCCCAGCTCTGCCGATGCGAGAGCGCTTCTTTCCAGGTCATCGTCCGCTCATTCACCGGAGCGGCGATAACCGCCGGACCGTTCAGGATATAATCGCGCTCTTCTTTGGTGATCCATGGATGTTTATCCGGTGTCGTCTTATAGATGATGAGCCACGGAATGATCCACAGCATTCCGAGCAATCCGATCACGACGAAGGTCGCTTTCCACCCGATCAGGATGTAGAGGAATGCGATCAGCGGTGCCGAGATCACCGCACCAAGCGATGCGCCCGCATTGAAGATCCCCTGCGCCAGTGCCCGTTCATTGATCGGGAACCATTCTGCATTTGCTTTCGTAGCGCCGGGCCAGTTCCCCGCTTCGCTGACACCGAGGATCGACCGGAACAGCGAGAAGGAAAAGATGCTCCGTGCAGCACCGTGCATTGCGCATGCAACGGACCAGACGAGGATCGATGAGACGAATCCGATCCGTGTTCCGACCCAATCGAAGAATCTGCCGGAGAGCGCTTGTCCGACCGCATATGCGATCATGAATGCCGAAACGATCGTTGCGTATTGATCCTTCGTGAGCTGCAGTTCCTTCGAGATATCCGGCCACATCACTGCAAGAGAGGTACGGTCAATGTAATTGATCACTGTTGCAGTGCCGATCAATGTGATCACCCACCAGCGGAGTCCTTTGACATTCTTCATTTATGCTCCCACCGCTTCCTTCGATTTCGTCTCCTTGGGAATGAAATCTTCCCGCATCGGAGTGAAGAAATCGATCAGGATACCGTCTTCCAACGCCACGACTCCGTGAACAATATTGGCAGGGATATAATAGAAGTCACCGGCATTCTGCCGCGTGGTCTTTCCGTCGATCGTCACGTCGAATGAACCGGACTGCAGATAGGATATCTGCAGGTGCGGATGCGAATGCAGTGCACCGACCGATCCTTTTTTGAAATCTACATAGACAGCCATCAGCTGATCGCCGTACGCCATAATCTTACGGCGGATCCCTTCGGCGGGATATTCCCAAGCGATGGATTCGAAGTCGATAAATAATTGCTCTTTCTGTACAAACATGTTGATGTCCTCCTGATTAGAATTTTTGTATAGAAGCAAACCCTGTCCATGAATACTCAACCCCGTCGATCATCATGGAATGCCGTTCCGTATCCGAAGCAGAGCCGTTGGAGATCATCACCATCCAGGATGGACCGGAGTATCTCACCACCTTCACCACTGTTCCCTGATCATTCGATGCGAGGACGGTGATATCCTTCACAGAACTGGAAGCTTCCCGTGATATCTCGATCGTTCCGTCCCACAGTCCGTGCGGTTCGATCACCGAAGCGAATACCGCCGAAGCGGACTGCTTCCGAAGGATCACCGCAGGCTCTCTGCGCAGATTGATATTCGGATCGTTCGCGCCGATCCGTGTAAAAAAGAACATGGATTGTGAATCCGCTGAACTGCTGACGGAATAATACCTGTTCCCGGAAAGCCAGGTAAATTGCATCATCCCGTTTGCTTTCCCTTCCGCTTCCTTCCAGAGATGCTGATAACCGTCCGCAGTACCGAGTGTCTTTTGCTGATCGGTGAACGATGTCCGCTTCACATTGGAATGGATGAACTGACCGGAATAATAGAACGGAAGATCGTATGTGCGGGATGTGGAAGAAGAAACAGTGAACACATCGATGATCACCGGTTTAGCAAGCACCGGTTCCTTCACCATCAATACGGTTCGCTTCATCCCCACGCCGGGATATGCTGTGGTACAGACCGCACTCATGATTTGAAGATCCTTATTTGCTGTGGAGAAGAATTCACGGTCCGCATGATGCTTTTCGGAGATGCTGATCTTCCCTTCATAATGCGATCGTTCATCCACCGTCACGGTGTTGTGCGCAATGGACTGCATTGCGAACGATTTTGTCTCCGGCAGATACCGCCCGCCGAATTTCGGTTCCACATTGATGAAGCGGGCCGCTCCGTAATCCTGCAGCTGCTCGCGTCCCTGATCATAGAACAAAAGGGAAAGTTTGTCGTAGTGTCCGTGCGACAATCCGTGTCCCGTATATTTCATCAGGGCAAGCATCTGATCATCGTTCGAGCCGTACCGCAGGATCCCAAGCCCTCCCTCTGTTCCATCCGCACCATCACGTAGTTCAAAACTCGAATACGGGAAGGGGGCGATATTCTTGGCGGTGGCAAGCGCTTTGGCCACTTCCACACCTCCCCCGTTCAATGTCACGATATTCTGTACTTTGGCGATGGGAAGGAGTGATGGATCATTATTGAATTTTTTGAAGGACAGATCGAGTGCCAGGATCACTTCCGGAGCACGATAGGTCTTTTCTTTCAGTGCGTCGTTGATCGGCAGGAACTGACCGGTGGTGTATGTCAGCTGCAGCATTGTATAGAATGCCTTTTTCAGGATGCCGTTTCGGTATTCGAAGATCTTCAGATCGGGACGATTGTTGTCGATGGACTGGGCAAACACGAAGAACGGCATGATCGCATAGCGGATATAATACGGTCCTTCGGTGAAATATCCGTCCGGCGAGAAGAGGAGTTCCAACTGATTCAAGAATCCTCCCTGCTTGTTCTTTTTCGTTCCGTAAAGAGCCATCGAGACCATATCGGTATCCCGCATCGCAAAACCCGCCATGCCGACCGCGGCAGACATCCATGTACCGTGATTGTGGATCCGGTTCAGAATAAAATGCTGATCAACCGTGAAGAATTTCACCATCGGCCGGAAGAGATTCTCTTCGATCGTTCGCTTGTCCGTCGGAGTGATCCAGTCATACACGCAATCGTATGCCTGCATCGTATTGACCATCCAGACCGATTCGTTCAGCGACTGCCAGAAGAGTTTTCCCGGCGAATCACTGGCAGCTGCCGGGTGGATCGCGAGGGTCGGATACAATGCTGCATATTTCAGCAGCATTTCTTTGATGAACCGCGCATATTTTTCCTGCTTCGTCACCTGAAACAATATGCCCGCCGAGACCATCTCATTATAATTCTGTTTATGCCGTTCATGCGTGTAACCGCCGGCATCTTTCGGGATCGGAACATCCATCGGCGACGTGATCGCTGCATCGAGTTTTGCACGGGCATCGAGATATGCGCTGTCGAACAGCGGATATTTCCCGACCGCTTGTTTGATCGCAGCGATATCCTTCGCATTGACGATCATGGAAGGACGCGTCTGCGCAGAGACTATGACGACATTTGAAAAGATGAAGAGTAGAATGGTTCTTATGAATATTCTCATTGATTCATTTCCGATTATGCGAAGAAAAGTCCGCCGTTGATTTGGATCGTTTCACCATTGATAAAGGATGATCGTCCGGAAGCAAGGAATGCCACCAGATCGGCAACTTCATATGCTTCTCCTTCGCGGCCGAGCGGCGTCATGCCGGCAACTTTCTGACGTACTTCCGGTTTGGTGAACGTATTGTGGAATGTTGTATTGATCATACCGGGAGAGACGGCATTTACACGGACCTTCTTCGGTCCAAGCTCTTTCGCCAATCCGCGCGTAAAGGTGAGAACACCCGCTTTCGCCGATGCATATGCGATCGCGCCCGGTCCGCCGCCGTCATGTACCGCTTGTGTGGAGAAATTCACGATCGATGCTCCGTCGTTCAAATGCGGTATGACCGCTTTCGTCACCAGATACACACTCTTCAAATTCACATTCATCACCGCATCCCAGAATGATTCTTCCATCTCTACGATCGGATGACGTCCCATCAATCCTCCCGCCACATTCACGAGGATATCGATCCCGTTTCCGAATGCTTTTTGACCTTCGGCGACCAGACGCTGCGCATCGGCATATTTCGTCATATCACCCTGTACGATGATTGCTTTCCCACCCGCATCCGCGATCGTTTTCGCGGTCTCTTCCGCATCCGCCGCATTGTCAAAATAATTGATCACCACCTTGGCCCCCATAGAGGCGAGCTTTAATGAGACCTGACGGCCGATATCGCGCGCGCCGCCGGTGACGATCGCTGTTTTGTTTGCTAATTCACTCATGTCGATTCCTTCACTGTTGGATTATGATGATGTATAAATAATTATTGTTTCTGTACTTACCGTTATTACAATATCACGTCATGCCGAACTTGTTTCGGCATCTTATAGAAGTAAAGATGCTGACATACGTCAGCATGACGAGTATTAAATATTCAAAACGAACTATTAGCTACTTTTCCGAGTCCGATCGCTGAAAAGAATTCCCACATCGCATCGGAGATCTCGCGGTTCTTTTCTTTGGTGAATTTCCCGTGCAGTCCGTTCTCGACGGTCAGAAGCACATTCTTAACTCCCGCAGCATCAAGCTTTTTTTTCAGTTCAACGGACTGCTGATACGGAACGGTCGGATCCGCATCACCGTGGACAATGAAGACCGGCGGAGTTTTTTGAGTGATGTAGTTGATCGGTGAGATCGAACGGATGAACCGATCATCGTCGATCTTCTCGGCAAGCCATGCCCGTCCCGACTTGCTCCTCATCAATGATTTCGCCCCTGTCAGATCGGCTACTCCGTATTTGTTGACCACCGCTGCGACGCGGACCGATGGGATCTTTTGACAATTCGTATCGAATGTGTGATCATCGCCGAGGAATGCTGCCATCATTGCCAGATGACCTCCCGCCGATCCCCCCATGATCACGATCTTCTCCGTGTCGATGTGAAGAGCTTTGGAATTCCGAATGAGAAAGATCAATGCACACCGAACATCCTCGATCGCAGCCGGTGCCGGTGCTGTCGGCGCCATGCGGTATTCTATGTTGGCAACTCCCCATCCGTTCTTAAAGAACGAACCGAATCCGCGCTGCGATTCCTTCACTCCGTGCGCCCATGCACCGCCGTGGATATTGATCACAAGAGGGACATTCCTGCTCGTATCGGACGGCAGATAAATGTCCATCTTTCCTTCCCATGCACCCGCCGTCGTATAGATTCGGTTGAGCTGCGCGGTATAATGAACCGGAACTTCAACGGGTGCATATCCATCCTCATCCTGCGCATTCACGGGGACAACGTTCCAGAATGTCATCAACAGCAGGCATGCCATTCGGAGCAGAATGTTCTTCCCGGAATTCATTTACAAACGAATTCCTATCTCCGCCATGATGCGGTGCTTGTATTGACCGTTCTGATTGATATTCGATTGCCACAGGTCCACATAGCGTAGCGAGGAATACACATACGCCACATCCAGCATGATCCCCCCGAACTCTGATCCCGCTCCCAGAGTATAAGCGGTACTCTTCACCGGCTCGCCGGTGATCGCCGCTCCTTCCGCTTCAAAGACCTGGGAACGTTCATAATATCCGCCGCGCAGGGAAAGCACTTTCCACGGACGGTATTCCGCTCCAAGCGAGAACGAAGGTGCTCCGAGCCACGGCGTCACCGCTGCGGCTGCTCCGCTCTTCACTTCGGTCTTATTCAATGTCCGGACATCGATATCGAATGCAATCGTCCATCGGTCGAACGGCCGGAGCATCACCCCGACAGTGTATGAGAATGGAAATGACACTTCATCCGTACCGGAGACCGCCTGTGCGGTCACGGTTGTGCGGACAGAATCCGATGTCCGCGACGGATTATATTTCTTACTCACCAGTACGATCTCTTCATTGGAGGAGAACGTCCCGGAATATTTGCGTGTAATGGCGTACGGAAGCCGGAACGATGCTCCGATGGAGTACGTCGGCTGTTCCACACGGAAGCCAAGCGTCACACCGACACCGGAATAGTCTGATGTTCCGGAATAGGAGGAACGGTAATGGACCGTGTCCTGCACCCTGAAGCGATTATAGAGAAAGGTCAGGAATCCCCGGTCATATCGATGCTCCGCATCATCCGTTGATCCGGTGTAGACCGTCGCGGAAATTCCTGCGCTGAATCCTTCATAGGAAATTCCCGCCGCCGGCGTAACTCCATAGATCTTTCCTTCACGGCTTCGGATGGATTGATACCATCGGGCACGCAGCGTGTCAGTCGCCTGCAGTTCACCGATGGGATACGGCCGGTATCGGCCGAGCAGCGGATTGGTGACATTATTGTTCTGGAAGTAATGGTCCAGATCGATCATCGCGGCGCCGCCGAGACCGAACACAAGAGTGACATCATCGAACGTCAGTGGAATTGCAGCGGCTGCGGAAAGCGGACCCGAACCGTTGGTCGTGCGGGACCAGTTCGGTCCGAGATTATCGAACGGTTTCTGCAGTTGTTCCCAGGGATCGGTGACCGGTGTCGAATCATTCAGCATCGGCGGTTTGATGGATCCCCATGAATCCTCCATCATCAGACTGAGTCCGGTGAAATACCTGTTCGGCACCCACCGCTGCGACTGCTTATTCAGCAATGTGGAGAGTTCACCGCTGACGCGGATCTCCAGAGAGTTGATCTTCGTCAGTCCCGCAGGATTGGAAAAGAGGACCGAAGCATTATTGCCGGAAGCAGTGACAGCTCCCCCCATACCGATGGAGCGGACATCCAGCATAGTATTCTGGTCGAGTCCTTGCAGCCGCAATGGTATATCGGCGCCTTGTCCCGGCAGCATCGGACTGAACAGTACGGCACAGAAAAGGAACCGAGCGATGTTTTTAAGATTCGGCATCATTTGAATTGAACTCCTAAACTAATTCGGTGGACCGACGGGAGATAATCACCCATCGCACCGTAACTATAATCGAAGGTGAACGGAAGTCCGGTAATTTCTTGGCGGATTCCCGCGCCGACAGTGATATTGTCGTTGTCATAGAACACTTTGTATCCTGCACGGAAGAATATCGCCTCTTCAAACGCATACTCCCCGCCGATATGCATCTGCTGTGCATAATCGTTCGGCTGGAAGAGATCGTACGCCAGTGTGATCCTGTTCGCTTCCGATGTTCCGAACAAAGCATCCGGTCCGATCATGTCAGCCGCCGTTCCGATACGGAACATCAGCGGCGCCGGAAATGATTCTTTGGCGAATTTTACCTGCTGACCAAAATTCTGGATCGCAACTCCGATACGGACCGACCGGTAGCCTGTGTTGTACTGCATCCCGAAGTCGAACAGGAACAGATGAGCGTATGTGTTGACCGTTTCCGTTTCCCCCGTTGCCTTGTTCACCACTGTGACCGTGGAGGCATTCCACAGCGATTCGTTCACGTACTTTGCCGTCAGACCGGCGGAAAATTTGTCGGTCATTTTCTGGGCGTAGGAAACGCCGATGATGTAACTGGAGGGGGAAAACGTTTCGCCGGTCAATCCCGGATTGTAGTGATAGTCCGCTCCTGAACCGATGAAGACAAGCCGTTCCTGTCTTGTCACATTGATCGTGCCGTAATCCACATATTGAAGACTGACGCCGAAGGTCCCCCAGTCTTCCGTCGGCAGCGACGCCGCCAGTGTGCTCTGCCGAGTGTCGAAGAGCCACAGAATATGCGTTCCGGTCACTTCGATATCCGAACCGGTCGCAAGTCCGGCGGGATTCCAGAATACTGCATCGGCGCCGGATGCGATCGTTGAATATGCATCTCCCATTGCCGTCGCCCGTGCTGTGGGCATCACTTTTAGGAATTGGAGCGAACTTGTGCCGACTTTTTGTCCGAACAGCGGAAGGGTACCGAACATGGTGATCACCAATACTGTGCAGACCGAAACATAGTGAATGCGGTTCTTCATAACGTCCTTACTCATTGAATGACTACAAACTTACCGTGCATCCTTTTTCCGTCCGGTGTTTCCACGACGTAGAAATACACTCCCGAAGCGATCACCTGATTATTGCGTGTCGTCTTGAAATATTCCACAGAATACAGACCTGAGTTATGCTCGATCGTCTCCACCAATTGACCGCTGTACGATAAGATCCTGATCGTGCATTGTTTGGGAAGCTTAAAGAAGCCGATCGTATTATCCACATTGCCGGCTCCGGTGAATCCGGACCGGACGATGTAGGGATTGGGAACGACGACCACTTCTTCCAGCGCATCCGTGCCTGACAGCTGCGTCTGATGAAGCGTAATGTTCGTTTTCCCGCTCATGTTTCCGGCTGCGTCAACGGAGACGACGCTGTAATAATATGATTCGAGCACCTTCGTCGTCGTATCCAAATAACTATAGCTTCCGCCGCTGTAGTACCTCGGATCGGCAATGCCGATGCTGTCCAGCAGTTTCCAGGGACCGAGCGGATGGACCGATTTCATCACTCGATAATGGCTCATCGCTGCTGTGAGATTCGGCGAGGAAAAAGCTTCAACGGCAGGTCCCCATGTTATTTTATTCTGCGCAATGATCGTATTCGTGACGGTGATGACCGGTGCCGGCACGACCATCGGTGCGGAATAGACCCCTCTGTCCGGTGAACGCTCCGGCCAGTATTGCGAACTGTCATAATCCAGCACGGTGGTCCTGCCGGTATAGAGCTGGATCGCTCGGTCAGTGACATCACGGACTGTCACCGCCTTGGAATTGACATACTCGGGAAGAGGATAATGGGAAAGATATGTGCTTCCGTGCAGTTTATTATCGGCACCGTACCGGATGGTATCGTAATAACTTGGTACGGGATTGAATGCTGCTGCGCTGGCTGATTCAGAACATTGCTGACCGCAACTCCCTCCTTCATCTTTTAGCCCCCCTTGCGATTCCTGTCTCGACGCGGCTCCGAATCCAGCTACTTCCGCCAGAGCAAACCGGATCTTGTCTCCCGGTTTCAGAATATACGGTCCAAAACAGATCTGCCGGCCGACACCGAAGATCCAGCTCTGCCGGACGTTGAATGAAACACGTCCCTGCCAGTCCGGACCGAACAGACTGCTGTAAATGGAATTTCCGCTTCGGGGGAATCCGTTGATATTCATGTTGGTGTTGAATTTCGATTCGCTCCAAAGCGAAGTTTCAAGTCTGTTCAGATACGGCTGCTTCAAATGACCGTTCGTATCCCACACTGCTGTCGTCTGTCCGGCCGAAGATGTTGCAATCACTGTCTGAGATTTCAAAGCGAGTTTGGTCGTATCATAATAGAGCATCGCATATCCGACTGTCATCGGCGCCTGAAGTCCTCCGCCGAATGTTCCGTTCGCAGCCCATTGGGAAAAATACTGCGGATCGGGAAGACCGTCATCGCTCATGGTGTAGTTCAGCCAGCGGCGGCGGTCGAAACGTGCGTAAACATCTGTCTGTTGGAAATCACTTCCGGTCCAGCGGTTGTATTTCCGCTCATGTCCAGTCTTACCGGGAGCGAACCCGTGCGAAAAACTGACAACGAATTCCGTTAATGTATCCTGACGCGCTGCAGTGGAGGGATTGCCGTCTGTATCGCCGGTATTCTCCATCTCATACTCATAGATGATGAAGTCATCGTAATCCGGCATGCTCCACGCGCGGCTTGTGCGTGTGATGGTCACTCCCGCACTGGTCGCCCATTTCGAAATGATGATCTCTTCCGCTTCGTTGGGATTGTATGAAGGATTCAGTCCGCCGTTCGCGAGGAGCGGGTAATTCTGCAGACGCGAGATGGTGATCGGAAAACTGTAGACACCGACCACAGGCAGAGCCGAGACCCCTCCGCAGTACACATACATCCGTGCCGTGTCCCTCCGGTTCATTGCCAGCTGCACTCCGCCGCCGAATGAGTTATGCTGTCCGGTATACTGCTTCGAATCGAGAACGAACGATGAACGTGCCGGCCACTCGAACGACGGCACCCCGACGTTCACTCCCCCCGTCCCCTGATCGTATGCTCTCCCGATCTCTCCCGTATTATAGACAGTCTGATGCAGCATGCCCCGCACGTGGACCTCATATTTTCTCTGCTGTGCTGAGGTCAGATGGACCAATGCGGTGAGCATGATGCCATAGAATATTAATCGTTTCATTTCGGACTCTTCTCTGTTAGAAAGTTATGACCATTCCGACGCTGACACTGCGCGGACTGTTATCGTAGATCAGAAAGGACTGGTCGATCAGGAAACCAAGATGGTTGATATCCTCGGTATAACGGATCGATTCCGGATTCTGGATAAATTTCTCAATGTTCTTGTTCTCGGTGATCGTTCCGCTGGAATTGTCCCGCGCATTCGCGAACACTGCCGAATAGGAGAGGATCTTCTGATTGAAGAGATTGTTCACTTCCGCATAAATGGAGAGCCGGCTGCCGATCAGCTTCCGGAAATCCTTCGTCACTTTGATCTTCGTGCTGTACTCGCCCGGTGAGCGCCGGTTGAAGAGAAGACCGAGTCCCTGATCGTCATACGTGTACGGTCTGCCGCTCCGAGCGAATGAGGAGAGCGAGAACCGGGAATCCTGCAGCAGATTGATCCCGAAGAGGGAGAAGTCACTCTCCTCATCGAAACTCACCACTGCCGTGACGACGAGATTGTGCGTCCGGTCGAAGTCCATCAGGACATCCTTCGGCGTCGGGAGTTTGTTCTGCGATGGATCGGTCTCGTAGAATTTTGCGGACTCGTTGAACGGACTTGAATTCTTTCCCGTCGCAACACCGTACGTATAGTTCACGGAACCGGAGATCATTCCGCTCCGTTTGGAAAGTCCCAATTTGAATCCGCGGATGTCGGCATAATCCCTGTTCGCAAATGAGGAATAATAATTCCCGTCCGCATCAAAATAGAATGCCTGCTGGATCAGATCCTTCACATCCTTGTAATATCCGCTGATGTCGAGCGTAAAACCTTCATCGAGTCCCTGAAGCACGCCGATGTCGTAACTGTTGGTGATCTGGGGACGGAGGCGCGGGTTCCCGAGGATCATTTGGGAGAATCCCGTTCTCGGTGTCTGCTGAGAAACGGTCTGATTCAGCGGCGGACGCTGGACATTCGTTCCGTAGTTCACATGGAACACGGTGCTGACGGAGACCGGGAAGGAAATTCCGAGACGGGGCTGCAGCCGGCCGATGGTCGGTGTTTCGTCCTTCAGTGCCCGTGTCATATCGATCACGTACGTGCTGTCCGTTGTATAAAACCGGAAAGGTGAAAACTGGTCAGCATAATACTTCACATTCTGATTCCAGATGTCGAGACGGATGCCGAGGTTGGCGATCATCCCTTCGAATTCCATCTTGTCGGAGAGATACAGACCGAACTCGTACGGTGCGGCGGTGTACATCTCCGTCTTCATGCTTGTGGCGGATTTCACCGAACGACGGTTGTTCACATCCACGGAGTAGAGATTGACCTGGATGCCGGAATTGATCATATGGGAATTGGTCACTTGACTCGTCATCGATCCGTCCATCGAGATCGTGCGTGTCTTCTCTCTCCGGAATGTGTCGTAGATATTTCCGTAATAGAAATTGTCCGGCGCACTTGCACTGGAATAGACAGACCAGAACGGATCGCCGACATAGCCGTTCGGCGCAACCACCGGTGAACCGTCCACCTGATCGTTGCGGAGCATGTTGATCTTTAATTCATAGAATGTCTGCGCGCTCGGTGCGTAGGATGCGCGAAGCCCGAACTGGTCGTTGTCGATGGATTGTTGTCCGAGAGAGAGGTCCTGGTCCCACGTCCAATAATAGAAACCGTTCGTTCTGGTGGAACGGAAAACGGAATTCTGTTCATTCGTGATCGCAGTACTGACCCGGATGTTGAACCCGTTGCGGAAATCGTAGACCAGATTTCCCATAAAAGTGCGCGACCGGTTCGGTTCCGGTGTCGGCAGAAAATTGTATTCGTTCTCGCTCTTCGCTGCCAGAAAGATCCTGACATTCTCGGAGAGTGGTCCACCCACCGTAAGATCACCCCAGCTGTCGATCAGATCGTCATAACTCTGTCCGTACTGACGTTTCGCCTGAAGCCTCCACAGCGAGTAGGAGATCTGTGCGAGTGTGACGGAATCCTTCCCGTACCGGGAGTCGAATCCGTTTCCGACCGTGGCGTAGAACGGCGCGGAATTCAGACTGTTCGGATTGTTGGACAGCCATTTTTCCCATGAGTCGAGCACGCGAAGATAGGGCTGACCGTTCGGATCCCAGACGCTCGGACCGAAATGTTTCAATTTTGGAAGGCGCCCCTGTAATTCCAGTCTGGCAGTCCATTTGTCAGACCGTCCCTCTTTCATGGTGATGTTCACAACCCCTGATTGAGCGTTGCCGTACTGTGCGGAAAATCCGCTGGTGATCACTTCCACTTCCTCCACCGCATTCATGATGGGTGCGAACGACGTCGAGTTGTCGAGAGGATTGATGATCCCCATTCCCTGAACGAGATACAGTTCCTCGCCTTCACGTCCTCCGCGGAAATGATTATCCGACACATCGCTGGAGAGCGCGATCACACTGAAGAGATCCCTCGTTCCGGGGATCACAGCGATCTCTTCGCCGCGACGGATGTCGCTCGTGGAGGTCTTCTCCCGCTGTACATCGGGCCGTTCCGCCGTGATGACCACTTCCTTCCCTTCCACGCTCGTCTCTGTCAGCACAAAGTCGGCGACCGTTGTCCGGTTCGCATTCACGATCGAACCGCTCTGCGTTACCGTGCCGTATCCGACGATCGATGCACTGATATCATACTCTCCCGGTGAGACATTCAGGATGAAATATGTCCCATCCATGTCCGTGATCGCACCGAGTTTCGTCCCTTTCACCACGACATTCGCACCGGGGATCACTTCTTTGTTCCTGGAGTCGATCACTCGTCCGGAGATCTTGCCGGTGTTCTGCGGGAACAGGAATGTGCACGATAGAAACAACAGGATGATGAGTTTTTTCATGTTGGTCACTCGAAGATAATTTTTCTTGAAAGGTCGTTTGTG
>CALRIY020000075.1:0-17943 GCA_943364975.1 Synechococcus sp. UW140
GTTGTACACCCGACAAGAGTCGAACTTGTAACCCCCAGCTTCGTAGGCTGGTGCTCTATCCAGTTGAGCTACGGGTGCATCTCATTTGGTTAAATGATCTATTAAAATACGAAATTTTTGAATATTCGGCAAGAATTTTATCAGCGTAAGCAGAAACATCAATTGTCACTTCATCAGCACAAAACTCTTGGTGGCTCTGAATTTTCCCGCCGTCAGTGTGTAAAAATAGGTCCCCGAAGAGAGCGTAGCAGCATCGAACTGCACTTCATGCGCGCCGGCGTTCATCATCCCCTCCGATGCTGTCGACACAGTCTGACCGAGTGCGTTGTGGACCGTCAAAATCACATACTCCGGCGAAGCAAGTGTGAACCGTATCGTTGTGGACGGATTGAATGGATTCGGATAGTTCTGCATCAGAGTAGAGTGTTGCGGAACATTCGTCACTGTAACGATCACTTCAGTTGAATACTCGAATTTCCCGTCCCGGTCGATCTGTTTCAAACGGAAGGAATATGTTCCCGCAGAAAGGGAACGATCAGTATACGAATACTCATGTGCATTGTTGGATGTACCGGCACCATCGACGAAGGCGATACGATGCCATTGCTCGTTTGAGGTTTCAGGTTTCACGATGGAAGATGAAACACCTGAAACCTGAGACGTGAATCCTGAAACCTTCTTTCTCTCCACCTCAAACCCGAAATTATTCACTTCCGTCGCCGTCTTCCATTGCAGCAGCACCGTTCCGTTCCGAATTGAACCGGCGAATGAAACGAGTTCGACGGGAAGTACCGTGGACACATATGTTGTCTGTGCTGCATCGTTCGGCGCTCCCTGGGTCGCGGTGGAACTGTGCTGTGTGTATGCATCTTCGCCGAAGTGACTACCGGCTGAGACATTGATGAACCGGACGACATTTCCGCTCGTAGAACCTCCGGTGATATTGGCAGTCGGTGCACCAAGTGTTGCGATGTTTCCCGGCTTACTGCCGTGACTGAGCGAATGAATATGTGTTGTGCCGGAAGTCAGGATCTCAACAGCATCGCTTGATGCTCCGATGTTGAAAGAACTGCCGGAGAAATAGGTACTGTTCGACGCACTGACGATCACTTTCTTGTCTCCGCTGAAGGACAGGTCTTGTGTCTGCGCATTGGATGAGGCTAACACAACGATGAATGCGCCTTGAGGGACCGATGCCCAGAGATTGTCGTTCGAAAAAACGATCCCTGCTTGAGTCGATCCGTTATTAGCACTGTAATCTCTTAGTTTCATCCCGCGCATATCGAGATTGTTCTGCTGGACCAGGAGTTCCACCCATTCTGTTGTTTGGTCCATTCCATTCATGTATTCATTTACGATGACGCTCGTCATCGGTGTCCCCGATCCGCTCGTGGTGTACATAATATAACTGGTGAATGACGGGAAATTGGCGGTCTTGTAATTCCGGGTTGTTCCGCTGCCATTGTAAGGATAGATCTTGAAATAATATGAGGTAGCTGAGGTTAATCCACCGAACCGGAAGGTGTCGGCTTCCGAATATGCAATGTTCATCGCGGCAGATCCGTCCGACAGATTCGTATCATCGGAATAGACGGTTCCATCGACCGGATCGCTGAACGATCCCGATGTATTGGCAAAAATGATGTAACCGCTCGGCAGCACTGCGCCCGTTGTGTCTTGCCATTTCACGGTGATAGATGTGTCGGTAATGGTCGGATCGAAATATCCGAATCCTCTCTGATAATTTGTCGGCTCCGATGCAAGCGTAGAACCCCACGTCCTCTTCGTCAATGTGTTGAAATCGATCTTCGCAACATACTCCGGATGATCGATGAACGGATTCCGGTTTCCCTGAATGGAAAAAATATAATCATTCCGGTCCTTCTCCCATTGATCCGGCGGATCCTGATTGTGCCATTGGATAAGGAGATCCACACTCTGCGGCGCCTCACTTTGCGGCGGCAGGATGACGGTATTCAAATGATTGAACGTCCAGTCATATCCATCCACGCCGTTATAACAGACCGCCATATACAGCAGCGCCCTGGCCGCATCCCCTTTGTGGGAATTGCGCGGTTCATATACTGATTCGCCGAGAGAGTTCGTCCCGTATTTCCCCAGCAGATACGATGATGTAACATTTGTAACAACACCGAGCGGATGATTGCTGCGGACGCCGTTCGCGTTGTTCTGATTCGTCGGGAACAAATGGTGCTGGTCGGAATACTCCGGACGCTCGGGTGAATCTGCGGGATTCGTTGGCATCCAGCTGTGGCAATATGTATGCTCACGGCTGAATGTGGTCCATGCGAAGGGCGGTGTATAGACGTAATTCTCTCCGCTATAGACGCAGGTGACCACTTTCTTGGTTGTCAGTGTATCTCTGGAGACGAACACGACATTCGTCTCGTCAAATTGACCGTAAGAGATCTTTGTGTGGGGATTGATCAGATTGTGCAGCGAAGTGACGAAGGACGCAGATCCGGTATCCAGACTATTATAGTATGTCCCCTGGCCTAAAACGGCAACCGGCAGGAGGAACAGTATCGCACCGTATTGAAAAAACCTAAAGATCATTAAGGGAAATTAGTGTTAAAGAAGAGTCTTCAGCGGTAAGACTACAGTTGTTATTTGCTGTAAAGAACGCACAATTTTGAACTCCGATCCACACGATGACAAAACGAACATGGTGGAAATAAAAACAGGATGTACAATCGTACATCCTGCCGAAGTAAATGTAGCAAAAAAATTGGCGTTTTGGGTATTAATTTTTCTTAAGTGTGATGGTAGGTACTCTGTTTTACTCCTTCTTCGCGACCCTTCGCGCTCTTCGCGGACTATTGCTCTTTTGCCATTATTTATGCTTTTGCTCGATCTTGGCCCACGTATCCTTGAGTGTGACAATTCGGTTAAAGACCGGTGCTCCATCAAGACTATCCTTGGGATCCACACAGAAATATCCTGTCCGCTCGAACTGGAACCGCTCTCCCGCTTTCGCGGATCCGAGCGAAGGCTCCACTTTGCAGTTCGTCAGGATCTGCAGGGAATTCGGATTCATATTGGAAAGGAAATCCTTCCCCTCTTCCGCGTCATCCGGATTCTCTTTCACGAACAGCCGGTCGTACAGACGCACTTCCACATTCTTCGCATGCGCGGCGGAGACCCAGTGAATGGTCGATTTCACTTTTCGGTTCGCCCCTTCCATGCCGCTCTTTGTATCGGGCGCATAGGTGCAATGGACCTCCGTCACATTTCCCTGCGCATCCTTCACCACCGATTCACATTTGATGATGTACGCATATTTCAGACGGACTTCCGTCCCGGGTGAGAGTCGGTAATACTTCGGCGGCGGAATTTCACGGAAATCATCCTGATCGATATAGATCTCCCGTCCAAACGGGATCGTCCGCTTCCCTGCTGTTTCATCCTCGGGATTGTTCACCGCTTCGCACTCTTCCGTCGTTCCTTCGGGATAATTTGTGATCACCACTTTGATGGGATTCAGCACTGCCATCGTCCTGCGCGCGCTCTTGTTCAGATCTTCGCGGATGGAATATTCTAAAAGCGCCACATCGATCGTGCTGTCCCGTTTCGCCACGCCGATCATGTCGCAGAAATTGATGATGGATGCCGATGTGTATCCGCGCCGCCGGAATCCGGCGATGGTCGGCATACGAGGATCGTCCCAGCCGTTCACATGCTTCTCGTTCACAAGCTTCAGCAGTTTCCGTTTGCTCAGCACGGTGAACGAAAGGTTCAGCCGGGCAAATTCGATCTGCTGCGGATGGTACACTCCCAGTTCATCCAGATACCAGTCATAGAGCGGACGGTGGTTCTCGAACTCCAATGTGCAGATGGAGTGCGTGATCTGCTCCAGCGAATCCTCGATGCCGTGCGCCCAGTCGTAGGTGGGATAGACGCACCATTTGTTTCCCTGACGGTGATGCTCGTCGTGCACGATGCGGTACATCACCGGGTCGCGCAGATTGATGTTCGGCGACGCCATGTTGATCTTCGCACGCAGTGTCTTCGCACCGTTCGGGAATTCTCCGTTCTTCATCTTCTCGAACAGCTCCAGATTCTCCTCCGTACTTCTGCTTCGGTACGGACTCTCTTTTCCCGGTTCCGTCAGCGTTCCGCGCGATGCCCGCATCTCATCCGCTGTCAGATCGCAGACATACGCCTTCCCTTTTTTGATCAGCTCAACGGCAAACTCATACATCTTCTCAAAGTAGTCGGAAGCGTAGTACAGCCGGTCCTCAAAATTCCCGCCGAGCCATTTCACATCCTCTATAATAGAGTCAACGTACTCCTGCTCCTCTTTTGCCGGATTCGTATCATCGAACCTCATATTGAACTTACCGTTGAAATCCCGGGCGATCCCGTTGTTCAGGCAGATCGATTTCGCATGGCCGATATGCAGATAGCCGTTCGGCTCAGGAGGGAAGCGGGTATGCACCCTTCCCTGGAATTTATTGGTCTTCAGGTCTTCGGCAACGATCTCGCGGATAAAGTCGGATTTCTCTGGAACGTTCATAACATTTTTTGCCTTAATGAAACATTGCTTTGAATACGAATTGATATGAAAAATACAAAAAAAGCGGGATTATCGAAAGAACGATTACCGAATTTGACAGCAGGAGATGATTCTTCAGGTCAAATTCCAAATTTTCTGCCGTCATATTTAATCGTATATTGTGGAAACTGAAAAAGGAATGAATGAAATCTGTCTGTATCTTCTGCGGCTCAAAAAGCGGCATTCGTAAGGAATATACCGAAAGTGCCCAGGCACTCGGACGGTTATTCGTGCAGCATAAGATCGCCATGGTCTACGGCGGTGCCACCAACGGTCTGATGGGAGCGATCGCCGACACAATGATGCATCTCGGCGGAACAGTTCTTGGTGTCATCCCGACGCTGATCGCAGAGCGCGAACTGGCCCATAAGCATATCTCCGAACTCCATGTTGTCTCCTCCATGAGCGAACGAAAGACGAAAATGCTTGAACTTTCCGACGCCTTCATCACCCTTCCCGGCGGTGTCGGCACGATGGATGAGATGTTCGAGGTGCTCGCATTCACGCATCTCGGGGTGAACGAAAAACTGGTCGGCGTGCTCAATATTCTGGGATTCTATGACTCGATGCTGAACTATGTGGACCATGCCGTTGCGGAAGGATTCGTCCCGGCCCGCGTTAAGGACCAGATCATTGTCGCACAGGATCCTGAACAATTATTAACATCTATGAGACTCATATGAGCAGCAGGATCAACATCTCCTCCGGTGCAAAATGGGAATCGATCGTCGGTTACTCCCGAGCCGTCAGGATCGGAAATACAGTGGAAGTGACCGGCACCGTCGCGACGGATGCTGAGGGAAATCTTGTAGGAAAAGGGGACGCATACTCCCAGACGAAATTCATCATCCAAAAGATTGAAGGGGTGCTGAAACAGGCGGGCGCTTCATTGACCGATGTCGTCCGCACGCGCATGTTCGTCACCGATATCTCCCGCTGGGAAGAATACGGCAAAGCACACGGCGAAGCATTCGGCACGATCAGACCGTGCACCACGATGGTCGAAGTTTCAAAACTGATCGAATCGGGATATCTGATCGAGATCGAAGCCACAGCAATCATCGAATAATGATGTACGACGGCCATCCTTGCTTGTCTTGCATCATATTTTACAGGACGGCCATAACTTCGTTGTCCAACAAAGAATGACGAACGAACAACTCATATCACTCCAACAATACACCGCCGAAGGATTCTCCGTTGCACGGGTGATCGCCGAACATAAAGGACGGTACTCCGTGATGCTCGGCGATGCAGTGCTCTCTGCCGAAGTCACGGGAAAGATGATGTTCGCCGCCGAAACGCGCAAGGATTATCCCGCCGTCGGCGACTATATTGCCGTGCAGTTATACGGCGACAATTCCCCCGCCATCATCCATCACATACTCCCCCGCTCGACCGTCCTCTCCCGCAAATCATCCGGAAGAGAAGTGGAAGAGCAGATCATCGCGACGAATATGGATATCATTTTCATCGTGCAGGGATTGGACAAGAACTTCAATCTCCGCCGGCTGGAGCGGTTCCTGGTGATCGCTGCGCACAGCGGTGCAACACCTGTGCTGCTGCTGAGCAAGAGCGACCTGCTGCCGCCGGACGAGCTGCAGATGCTGCTGGAAGAAGTGAGCACCATCGCCAAGAATGCACGGATGATCCATTACAGCGCGAAGACGATGCTCAACATCGAAGAGATCAAACAGATCATTCAGAAAGATTCCACCGTCTGCTTCATCGGTTCTTCCGGCGCGGGGAAATCGACGCTGATCAACCGGCTGGTCGGGAAGGAGATTCTTCACACACAGGAAGTGCGCGAAGAAGATTCCAGAGGACGGCACACCACCACGCACCGCGAGCTGATCCCGCTTGAGAGCGGCGGCTGTGTGATCGACACTCCCGGACTCCGCGAGATCGGTCTGTGGGAAGTGGATAATAGTCTGGATGAGACGTTCGCCGATATCACCAAACTGGCATTGGAATGCAAATTTACGGATTGTACCCATGCGCATGAGCCGGGCTGCGCCGTGCGCGGTGCGATCGAGTCCGGCGAACTAGAAGAAGGTCGCTACGAGAGCTTTTTGAAGCTGCGTAAAGAAGCGGATTACATCGAATCAAAATCGAGCGTCACCAAACAGCAGGAACGGAAAGCGAAAGAGAAGAAACTTGGGAAATTCATTAAACAGGTGATGAAGACGAATAACAAACGGCGATAATGCATAAAACTTTGCGAAAGTTTTATGCATGTCTTTTGTAACCTTCGCAAGGTGTCCTGAAACGAAAAACACCTCACAGGTCTCGAAGACCTGTGAGGTGTTTAAATATTTTACCTTTGTGTCTTTGTGTGAGATTTACCGTGACGTCGAATACAGAACCGTAATATCCTCCACCTCCATCGGCACCGGCTGATCCTTCTTGTGTGAGGCTGCGCGGTACTCGTTCTGGAACCAGAACTCATCCACTCCGTTCACTGCCACGACGCTCCACAGCCACGCCTCTTCCGCCGGATGACACGTTGCATGATCGGAGAATGCGATCGCCAATCCGTCCTTGATGAACTTCTGCGCCAGCTCTTTGGAGGTAAATACCGGAGGGGAATCTTCGATATAATCATTCTCCAGGATATCCCGGATGGCATTGTCGCAGAATTCCTTTTCGAAACCGAGCGTCTTGCCGATCCGTAACATCATTTCTTTTTCAATGTCCGAAACGGTGCGGTCCTTGCGGATCAGCAGGAGCAATCCTTTGAAATAATTGCTGCCGTCTACGATGGAGATATTCACGTTATGCCCCCTAAAAATACCGCTGTCATCTGCGGTGTGCTGTTGTTGGATCAGATCTTCTTCAGCGCCTGACGGAAATCCGCGATCAGATCGCCGATCCCTTCCGCGCCGACCGAAATGCGGATCATCCCCGGAGTGACGCCGTGCTGCTTCAGTTCCGCATCGGTCATGTTCACATGGGAGGAATAGACCGGAATGCTGACAAGCGTCTCCACCCCTCCGAGCGACATCGCATTCACCGCTACATTCAGAGAGTCGCACACCTTCGCCGCTCCCTTCACTCCCCCTTTCACTTCGATCGTTACCATCGCACCGAATCCGGACATCTGTTTCTTTGCAACGGCATGCTGTGGATGGGATTTCAGTCCCGGATAGAACACCCGGAGAACCTTTGATTCCTTTTCCAATGCTTTGGCAAGAGTCATCGCGTTTTCCGTCTGCTTCAAAACACGCAGCTCGAAGGTCTTCAAGCTTCTGGATAAAAGGAATGCCGCGAAGGGATCGGCGCAGCCTCCCAGATACTTTGCGATCTGGCGGACCTGCTTCACATCCTTCTTCTTTCCGATCACGGCGCCGGCGAGCACGTCGCTGTGTCCGCCGATATACTTTGTGTCGCTTTCGGTGATGAGGTCGAATCCGATCGTGAACGGGGACTGGTGAAGGCACGAAGCAAACGTATTGTCGATCATCGTGATGATCTTCACGCCGTTTCGTTTTTCCGCTTTCTTCACTTCGGCGATCGCTTTGTACAGATCCACAATACCGACTGTGGGATTCGTCGGTGATTCGCAGAAAAAGAGTTTTGTCTTTGCTGTGACAAGTTTGGAGATGTCCGACAACGCATCGGCCTGCACATATTTCACCGTCACATTGAACTGCGGAAGCACATCGCGGAAGAACCGGTACGTTCCGCCGTAGAGTGCGGGAGTGCTGATGATCTCATCCCCCGCTTTTACAATGGAAAGGATCGCGGTGGAGATCGCCGCCATGCCGGAAGCAAATAACACGGCTGCTTCTGCTTCGTTCATCTCCGCCAGTTTCTCTTCCACATCCTCCACCGAAGGATTGTGATAACGGGAGTAGACATACACTGACGGATCACCCTGCGAATATCGGACAGCATCATTCGAATTGGCGAACCGGTATGTGGAAGTCTGATGGATAGGAGTGGCAACAGAGCCTTGATACGGATAGAGTTTCTTACCGTGGATTGCGCGTGTGGCGAGAGAGTTTTTTTTTGGTTTCATAAATAAAATGATGGTGGAGAACACTGCCGCAAAAACACTAAGACATAAAACTCTACAATGGATTTTTTCTTGTGCCACGCACTTTCAAAGTGCGCGGCACATTTTCACTTCATTATTTCTTTGCATCTTCGCGGTGATACAATGGTCTGACGAAGTCGATCACTGATTCTCGTCTTCGTATTCGTTCTTATACCCCTTCAGACCGTTCACGATCGCCTGGGCGATCTTCTTTTGACCGGCTGGACTCCGCAGAAAGCGTTCGTCCTTCACATTGGAAAGATAACCGGTTTCCAGAAGAACATTCGGCATCGAAGCGCCGACGAGCACATAGAATCCCGCCTGTTTCACCGGCTGACGCTGACCTTCCATCTGCGCGCTCATCGTCTCCTCGAGCATCTCCGCAAACCGCTCGCTCGCTTTCACATAAGAACTCTGCGCCATGGTCAGGATGATGAAGTTCTCTTCGGTCAGTTCCTGATACCGGTCCTCGTAATCCTTCTCCAATTTTACCACTTCGTTCTCTTTTTCCGCGATCCGGATGGCATCTTCGGTCCGGCCGGGGCGGAGCAGATAGATCTCGAACCCGTTCGCAGAGGAGGGCTTCTTCTCCGTTGAATTGCAGTGGATGCTGATGAAGAGTTTCCCGCCGCTCTCATTGGCGATCTGTCCCCGCCGGTACAACTCCACGAACCGGTCGGTCTTCCGCGTATAGACCACCTTCACATCGGGCAATTCTTTTTTGATCAGTTCGCCGAGTTTCAGTGCGATACCGAGGGTGATATCTTTTTCTCTCGTTCCGATCAGTCCGATCGCACCGGGATCATGTCCGCCGTGACCGGGATCGATCACCACGACATCCAGTTTCCATTTTTTCTTCTGCTTCTCGATGCTGTTCGCATCCTGCATCCGGGCGCGCGCGGCCTGCTGACGGCGGATGGCGGCAGAATCGATCGACGGCTCCTTCTTCTCCTCCGGCTGCGGCGGGATGAGCGTAACGATGATATCGTCGCTCAGCTGGTCCTGCACGACCTCGGATTGAACAACTCTGCCGCGGATCTGAAGCGATAGCTGCAGCGATGTCTCCGACTGTACCGGTTTTATCCGGCGGATGATGCCGCTGCTGAAGGAAGTGTCGAACATTGCCGTGTCACACTGTGCGCCGACCAGCGTCACGTAGATCCATTCACCGGTCTGCAGCGATCGGTTGTAGTCCTTTACTTTTGCTGTCAGATGGATACGCAGCATCGTGCCGTTCTTTTTTTCCTCAACATTGAATTCAGTCACGGTCGGGATGCGCGGAATGGTGTCCGCAGGCGCGGCCGGTTCATCCGTCACCGCCAGGGTCGATTCCACCGATGCGCGGAAGAGAGTCACCAATTCATCACTTCGGATCAGGTAAGCACCGTTCTCCGTCCGGACCGGCCGGGTCAGCTGGAATACCCGCTGGCGTTTCGTTGCGGTCTGTGTGATGACCACAAAAAAATTATCCGCGGAGAATTTGAGGACATGCGTGGAGGATTTCACTTCGAGTTTCTTCAGCGCTTTGTTCTCGTAGACCTCCAATCCCATCAGGGATGAGACTTCAGCAGCCGAGATATAGCGGACATCATCCAGCACTGTCACGCCGACGTAACCGCTCTTTGCCGATGAGGAAAGACGGAGCGAGTCTGTCTGCGCAGAGAGCATGGAAGCCGTCCCGAAGATCAGAAGGCAGAGTGCACTATAATAGAGGGATCGGATGTTCATCAGCGGAAGTTGGTGAATTGGAGCGGCAGCGGAAATTCTGTTCCGCGCAATGTTGCGATGATGGTCTGCAGATCATCCTTATCTTTTCCGCTCACACGGACCTGATCTTCCATAATGGATGGCTGCACACGGATCTTCGAATCCTTAATGATCTGAACGAGTTTCTTGGCGTTCTCTTTATCGATGCCGACCTGGAGCGTGATCTTTTGACGGACCGTTCCGCCGGTGGCGGTCTCAACGTTCCCGTATTTCAGCGTCTTGATCGCGATCCCCCGTTTAATGAATTTGCTCTGCAGGATGTCAATGACCGCTTTCAGCCGGAAATCATCCTCCGTATGGACGGTCACTTCCTTTTCCTTTTCGGCGAAGTCGATGGTGGTCTTGGAGTCCTTGAAGTCGTACCGGGTGGCGACCTCCTTCCGCGCCTGGTTGAGCGCGTTGTCCACTTCCTGCATGTTCACTTCAGAGACGATGTCGAATGAATTTTGCTGTGCCATAGGTTTTTTCTGTAATGTACAACGATTTGGACTCTATTTCAAAATTTCGCCGGTCTCATTGCTCCAAAAAAGGAGGTCGAGTTCGTCGACGCTGATGCCGATCCGGTGAGCAAAGGTAATGAATTTTTTCTCGATGGAGTAATATTGTTTCTTCGGCAATGCCGCGGGGATGTTCCGTATCACGCCGTACCGTTTCAGATTCCTGAGGATGTGTCTGTCCAGGATCGTCAATCCGTCATTCTTCCCGATATTGCGCAAAAAATGGGTCGCCTCTTTATAGCTTAATCCTTTCACATGCTTTACGAACCATTCACGCTTCTCCGCAGCCGACAGACCGCCGACAGTGACAGCGTGGATCTCTTCATACCGCTCCTTCATCTCCCTGATCCACACTGCTTTCGAGCGGTGGAAACGTATGTAATGTGCCTTGGTGAACAGGACCGGTTCCGGATCGACCGGATGGTCCTTCAATCCAAGCCGTTCAAATTCTTTCTGCGCTTTCCCTGCATTCACGGCGCTGGACTGCGGCGTCATTAAACAATAGACCAGTTCATAGAAGTACTGTTCTTCGGGCACAACGGCATAGTCCTTCAGCCTCCGACGGATGCGCTCTTTCCGTTCGTGGAATGTACGCTGCAGATCTTCGATGTGACGGTATTGTTTCATTCTGCGATGGAATATTTTCCTCGTCTGATCGTCAGGAGTCCGTCCAGACGCATCTTCTCCGCCAGTTCCTCCGTCCATTGCACATCGCTCCTTGTGCGCTGCTGCCACAATCCGGCGGCGATCTCCTCGGCGGAAAAGGAGTGGTGATGCAGCATCTTCAGGATCCTTCCGCGGTAGAGACGGCGGGGAATTCCGTGCCACTCCGGTTCCATTTTTTTCTTCTTCTCTTCTTTAATCAGGAATACTTTTGAGAACGCGGATGCGCAGTGCTGCGCTGCAGGACATTCCTCACATCGCGGATTGCGTGCGGTGCAGATCAATCCGCCGAGGTCCATCAATGCCTGATTCCATGTAAAGACATCCTTACGGGGAAGAAATATTTCCGCGGTTTGCCAAGCGCACTTCTCATCCATCTGCTCCGATGCCCGCCGGACCTTTACTGTCCACCGCGTCAGTATCCTTCTGATATTCACATCCACGACCGGGACATTTTTCCCGAAGGCGAAACAGGCGACGGCGTGTGCAGTGTAGCGACCGATCCCGGGAAGAGTCTGCAGCAGATCCGGATCGTCCGGCAGCCGCGAATGGTAATTCTCCGAGATGATCTTTGCCAGCGAGTGGAATCGAAGTGCGCGGCTGTTATAGCCAAGACCGGACCATTCCCGAAGGACGTCCGAAGAGGAGGCGCGAGCGAGTGCCGAGAATGTCGGGAACCGTTGGAGCCAGCGACGGTAATACTCCGCGACGCGGTTCACCTGGGTCTGCTGGGACATGATCTCTGAAAGGAGGATGCGGTACGGCTGACGGGTACGGCGCCATGCGAAAGAACGACCATGACGCTGATACCATCGAATGATGATGCTGTGGAATGCTGAAGCCGTGTCAGTTCTGATCACGCGGAGGGATCACTCTTCCGTTTTAAGGATGAAGCCCTGACCATAGACAGTGTGGATCAGCTTTTTGGGGAAATCCTTATCGACCGATTTGCGGAGATAGTTGATGTACACATCGACGAAATTTGTGCCGGCATCAAACTTATGTCCCCACACCTCTTCGGCGATCTCTTTGCGGGTGACGACCTTGTCCTTTTTACGGAGAAGATATTCGAGCAGGGCAAATTCGCGGGGACTCAATGTGATATCGCTTCCTGCGCGGACCACTTTGCGTGAGACAAGATCCATTTCAAGATCACCGGCAGCAAGTTTCACGATCTCCTGAGCGGAGGGGACTCTGCGCATGAGCGCATCGATCCGAGCAACAAGTTCTTTGATGTCGAACGGTTTTGCAAGATAATCATCCGCACCGAGTTTCAGCCCTTTCACTTTATCTTCCACAGCGTTCAGTCCGGAGAGGATCAACACGGGAGGATACGCCGATTTCTTGCGCATATCTTTCAGAACATCAAAACCGGATTTTTTGGGGAGAGAGAGGTCAAGCACGACAAGATCGTAAGAATTGTCATTGATACTTACCGAGGCATCTTCACCGTTCACAGCGATATCGACGGAAAACTGCCGTGAAAGCCGTTTTTCCACCAACAGCGCGATGTCTTTATTATCTTCAACGACCAGAATACGTTTCAGGTCTTGATCTTCTTTTTTAGTCGTCATTTGTCTGTCGATTCAGTGTTGAATTGATATTGCGTGAATCCTATCACTGCCGAAAAGAACGCTGATGCAGATTCTTCTCAGATTCGATCATTCAACATCATCATTCAATCAATGGGAAGCGCTTCGATCATCTGCGCTTTTCGTTCTTTATGAATTAACATATGCTTGAAAAAGCCATCGGATTTACGTCCTATGGGCATATATTCGAACGCTTTGAAGAAGAATAATCCACTTGAAAGTAAATCTTTTTGACTTGGAAGTCAAATGATTGTACGGCATAATGCAAATTTTATCAATTCACACCAGTAACTGTTTTCATTTCCGTCCTGAGTTTATATTATGAATCATTTTTCGATTTTTGTATATCGATGCGATCATGGATCCTGTGGCTCAATGCCGAAAAAATTCGGTTTTGGATCGGGATTTCGCTCAGTGCTGTTAGTTCTTAAATACGCTTTGGCCCCGTAGCTCAATCCCGATTAATGGGAGTTGTTTTATCGGGATTTCGCTCAGTGCTGTTAGTTCTTAAATACGCTTTGGCCCCGTAGCTCAACTGGATACCTGCCTGCCGGCAGGCAGGGAGCAGTAGCCTTCTAAGACCCCAAGACTGTAAAAAAACCCTTGAACCACAGGGCTTCCACTGCTTAACACATCACGTGTTACCGTTTTGTAACAAAACACCCTCGCCATCTGCACTCTCACGCTCAGATGAAAACCTTCTGGTCTGGCACTGATGAAACCTGTATACAGAATCTTGCAAACTCAAACTATCTGATACCTGTGGTTACAAATAAAAATGGTGACATTCTTGCTCGGGTTGATATCTTCAAACCGTTCCACGTTACGCTGAATGACCTGAAAGTAGAGGTCTATTACCCGGAAGATCCTCGGCTAAGTGAATTCTGCAAAGTTGAATTTGCAACAAAGGGGATATATTATTGTTTCGTGGTCCCTTGCTGCAGAATTTGGATCGTTCGTTTTTCCGGGTGGATCTGAATATTCACGTGGAGTTTTCCGCCGGGGCGTAAATCCACCAGCATTGAGTCTGGTACTATGGTATGATAATTCGGAATATTTCCGCCGGTGACTCTCAGCAACCACACTCCCGGACGCATGTCTTCCATAAGAAATGTTCCCCGGCTGTCTGTAACTCTCCGGTGTATTTCGTCCTTCATCGAAAGTGAGACAAATACTCCCGGTCTCGCGCCGATTTCAATCAGGGCAAAAGTTGTATCCAGAATATTCTGATTTTTTTCGGCAAACAGGGTAATCGTTCCGGAGAACACCGAACTTTTATTTACCTGCAACGTGATCTTTGTCTCTTCACCTCCCCGAATATGCAGTTCCATCGGCATGGGAAGCGATGTTATATTTTGAAATCCTAACGAAACTCTATCTATACTAAGATAGTTGGCGCCGGGAGTAAGCGATGGGAAAAAAAATGAACCTTTGTTGTCGGTAACTGCGGCCTGACCGCCGATCATCAAGAGAATATTTTCAATCCCCTTCCCTTGCTGATCCAGTAAATATCCGCGCAGCTGTCCAATTTCAGTGATCCGTTGATACGGTATAGAGAGGGGAATTGCATAATTCAGCGAATAAGCGACGAGCGGTGGCGTTGCGGATGGTGTGTTGACAATAACACGGCCGCGCAGCGAGACGGTATGATTTTTTGGAAGCAAAAGATCGATGGCCGCTTCCATCATATGATAGGATTGCGCCGGTGTTGCCAACAGGCGGCTGCTGAAAAGATTCACTGTTAGCTTTGTGTATTCTCCTAATTGGATCAAGGCATTGACATTCGCCATGATCCGTTCCTGATTTTTTCTGCTGACCGTGTCATAAATTGCCTCATATTCAATCGAACCGCCATACTGATAATTATCAACAGGCCGATACGTGGAATTCAATGCATATCGTTGAAATGGTGATGTTCGTCCGCTGATGTGATCGTGCTGTATCCCGATATCTGCATTTGCAAAAAGCGAGTACTTTGTGTTTGATACACCGACCCGTGTTTGTACGGCATCCTCCCGCATTCGATACGCAGCACTTTCAAACAGATCTTCCCGTGTAATATGCCGGTATAACAGCGAGAAGTTTTCGGAATATGCCGCGCCGATCTGATAATGCTGCTCGCGCGGTGCCGACAATTGATGCGTATCGCGTTCGGTATTTCTATTCTCTATTCTCATGTACGAAATGAACCGCAGACGGCGGTTTACTTTTGCATTGACGCTTGCCGAAAAGAAATTCATATCCCGATAATATCCTCCGTATTGCGGACCCGCCTGAATATACCGGAGATCGTACGACAACCATTGCTGCACCCCTTCGTATCTCGCGGCAAACGCATTATCGGACTTTCCCTCTTGTTCCCCAATACCGAATTCAAGATCGAGCGTTCCTTGATTCAACGGTTTGAAGAGCGTGCGAACTGTGGCAACATCGCTTGTCATCAGGTCTTGTTTATGCAGATAGTTGATCCCCAGGGAAGCATCTTTTCTGATCTGATATTTTACAAAGCCGCCCATTTCCTTTTGCCGCGGAGACATCCAGCGCGTTTCATTATAGAATCCCCCGCCGTGCCAATTCCCGTACGACGAACTCCCGCCTATTCCCGCCGCGGTGCGTCCTATCTCCGTCAAAGGCGAGAGCGAAAAATTCTGATCGCCGGCGTACAATCGCAGGTTGTCGGAACGATACGACATTCTGTATTCGTCCCGCAGCCCATACAACGAAACAGATTGCGTTTCCGGAGTACGAAAAAGAAATTCAACGTTATCAGATTTTGCCGCATTCAAGCTCCCCGATCCGGAAAGTTCTCCCTGAACTCCATACTGTTCGTTCTGCCCGACACCTGTCAGCCGCGCGATGACCGGAAATTCACGGAACTCTTCTTTCACCTTGACAACGCCTGGAATGATCTTCACCACGCTGGAGACCTTTTTCATCACCGATTCGTCGTCCATCAACAGTGCACTGACTTCCAATGTATGATCGGTAGGTTCTGATGTGCCATCGGTCATTACGGAAATGCGTACATCCCGCCGTTCGTTCGGACGGAGATGAATGACCATAGAATCGGTCTGGATAGGATACGCATGGGAACTGCGGAATTTCAACCGGATCGCTTTGGAAGCATTCCCTTGATTCGTCAGCAGCACCTCGGTAATGATCATCTTTCCTGCGATTACATATTGAGGAGTGTTAACAATGTTCAGTTCGAGAAGATTGAAATGGGGAACAATCATGGGGATAATTGCAGCAGCTGCATGGATCACCTTTTCGCGGTCGCGGACTGTGTACGTGACCGTATACGAGTCCGGAGCTGCACTTGTCGGAACGGAAAACATTAACAACCGGATCTCGAATTCGCCCGGTTCAATAGTAAAGGATGACTCCCGCGTGACCTGCTTCCAGCCGGATGGAAGTTTCATGGTTCCATCATAGGTCTGAATTTTTGATGTGTTATTCCGGACGCTGACAGCGGCAGTATGAATAGTACCCGGTTCTGCCAGCGCGGACGTTGACGCAGTGGTTGTTACCGTAAAATATTTTGACTGACCTTCGGACGCTTGAATACAGACTCCGACTGTCAGCCACCATATCAAATAGAGGAAGCCGATATATTTATCCGACTTTTTTTTTCTACTCTGATCATTTAAAATTCAGTGTGTACTGAGCTCCGAATACATTGTCCCCGCCGGCATCCACGGCAACTAAGGCTTTATATGTACCTTTAGCGACCTTACTGACATCAATATTCTGACGGACCGATGTTCCCGGATAGATCCGGTACTTCGGGCTCGGAAATTGTCCAAGCGAAACCCCTTTGCTGTTAAACAGCTCTACATACACCTTCGGCCGTATACCGATCTGTCCCGTATTCTCGATATCGACATCCAGCGACCGTTTCCCCTCATTTTTCGGGCTGAGCGTGGTGGCAATAAAACGAATTTTCTTTTCGCCTGTTTTTTCAAATGTGCTGGCGATCTGCACTCCATACCGAATGTTTTGCACAATGCCGACCTGCGTTTTTCCTTCCGCTGCGGGCTGTGATGATTCGGCAGAACCCTTTGTAATACCTTCCACCATGAGCATGCTCCAATACGTGCCGACGTAGTGCACCAATTCCGTCTCATTCGGCACGGTGATCGTATAATTCAATGTTGTGATCCCTTTGGGCGGAATAGAGACAAACGACGGACTGACATCGATCCATTTCGCATTCGACCGCGGATGCGTTCCCGGTTTGCCGTATTGATTTGTACCATCAAATTGAAATGTATAATCAGTCTGATAGACTTTTGCTTCCTGCGGTTCATTGGAATCGTTGCGGATAATAATTGTACCAGAATATACTCCGCCCGGCCGAACTTCTTTATCCTGGCTCAGGTCGCTGACGATTGATATCTGCGCCTGCAGACTTATTGCTGCAATGGCGGCAACGATAAAGATCCGGGCAGCGGATAGTAACGTTCTGATTCTCATGACTTACTCCTATTGTGATTGTATCGTATATGTAATGATATGAACATCGTCATTATCTTCAGTGCTATTTCCCTGAGCAAACGTTGATGATGCTGTATATTGAAGAAGACACGTCGCATCTTTTTTCCCGGTCTTTGGAATATCCCGGATAAGATCGATTGCCGGATTGCCGTTCAACAGCATCACAGAGGGTGCAGCGACTCCGGCAGTGACATTAATTGCTGACACTGCCAAATTGAAATTTTGGCCGGGACAGACAGTTCGCACGGTTATTTTTGCGACGCTGTTTTGCTTTTGGTACACAAGTGTTGCCGTGGTGTTCACAACATTCAG
>CALRIY020000076.1:0-17575 GCA_943364975.1 Synechococcus sp. UW140
AATCAGGTCTATACGCTGAGCTTCGACGGAAAGAATCTTTCGAGCGGAACGTATTTCTATGCATTGCGGTCGGCATCACGCAACGAAGTAAGGAAAATGCTTCTCTCAAAATAATTCACCGCAGAGTTCGCAGAGAACGCTGAGAATCAATGTTGGGACGGTCACTTGACCGTCCCTTTTGTTTTAAAGAAACCTTGCGAAGGTTTCATCATTTGCCGCAAGAAACCTTCGCAAGGTTTAACAATACCCCGCCAAAATGATCTCGCTGTTCAGCATGGATGGCGATATCATCCCGTCTTGCATTTCCGCTTTTGATCTTCTATGTGTCTATGTGTTTTTGTTTTTGATCTTTCTATTATCGTATCCGTGCAAATCCTTTTCTTCCGTCTGATCCCCCGCCTTTCGGCGGGGCAGGCGTGTTCCCGCTTTTGCCCTTTCATGTGCAGCCCGTCACAGAACACCGTAACTATACACATGTTCAGTTGAAGCGCCCCTGCATACATTCTATTTTCTTACCGCAGCATCCGACAATCCACCTCCCCATCATATTATGTTAGGCGCTCTATGAACCTTTTTAGACTGTTGATCCTTTCCTCCATCACCATCCTTGCGGTACAGGCTCAGGACCCGGTCAAGACTTCCAATCCGGTGATCTTTGTAACACAAACGCCGGCGTTTGGATTTGAATCGGTCACGCAGACCTTCAATAATCATCTCCCCACGATGAACAGCGCACCGCGCGGAGGAGATGTGATGATCCGGTACGGGGACGGGACACTGCGCAACCTGACGCGCGAAGCGGGATATGGGGATACCGCCGTGCTGCAGGGGAACAAATCCATCGCCGTCCGTCAGCCTTCCGTTCATTGGAACGGCAATAAAGCGCTCTTCAGTATGGTGATCGGTGCGCCGTCAAAGATCTGGGAAACCCCCGTCCACTATTGGCAGCTGTATGAAGTGACCGGTCTTGGAAAAGGAGAGACGGCGCAGATCACAAAGATTCCGCATCAGCCTGCTCAGTACAATAACATTTCGCCCGTCTACGGAAGCGACGGCCGGATCATCTTCACCTCCGACCTTCCGCACAACAGGAAGAAACATCTCTATCCGCAATTGGACGAATATGAGAACGCCACGGTGGTGACGGGATTGTGGAGTTTGGATCCGAACACGGGAGATCTAAAACTGATCCAGCATTCCCCGAGCGGTTCGTTCTATCCGACGGTCGATTCCTACGGCAGGATCATCTTTACACGGTGGGACCATCTTCAGCGCGACCAGCAGGCGGATCTGGACAGAGCGGGACAGTCGTACGGTACATTCAATTACTCCAGCGAAGATTCGACCGGTGTGCCGATGAATGACCGGACCGATATTTTCCCGGAGCCGCGGAGCGTACTCAATCCCGATTACGATTCGACCATGGCGCTGCATACGTTCAATCATTTCTTCCCGTGGGAGATCAATCAGGACGGAACGGAAGAGGAGACGGTAAACCATGTGGGGCGTCATGAATTCGGCGGTTCGTATTCCAATAAATCGTTCCTGAAGGATAACAATCTGAACTATCTCATCCCGAAAGAGAGCATCATCAAGAACAGAAAGTATCTTCAGTCCGACGCCGGGACATTTCACATCACGGAGGATCCGAACAATCCCGGAATATATTATGCGACGAATGCCCGCGAGTTCTCCCGTGAGACGGCCGGACAGATCGTGAAATTCACCGGCGCGAAAGGGATGAATCCGGAAGAGATGGAGATCCTTGAGATCACCCATCCTTCCACCGCATTTTCCGCGGAGGATGGACAGATGCCGAATCCGAACCACAGCGGTCATTATAAGAATCCGCTGCCGCTGAGCGACGGACTGCTGATCGTGAGTCACACACAGAGCAATTATGCGAACAAGAACGATGGGACGGACCAGTTCCCGAAACCGCGCTACAATTTCCGGCTGAAGACGGTGAAGGATACGGTCATCGGCGGGAAGACCTATAAGATCAGCGACCGTCTGCTCACTTCCGGGATCGTCCGCACGCTGCAGTATTACACCGGGAGCAATTTCCTGGTTTCCCGTACCGATACGTTGTGGGAACTTGATGCAGTAGAGGTCCGTCCGCGTCCCGTGCCGCCGCTGAAGAGCGAAACACCCCTGGCAACACCGGAACAGCAGGTCTTCGCCGAAGAGAATGTGAACGAGCAGCAGTTCCGCGCATGGATGAAACAGAAGAATCTCGCGCTGATCGTCAGCAGGAATGTCACCACGAGGGACAGGACCGATATTCTTCAGCCGTTCAATCTTCAGGTTCCGGGAGGGATGAAGACCGCTCCGCTCGGAGGAAAAGTGTACGACGTGAATTACATGCAGATCTTTCAGGCGGACCTGCGGCGCGGCCAGGGGGGAGCAGGTGGACACACGACTCCCCGTCCGGGGCGGCGCGTGCTTGCCACACCGATGCACGACGGAATAGAGAATAATCCGCCGCTGGTCTCGGCTCCGGCAGGAAGTGTGAAGCTCGGTCTCGACGGCTCGATGGCATCGCTCGTTCCGGCTCACCGAGCGTTGACATGGCAGCTGTCCGATCCCGTCGGGAAAGGGGTTGTACGTGAACGTTACTGGATCACCTTCCAACCGGGAGAGATCCGCACATGCGCGTCGTGCCACGGAGTGAACGCGAAGGATCAGATGGGTTCCCTTAAACCGCAGAACAAACCGGAAGCGCTCCGGACGCTCCTTCAGTATTGGAAATCGAATGTGATGAGCGTCCATGGAGAAGAGAATGTGCCGAAGGAATTCTCGCTTGAACAGAACTTCCCCAATCCGTTCAATCCTTCCACGGAGATCAGTTACGAACTGCCGAAGAGCGGACATGTCTCGCTGAAGATCTATGACATGCTCGGGAAAGAAGCGGCAACGGTGGTGGACGAGGTGAAGAGTGCCGGTCGGTATCAGGTCCGCTTCGATGCAACGAAACTCTCCAGCGGAATGTACTTCTACCGTCTCCGTTCCGGGGAATTCATGAAGACGCGGAAGATGCTGCTGGTGCGCTGATCCGATGTGCCGCAGATTCCACGAATCGTTGTGAAAGAGAATTTTTCGTGAACAATTTTTATTCTCTAATGGGTAAATATCCAACGCTTGCCCGCAAAAGTTGGGTTCGCGTCGTTAAAATGTTCGTCATGCCGAATCACAAAGTGATCCCTTCGGGACTTGTTTCGGCATCTATAATAATGACCCTGAAATTCCGCCTTTCGAATCCCGCTCATTGCGGAATCCTAAAAGCGGGACAAGTTCAGGGTGACGAAAGAAATACCCCACTGCTTACGGCGGGGATGATTAATCTCTTGAGGGTCTAATTCCCCGCCGCTTGTCCGAAGGACCACTTCGTGGCGGCGTCATTCCGGCGAAAGCCGGAATCCAGGATCTGGATGCCAGCGTACGCTGGCATGACAAGATACCTCGCGGCTTGCCCGCCCGAGGCGGGCTTGCCGCGAGGACATTCATTTGGCAAAATTTATTTCTTTGTACTTTTGCGGCAAAAATCTAAAACACTTTATCATTCATTCATTCCGGGGGGAACAATTTGAAAGGTTTGATCCATGAACGCTGTACGAAAGATCTTCATCACTGTTTTGGTCCTGACATTGCACACAGCTGCGCAGACATTATTGACGGAGAACTTCAATTATCCTGTCAGTGATACGCTGAAAGGTTCCGGCAGCTGGTTCCGCAACAGTGCGTCGATGAACGATGTGAAAGTAAAAGCGCCCGGTCTTTTGTTTGACGGTTACGGCGGATCGGGTGTCGGGAACGCGGCTTGGTTCAATAATAAACCGAACGGAAGCATCTACGTACAGAACCTGGTGAAGATGGATACCGGGACGGTGTATCTTTCCTATTTGATGAATGTGGATTCCATGGCCAAAGCGGCAACGGACGGATACAATGTGGCAATGGACCAGTACGGAGGGAACACGAATGTGAATCTTCACTCCAATATCCAGCGGGTGAACGATTCCACGTACAGGATCGGCGTGACAAAATCGCAGATCATGAATTATGTGAAAAGGACATTCAGCACGAAGAAGACCTACCTTGTGATCCTGAAGTATTCATTTGTTTCCGGCGGCACGAGCAATGACAGTGCTAAGATATTCGTCTTTTCCTCCGGTGTACCGCTTTCCGAGCCGTCCGTACCCGATACGTTCATCGTATCCGGAAACGATGCTGCGGATATCGGGGAGATCTGGCTCGCCAATGCGTTTGTGCAGACCGGACTGCAGGGCTCATCGTTGTCGATCGACGGGATCAAGGTCGGCAGAACATGGAACAACATCGTGACTTCCGGAGGTCAGACGAGTCTCACGGAGGATTTCAATTACGCGTCCGGCGATACGCTGCGCGGGGTGAACGGATGGAACATCGCATATCCGGGACCGCCGATGTTCGTCGGCGCTTCCGGACTTTCGTTCACCGGTTATGCCGGTTCGGGGATCGGCAAAGCGTTGACCGCCGTCGGAGGAGGAGCGAGTCAGCATCCGTATCATACATTCTCCGGGCCGCTGACCGGATCTCTGTATTTCTCATTCATGACCCGATTGACCGGAACGGATGCGCAGGAAGGTTTCATCGCTTCGCTTTCCGATTTCGGCGCCGTGAATTTCCGGGCGATGGTCTATGCGAAAGCAGCCGGCGGTGTCGTTTCGTTCGGGCTTCGTCCGACATTCGGCGGCACAAAAGTGTATGACACGACGAAATACGCCGCGGATAAAACATATCTCATCATCGTAAAATATACCTTTGTAGCCGGATCGAACAATGATGAAGTGAGCATGTATGTGTTGGGAAGCGGGGTCCCTGCCATGGAACCGGGCAGAGCGGAGGTCGGTCCGCTGTTGATGCCGAACGATAATCTCTCCCCCGGCTCGGTGGTCCTCAGTCCGGGTGCATTGACGGCGGGCGTTGCACTCAACGGTGCGACGGTGATACTGGACGGGATCCGCGTGACAAGTGACTGGCAAAAAGGATTAACGGGAGTGAAAGCGAACGACAGAGCAGTTCCGGATGGTTTCTCACTGGATCAGAATTATCCCAATCCATTCAATCCGACAACCACCATTGGATTCACGCTGCCGGTTTCAGGATTCACCACTTTGAAGATCTACGATGCCGTCGGGCGGGAAGCCGGTGTGCTGGTGAATGGTCTGAAGGAGGCGGGTTCGTATTCCGTTCAGTTCGACGGGAGCAGGTTGGCGAGCGGTGTCTATTTTGCGAGACTGACCGGAGGAGGAAGATCGGAAATTAAAAAAATGCTATTGATGAAGTAAATCTTACTGCGCTGTGATTCAAACACCTTCCAGGTTTTAAAAACCTGGAAGGTGTTTTTGATCGAAAAAAGGGATTCATCCATGAAAGTAACATCATGTATTCTATTATGTTTCTCCATCCTTACTGCACAAACCGTCACAAAAACATTTCAGCACGGCGTGAACGGATATTGGGGCGGAACATCGGTCGATATCTCCAGTCTCGGCTATGCTCCGAATAATCAGAACGGAACGACCTTTGCGGACGGGAACTCCGACTGGTGTGTCGGCTATCTGCAGAACACATCGCATGGATACGATATTGTTCCATTGATGCGGTTCGACAGTCTGGATAAATACATCCCCCAGAACGCCGAAGTGGTCTCCGCAAAACTGACGCTCACATTTGTCCAATGGGAAAAACCGGTCCGTGTGATCGGCCGGTACCTTGCGGCGGAGTGGGACGGTGATGTGTATGATCCTTCCGGCGGCGTCTCGTCCCCGAAGATCGGCTGGCAGACAAGAAAGACGGGAGTGCCGTGGGGAGGAAAAGGAGCAAGTGCTGCCGGAACCGATTTTATCGCCGGAACATCGTTCATCATTCCCGATGCGCAGAAGAAAATTCCTGCCAACGGACAGGCGGTGTATACGGTTGCGCTGGACAAAGGGATCGTGCAGCAGTGGCTGAAGCCGGAAAAGAATTTCGGATTCAAACTGGAGACAGATACCGTGGGGATCCACGTCTACGTATCGCAGCATCAGCGGTATCAAAAAGGGACTCAGCCGAAACTGGAGATCGAGTACACACTCACCGCAACGCCGGTCGGCACGCACGGGAACGCTTCATTGCCGAATGAACTTCAGCTGATGCAGAATTATCCGAATCCATTTAATCCGACAACAACGATTGGATTCACGCTTCAGGTTTCAGGATTCACTACTTTGAAAATCTATGATGCTCTCGGCAGAGAAATCTCCACGCTTGTGAACGAACAGCAGCGTTCGGGAAACTATTCCGTACCGTTCAACGCTTCATCCCTCTCCGGCGGTATGTATTTTTATACGCTCAGGGTCGGCGCATCATCCATTACACGGCGGATGGCATTGTTAAAATAGATGAAATAAAACTGAACAAGAAGTGTGCAAAATTATGAATCATCATGCATAATGTGCATGGTTCAGTTTCTTCTCCGCAAAAATCCTATCAAATTGTCCGTTTATCTTTGGCACTCCGTTTGAATCTCGTATCTAAACGATTATTCATCATACGGGGCGCAATGAAAATTTTTACTCTCTTCGTTCTTCCGCTTTTTCTTGCCGCTCAAACACCGATCATAGTCCTGCAGGATACGCTTGTCCGTTCGATGCCGCTGATCGGTTTCAATACGAATGCGCATCATTCCGTTGCCAATTGGACGATCCCGGCATTTCGGGAAAGCACTGCTTCACTTCGTCCTGCGATCCTTCGGTATCCCGGCGGTACGACGGCGAATCACTGGGACTGGAAGAGCGGCTGGTTCCAAAATGCGCCGACCACTCCGCCGGAATTGGCCAATATCAATCCAAAAGGGACGATCCGCGCAGAAGAATTCAAGCTGGGAACAGATGCGTCGAAAGCCGAGGGACTCTTCAACATTAATTTTCAATATTCGACTCTCGCGTATGAACTGAAGGGACTTCAGCATGCAGAAAGTCTCGGATTCGCAATTCGGTATATTGAGATCGGGAATGAGCACAATCTGAAAATTTCGAACCAGTATATTGCGCCGGAGGTCTATGCCGCCGGGGTAAAGATCTGGTGCGACACGCTGAAAAAATATTTTCCTCAGGCAAAGATCTGTGCCGTCGGAGGAGCACCTCCCGCAACTCCGGGATGGCATGACAGTATCTTTGCCCGTTCTCCAAAAATGGATGCACTCGCATTCCATGTCTATCTCGGTGCGGGAAATACGGACTCAACGCTGAATGCTCCGCGTGCTCTCTCCATACCGTTCGGTCAATTGGGTCAGCGATATACCCTTTCCAAATTTCCTTCCGTGCCGGATTCGATCGAGATCTGGGTGACCGAGTTCAATCTTGGGGAGAATCTTGCCGGTATGCCTCGTCAGCATGCGGAGACATGGACGCACGGATTGTATGTCGCTTCGATGATCCATCTCTTCCTGGAGAATCCGAAGATCACGATGATCATCAATCACAATTTGACCAATCAAATGGAGTTTGCCGCCATCAGTCCGTTCGATCACCATATCTCGGCGAACGGGGTGATCATGAAACTGATCGGCGAGGTATCCAAAGGGATGAGCACCGCTGTCCGGTTGTCGTTCGGATCCCTGCCGCAGCAGCAGTCCGGTACGACCCTCTTTCCGAAATTGATCGGATGGAAATTCGTCAAGGGAACCGAAGAACGCGGACTGATCATCAATCTCTCCTCCGATACCATCCTGTGCGATCTTCAAGGAGTGTTCGGGCTCTCTTCGGCTGTGCGGCAGTCGTGGAGCGATCCATTGAAGAAAATATCCGGTTCGGCGGATCTACAGTATTCTACAGGATCATCTGCGTCACCGGCAGCGATCATGCCGTATTCCGTCGTTCAGATATTGCCGCAGCAGACGACGTCGGTCCGGCCGGCAGCGACAGCACCTGAGACTTTCGCGCTTCTGCAGAACTATCCCAATCCATTCAATCCGGCAACAACCATTCGATACGATGTCTCTCAGTCCGGACCGGTCACACTGACAGTGTATGATGCTGTGGGAAGAATTGTCGGTCGTTTAGTCGATCAGATTCAAGCGCAGGGGAGTTACACATATCGTTTTGACGGAACGTCTCTCTCATCTGGTCTGTATATTGTGGAACTCCAAAGCGGGATGAAAAAACGAAGTAAAAAAATGATCTTAATGAAATGAGTATCAGAAGGGGAAAATATATGAGGGTGGTTTTGCGGAATCATCTTGTCCGGGTCCTGACGGTGATGATCACCCTTGTGATTCCGATCTGTGCCCAGGGAATAGCATCGCGCTATTCGGGCGACAAGAACATCCATTTGGACTCCAACGTGATCTTCACGGAAATGGGTGAAGAGAATGATCTGAATGAATTGTTCGGACGGTGGACGACCAATTCGTCTTCCAACTCCATCGCATTGGATTCAACAGCTTTTCCGCCCGGGAGTCCGGGCAAACAATCGATCCGGTTATTCACCACGGCCGGTCAATTAGGTCAACCCGGAACGCACCGGACCGCCATGCTGTATAAACTTCTTTCACCGGGGATCAATGATTCACTTTTTATGCGATGGTATGTTCGATATAATACCAGCCGAACATTCCATCATTCAGGACCACGCATCGGAGGATCATACCCGCCTTCCTCCATCCCGAATGTTCCTGCCGGACAACTTCCGAATGATTCCACCGATCAATTCTTTTATTCGGGCGCTGAAGTCACCGGAGCCCGGGTGAACGGTGTGCCGTTCTCCACATTTGATTTTTATAATTATTGGCAGCATCAGCGGCATAGTTCATTCTTTGCCGATTCGCTGTATTACGGCAACAGTTTCATTAATTCCCCTTCGGTGGGAATAGAGATGTCCTCGTGGAATTGCATTGAGATGAGGGTGAAGCTGAATACGCCGGGGGACTCGACCGGCGAGATCTCGTTGTGGATTAACGGGATCCCCGTTTCTCACGTTGCCCGCGGAACGACAGGAAATTGGACCGATGATGATTTTTTCCCGGGAACCGGTCCTCCGTTCGAAGGATTTGAGTGGAGGAAAAATGCGCAGCTCAACATCAACTTTCTTTGGCTGCTCCATTTTTCAGATCACGATGCCGCCGGAGAGATCAACAGCGTCAATTATGACCATATCGTAGCCGCAAAAAGCTATATCGGTCCGATCTCATCGGTTACAGGAGTACAACGCTCATCAAGTCCTCCTGCAGAGTATCGTTTGGAACAGAACTTTCCCAATCCGTTCAATCCTGCGACGACGATCGAATATTCGCTGCCGGAACATCATCCGGGTTCAAATACACGGGATGGTGTTTCGCTGAAAGTGTATGACATACTCGGAAATGAAATATCAACGCTCGTGAACGAACAACAGCCGCCGGGAAATTATTCCGTACGGTTCAACGCTTCATCCCTTTCGAGCGGGATCTACTTTTACCGGCTGACTTCAGGTCTGCGGTCAATCACGAAAAAAATGACGGTGTTGCGATGAAAAACTACCAGATGATAGTGATCGTGTTTCTGATGCAGACATTTTTACATCTTCTTCCTGCGCAGACTCCCGATGTGACCGTTTCTGTCAATCGGTCGGTGACGATCAATCCCCGTTCAACACTTCTGCTGGGGATCACATTCGATGCGCGGTCGAGTATGCGTGGCAATGCCGGTCCTCTCGGATATCACGATACGAACGGTGTTCTGCTGCCGGCGATTCAGCCGATGTTCGGCGATTTTCCGATGCCGACTGTCCGGTATCCCGCCAATGCGGTGATGTTCGGATTCGACTGGAAAAAATCGGTCGGTCCGCCGGAAAAACGGGCGACGCAGAATATTGTCGGCAACGGACCTGCGCAGCCGATGCGGTTCGGCTTCGATGAGTTCATGACGATGGCAATGTCGCATGGAGCGCAGGCGAAGGATGTGCAGATCATGGTCACCATCTATTCCAAGCAGACAGCCGGTTTGACGGCGACACAGTCCACAGCGGCGATCGACACCGCCGCACTTTCTGCAGCGGATTGGGTTGAATATGCCAATGCGCCGAACAACGGCATCAACTGGGGAGGAGGGACCGACTGGGCGAAGGTCCGCGCAAATAATGGACGGAACGATCCGTACGGGATCGAGATCTGGAATCTCGGGAACGAACCGTGGGCGGACGGGGAATTCAAGAATGATTCCGCCGGTGCCCAGAACTATCTTGCTGCGATCAAACCGATCCTCGATTCGATGCTGGCGCGTGATCCTACCGTGAAGATCACCATTCCAGCGACTGGTCCGGCGACATCGGAGTGGAACAAAGCGATGCTGAATTCTCCGATGCTGAAGGGAAAGATCTATGGATTGTCGCCGCATTTCTTCCCGGATGAGACAGTGGTGAACGGAAATGTTCAGCTCGGCGTTGCGAGAGTCGAGTCCGGACTGAAAGCGATCGCCGATTCGGCGAAAGCGAAAGGATTGAAAGTGATCGTGGGGGATTATGCGCACGGGATCCCGATGCAGAATCTCGTCCCTATCGGCGACCCGGACCTTGCGATGCAGTGGCAGGGGGCGAATCTCAACGCCGATTTTCTGATGCTGATGAGCCAGCTTAAAAATGTCGAACGGGTCAATTACTGGGCGTACGGACTTCCTCCCGCCACATGGCATCCCATCCGTTACAACGGTCCCGGAAATTACACGCTGATGCCGTCAGCATTGATCTATAAGAAATTCTTCCCGCTCTTTTTGGACCGTTCGATCTCTGTTTCGACGACATCTCCCAAAGGAAGCGACGGAAATTCCTACAGTGTCCGCGCAGGCGGATTCATGACGAACGACTCGGCGCAGATCACCGTCATCATCGTCAACAGGGATAAAGTTCTCTCATCGCTCGTGCAGGTGAACGGTATGTCCGGGTATACGGTGAACAGCATCCTACGCTGGAGAGGACAAGCGCTTACATCGGACGTTATTCTGGAAGATTCGATCACGGCGGATATCAACGGGAATATTGCATTGCCGCCGATGGGAGTCGTTGCGGTGAAGTATACAAGATCAACACTGAACGTTTTACAAGAGAGAATTGCACCGGAACAGTTTCAACTATTTCAGAATTATCCCAATCCGTTCAATCCCGTCACAACGATCCGGTATTCCATTCCTGTACACTTGCCAAGTTTTGGAAACTTGGCAAGTGTGTACGTTTCTCTGATTGTGTATGACGCACTCGGCCGGGAAGTGTCGGTGCTTGTGAACGATCATCAGGAATCAGGACGGTATTCGGTCGATTTTGATGCGTCGAAGCTATCCTCCGGCATGTATATCTATAAATTGACCTCAGGGTCGTTCATGCAGACGAAGAAGATGTTGATGGTGAAGTAATACGATTTTAAACACATAGGCACATAGAAAGGATTATTAAACACCTCACAGGTCTTGAAGACCTGGAAGGTGTTTTTGTTTTATGAAACCCTGCAAAGGTTTCAGGGAATCCGCATTAAACTTTACAGAGCAATGCCGCTGATGCCGTGACGTTCCGTCATGGCATCGGTTTTTTTAGATCTTTCCTGAAAATCTCAAAGATCCTGTGTGATGCGGAACAATATTGTTAATCATAAAGATTTCAATTATTTTCCACGCACACTCAATTGAAAGGATCACCATCATGAATCGTTGGAACGCAAGGACACTCTTTCTCCTCATCATTTTGTTTGCCGGCGCTGCGGCGGGATCTGATCCCTCTGCCGCGTTTGACCGTTCGAAGATCGATCCCCGTCTGATGAAAGAGATCGAGCGGACACAGCAGGCCGATGCGCAGAAAGGTACCTACCGTCTTCTGAAAGCGGCCGGCGGAATGTGGCGGTGTGACGTGATTATCCGCTATACCGATATTGCCGACGTGCTGCGGAGCGGGATCGAACCGCAGGCGGTCTATAAGTCCCTGCTGACCGCGCGGGTCACGACAGAACAGATATTGGAATTAAGCACGATGAAAGGGGTCAGGTTCATCGAAACAGGAAAAACGACCGGCGTGAAACTTGACAAGAGCCGGACGGAGATGAAAGTGGACAAAGCGCATTCCGGTCTCGCCACCGGCGCAGCGCTCAAAGGGAAAGGGATCATTGTCGGTGTGATCGACAGCGGCATCGACTGGAAGCATCAGGATTTCCGTCTGGATTCGGATACGACCAAGACAAGGATCCTTTTTCTGTGGGACCAGACCGACGAGCGTTCGGGAGTCGGTCCGGCAACATTCAATTACGGCGCCGAATATACATCCGCACAGATCAATAATGAACTGGATGGAACACCGGCCGGCGTTGTGCTGGAGGATGATCCGAACGGTCACGGAACGCACGTTGCCGGCATTGCTGCCGGGGATGGATCCGCATCCGGCGGAGTCTTCATGGGAGTTGCGCCTGAGGCGGACCTGATCATCGTGAAAGGGGGGAACGGCGGATTCACATCGAATAACATCATCAACGGCATTGCCTACATCCGCACAAAAGCGGAAGCACTAGGCAAACCGTTCGTCATCAACATGAGTCTCGGAGGTCACGACGGCGCACATGACGGCACCGATGCTCAGGAAGTGGTAGTGGACGAGGAACTCAGCGGGAAATCAGGACGACAGATCGTGATCGCCGCCGGGAATGAAGGTTCCGATCAGATCCATGCGAACGATATTCTAACAGCGGGACAACAAAAGACCATTACCTTGACGGTACCGTCATACACGCCGCAAGACGGCACCGAGAATGATGTGGTGGTCATGACCATGTGGAACCAATCTGCCGATGCCTATACCATTTCAGTGAAGCGTCCCGACAATACCGTCGTCACCGCAGGTCCGCGAAAGAAAGTGTCATCCTCCGGTACAGCGGGTTACGTTGAGATCAGCAACGCAATGGGTACGGCGAATTCAAAAGGGGCGATGGAAAGCACCATCACCATTGCCGATCTTGCGGCCAATGCTGCACCGATGGCAGGGGACTGGATCATCACCGTGAAAGCCGATACGGTGAAAGTAAACGGTGTCTTCGATCTGTGGATGTACTACGCATCGATGTCCGGCACCGAATTCTCCGCCGGATACTCCATGAGTAAACTCGTCGGGATCCCCGCCACCGCCGAACTCGGCATCACCGTCGGTTCGTACGTGACCAAATGGTCGTGGACGGCAAGCGACGGGAACACCTATGCATACAACGGCGTCAGCAGACTGAATGATTATTCCCTCTTCAGCAGTATGGGACCGACACGGGATGGACGTCAGAAACCGGATCTGTGCGCGCCGGGGCAGGCGATCGCTGCCCCCCGCTCATCATTGAAGGATGCATCGGCGGCCGAATTGATCGGAGCCGGAGGAAAATATGTGATAGAACAAGGGACCAGCATGGCAACACCGCAAGTGGCAGGACTCATTGCGCTGATGCTGCAGCATCAGCCGTCCCTCACTGCTCAAAAGATCCGTTCGGTACTCAACACCACGGCGAGAAAAGATTCGCTCACAACCGCAGGGGGGACCGAACAATGGGGAGCTGGGAAAGCGGATGCTGATGCGGCTCTGAAAGGAACGACATCCGTCCGATTTACAGCCGGCAATGTACCGGCACGTTTCTATTTGGAACAAAATTTTCCGAATCCGTTCAATCCTTCCACCACGATCGGATTCACACTCGGACAGTCAGGGAAGACCACGTTGAAGATCTATGACGCGATCGGACGCGAAGTGGCAACACTGGTGAACGAAGATCTCGAAGCCGGAGTGTATCACGAACGGACCTTCAATGCGCCGCATCTTGCAAGCGGGATCTATTTTGCCGCTCTGCAGTCCGGCGGACAACCGCACATACGGAAGATGCTTCTGCTCAAATAATCTCATATATGAAACCTTGCGAAGGTTATGCAACATCTTTCGAAACTTTCGCAAGGTTTTACTTCACCATGCGAAGATTAAACGGAAATCTTTCAAAACATTTGCAAGGCTTTTTCACCTCTTCTCCCATTATTCATTTGTGGGGTCCGTTTCCTTAATGTATATTGCGGTTGATTCTGTTGCTGTTTCTATCCATTATTCAAGTTCGGTGCAGCACGATGGAATTCATCTTCAAATACGGATTACTTGTCGGGATCATCGGTTTTTCACTCGGATTCTTCGGACCGATAGTATTTGTCCCCGAAGCGAATCAAGGTCCGTTGCTGGGGATCTTCATCACCGGTCCATTGGGATTCGCTGCGGGCATTGTGCTCGGGATTATTTTTCTGTTCCTCCAAAAAAGGGATCCCGCATTCAGGCATCCGCTGTATAAAATTTTCCCCGGAATGTGACCGGCAGGGAGCCTTTCACACACGGACCATCAGGAGATCGATCATGATGAAATATGTACGGATCATCGCGCTTGCGGTATTCTGTCTCGCTGTCGGTGTCATCCTCGGCATGATGTTCAAACCGAATCCGCTCGCCACCATTGAATTCAAGAATCTTTCGAGCAAACATATCTCCACCGTCAGCATCACGGTCGGCATGACCACCTACGTGCTGCGGGATATTGAACAGAGTCAGATGAAGTCCCTGAACGTTGTTGTGGCAGGGGAGGCCGGGTATGATATTAAAGTGAAGTTTGCCAACGGCGATACGCTTGTCAATTGGAATTATATCAATGCAGGGAATAGGATCTCCGAGGCGATTTCCGATTTGAAGATCGTCTCGCGTCTGCTGCAATGACGGCGATGATCACCATTCAGCGGACAACTTCGGACGACCACGATTTTATCGGACTCGTGAAACTGCTCGATGAAGATCTTGCCGTGCGCGACGGTAAAGACCATGCTTTCTACGCGCAATTCAATTCTCTTGCCGGCATCAAACATGCTCTCGTAGCGTACCGCAGCGGGATCCCGGTCGGCTGCGGCGCCATGAAAGAATTTGGTCCCAAAGTGGTTGAGATCAAACGAATGTTCGTCCTGCCCGAAGAACGGAAGCAGGGGATCGCAGGGATGATCCTCGTCGAACTCGAAACTTGGGCAGCGGAACTTTCCTATGCATCCTGCGTGCTTGAGACCGGCAAGAAACAGCCCGAAGCAATTGGACTCTACACCCGAAACGGTTACCGGCTCATGCCGAATTACGGTCAATATGCCGGCGTTGAGAACAGCCTCTGTTTTGAAAAACCGCTTCATTGAATTCTTTTTTAAGCCCTGCACTCGGAACACCATTCATTCTTGCGCTTCCTCTGTTTTGCACTTCTCTGTGTTCTCCATTTCTATTTGTCCGTCTTGGCGGATGTGTTTCCGCTTTTGATTTTCTGAGTGTTCTATCCTCCTGCAGCGGACTAGTTGTGTTTCCGCTTTTGATCTTCCCATTAACTTATCCGCGCAAATCCTTTTTTTCCATCTGATCCCCGCCAAAAAAAACGGCGGGTAAACGTGTTCCTGCTTTTGATCTTCTATGTGGCTATGTGTTCTATCCTCCTGCGGCGGACTAGTTGTGTTTCCGCTTTTGATCTTTCCATTAACTGATCTGTGCAAATCCGTCTTTTTCCGTCTGATCCCCGCCAAAAAAACGGCGGGTAAACGTGTTCCCGCTTTTGATTTACGTCAGAAATCCGTACTATCAGAGTGTGATAAACAAGACAGTTTTAACTGTTTTACTCTTCTCGACCTGCCTTGCCCAGAAGGATGAATTCGTGGCGCAGCAATGGAAGGTGGAGAACGGACTACCGCAAAGCACTGTTCGCTGTATCGAACAGACCGATGACGGATATATCTGGGCCGGAACGTGGCAGGGACTTGCCCGTTTCGACGGCATTCAGATGACCGTCTTCAAATCCTCGAACACTCCCGAGCTCTATTCGTCCAACATCATGTCCCTCTTTTCGGACAGCCGCAGCCGCTTGTGGATCGGCACCGACGCGGGCGGTCTGGTGATGTTTGACGGGAACACATTCCGCAGATTCGACAGTACAGAAGGTTGTTCCGCGAAACGGATCCTCTCCATCAGCGAAGACCGGAGCGGCATGATCTGGTTCGCAACCGAGAGCGGCATCTTCGCATATAACGGGGAGCGCTTCCTGCATTTTACGTCGGCAGACGGACTTCCGTACACGTATGCGAATCAAACGGCACCTCTTCCCGACGGATCGGTGTATCTTGGATTTGTCGGCACCGGCTCCATCGTCCGGCTGCAGAATGATTCGCTCATCATTCGCGAGACATTCCCTGTCGGCGGTTATATCGTTGCCGCCGATTCCGCCGGGGCGGTCTGGTACGGCGACAGGAACAGAGGATTTCTCCGCCGGTATCACGGGAAGGATTCGCTGATCCAAAAAGTGACTTCGGAAATTCCCGGCGAGACGTATCTGATGCGCAGCGGCGAAAAATGGCTGATCACGACCGGCGGCATCCGCATCTTCTCCGCTGCCGGTGAACGATTGCTGCAGCAGAACGGCGGACTCCGTCTCACCGAGATCACCACGGTCTTTGAGGACCGGGAAGGGAATGTGTGGCTCGGGAAAGAAGGGGACGGTCTCATCCTTCTTCGAAAAAAGAAGGTTACGGTCTTTTCCGTCAGCAGCGGTTTCCCTTCCGATCTGATCCAGTCCGGCATGGAGGACCGTTTCGGCAGAATGTGGATCGGTACGTGGGATGCAGGATTGATCACCATGAACGACCGTGCAGGAGAACGTCTTAAAATTTTTCCTCTTCCCGGCAATGTGAAGAGTGTCTTCACGCTCCATGAATCGAAGGAGAGTTCGATCTGGGCGGGAACGTGGGGTATGGGATTGTTCCGAATCAGCAGCGGCATTCCCCGGCAGATCATCCGCGGTCCGATCGACCGGAACACTTCCATCATTTCTATCTCGGAGGACCGCGATGGCGGAATGTGGATCGCCACGGCACACGAAGGGGTGTTCACCTTCAACGGCACGGACGAAAAGTTATGGAACGCGGCGGCCGGACTTTCCGGAAACCGTGTCAACGCTGTCCACGCCGCCCGCAGCGGCGATGTGTGGGTGACGATCTCCGGCGGGGGAGTGAACAGGATCTCGAAGGGAACGGTAACGGTCTTCAAACGCGGTTCCGGACTGAATGATAATTTTGCTTCCCCGATCTATGAGGACCGGAACGGTTCGATCTGGATCGGTACGAACCGCGGATTGTCGCGCTGGAACGATGGCAAATTCACCTTCGTCACTGAGGAGCAGGGATTATTCGACGGTTCCGTTGCGCAGATCATCGAGGATGATCACGGATATTTCTGGATCGGAGCGATCCATGGCATCTACCGCGTCAGTGCGGAGGATCTGAATGCCGCAGCGGATGGAACGCTTCCGACGGTCCGCTGTTTCACCCTCGGAAAAGAGGACGGCATGCTCAATGAAGAGACGAGCGGCGGCGGTACGCCCCGCTGCTGGAAACGTTCCGACGGGACCCTCTGGTTTACCACCTCGAAAGGGATCGTGATGATCGATCCGAAGATCGTTGCATCCAATCCCGTGCCGCCGAGCGTGAAGATCGAGAATGCGTGGGTGGAGAATCACTCCGTTCCG
>CALRIY020000077.1:0-17542 GCA_943364975.1 Synechococcus sp. UW140
CGCTGAAGCGGAATCGCCGAGTTGTTCTGCCAGCATCAGTCCTTCCGTTCCATACTCCTTTGCTTTGATCGGCAGGATGCTTTCCAACGCATTGGAAAGCGTGTAGAGAACTTCAAGCCGCTTTTTCCCTTCCAGGGAACTGAGAACGGATTGGAGGGAATCGAGATGGGGTGTCTGCGATACTCCGTATGAGACAAAGATTAGGCAAAACAGACTGATGTTGATGAACTTTTTCACATGATCTCTTGATCTATTATAGTATCATTGTACTAATATTTCCTCTCAATACATATCCGCAATAGGCTCAAATTCCCTTGATTTTCCTTAGATTTTTCTAATGTTCCCCGATTCCGTACGATAACATCATCGTAACAGTGTGATAAAACTGAGAACATACCGGATAGGGATATTGGTTTGTCAACAGATAGGTGAGAGGAGAAAAGATGGACCAGATGATTCAGCAGATACAGCTTTGGGACGAGCGAACGATCCTGCGTATCATATCGCGCAGAGGAGATCCGCTGACGCGTTTCATGAAAGTGATGTCCTCGATGGGGGACGGGTATGTCTGGGGACTTCTGGCGCTCCTCTTCTATGCTGCAGTCGATGTCTCACTCCCGTGGCTCTTCACCGGCATCACCGCTTTCACTATTGAGCTTGTCTGTTATAAGATCATCAAACAATCGACCACCCGCCGGCGTCCGTTTAAAATGAATCCGTCGATCCAGAATCTTGTCATCCCGCAGGATGAATACAGTTTCCCCTCCGGACACACCGCTGCGGCGACTGTTGCCGCTCTGCTATTCAGCACAGCTCTGCCCCTGCTCTTTCCGTTATTCTTCTCTTTGGCTGTCCTGATCGGAATCTCACGCATCTATCTCGGCGTCCATTATCCGACCGATGTTCTTATGGGATTCGCGCTCGGCAGCATCAGTTTCTCCGCCGCTTCCGTCATCATTCTTTAAGCGATCCTGCTGTCGAACGGTCCGTACACCATTGCTTTTGTGTGAAGAACTCCTGAACTTCATCCATTCAACTCACAAAGGATGGATCATGGCATATCAGCGACGCGACTTCCTCAAAACGACCGCAGGGCTCACCATCGGCGGACTGGTGTCCGGCATTGCGGAATTCTCCCCTCTTGCTGCCGGAGCGAACAAACGGGAACGCATTGCCGTACTCTGGCAGGATGAATGTTCGAAGGATGCGGAGATCCCTGTGCTCCGTACGGATCTTCAGCGGGCGTTGAGCGGATTCGACGTCACGTTCATTTCCGCCGTCGATGCATCTCCGCAGATCACGACAGACCGCTACGATCTTCTGGTGATGCCGTTCGGCTCCCATTTCCCTTCGGATGTGTATCCATCCCTTCTCCGCTTTTTGAAACAAGGAGGAAATCTCCTCTCGCTCGGCGGAACTCCGTTCGGCATTCCGTGGATCAGAGGAAAGGAACGCTACACACGCGGAATGCGTCAGGTGAATTTTCATAAGGATCTCGGGATCACACAGTCCTTCCGAACGGAACTGCCGAAGAACTATACGCTTCTCCGGAATAGTGCGGCGCTGAAGCAGGAAGAGTTTCCCTCTTCCCTCCGCTGCAGCATGGTCCATGAACTGTATCTCCGTTTCTCCGATACGAATGACTTTCCGAATGAATCGGGAACGGCCGGCGCTCAGGATGCATTGCTGACCCCGCTCGTCTGGATCACTGATGCGGCGGGTGAGAAACGCGGAGCACCGGTGGTCCAACTGGACCATCTTCGCGGGACATTCTTCGGCGGACGATGGGTGATCGCGGCATTCGAAGGAACGATAACGAGCAAAGGGATCGAAACACTGGCACGGCAGGCGCTCCTCGGTACGATGCACTTGAGTGTGATGCCGGGATATGCATCGTATTTCAAAGGAGAAGTCCCGAACATCTTTGTTCAATTCCGCTATCCGGGCGGGGACGCCTCTTCGATCATGCGGAACAACTGCTCCATCACCGTTCTTGATCATCGGAAGAAAAAGATCGCTTCACACACCGGCAAATTCACCGGAGCGGGTGAATCGATCTCTCTCGCCGCCGCAATGGATCCGAAACGTTCTTCCGAACTCACTCCGGGATTCTACCGAGTGCAGGTCACGACGGAGGTCCGGCCGGATGACGCCCCCGCTTTTTCGATGGAAGCGGAGAGCGGTTTTTGGATCTACGATGAAGCATTGATGAGCAGCGGGAAAGTGCTCACGACGGACGGGGATTATTTTTTGGCGGACGGTGCGCCGTTCCCCGTCGCCGGCACCACCTATATGTCCGGCACTGTTCACCGAAAATTCCTCTTCCAGCCCGATCCGAGTGTATGGTACAATGATTTTGCACACATGAAACGCTCCGGCATCACTATGGTGCGGACCGGCATCTGGAACGCCTGGCGGAATTATATGCTCGATCCCGGTCACATGAATGAACAGGCGATGCGCTCCCTTGATGCGTTCATGATGACCGCACGAACATTCGACATGCCGGTGATCTTCACGTTCTTTGCCTTCCTTCCCGAGCTGTGGAATGGACAGAACGCATATTTGGACCCCCGTTCCCTATCGGCACAAAAAGAGTTCATCGCTCACATCGTCCGCCGGTATTCCTCCATGAATGACGTGATGTGGGACCTGATCAACGAACCCTCCTTTTGTTCGCCGCAGAATCTCTGGAGCTGCCGACCCAACTATGATCAATTCGAACAGCAGGCGTGGAAAGAATTTCTGGAGAAGAAGTACCCCGCAGAGAATGAATCCGCCAGAGAGGGATCACTGCGTCAACAATACCGACTGACGCCGAATGAATCGCTCGGTCTTCCCGCAATGACCGATTTTACCGGAACGACGATCCTCTACGATAAACGTCCTTTGAAAACGATCGACTATAAACTCTTTGCGCAGGAGATGTTCCGGCAGTGGACGAGAACAATGGCCGAGACGATCCGGTCCAACAGCAATCCGAAACAGATGATCACCGTCGGACAGGATGAAGCGGGAACCGGGGACAGTCCGAGTCCGCATTTCTTTGCGGAGCATGTTGATTTCACCGGCATTCACAACTGGTGGCTGAACGATGATCTGGTCTGGGACGGGATCATGACCAAAGTTCACGGCAAAGCGAATCTTGTGGAAGAGACCGGTGTGATGTTCTATGAGAAGGCGGACGGCAGTGCCTGGCGCACGGAAGAGGAGGCGGCGAAGTTGTTGGATCGGAAGATCGCCGTCTCGCTCGCCACCGGCGGCGCAGGATTCATTGAGTGGATCTGGAATATCAATCCGCTGATGAAGAATGACAACGAGGCAACCATCGGACTGATCCGCGCCGACGGTACGGTGAAACCGGAATTCGATATCGTCACAAAGTACACATCATTCCTGAATGAACATAAGGAGCGGTTCACGGGAAAACAGCCGGAAGAGACCGTTCTCTTCATCCCGCATTCGCAGATCTTTTCCCCGAGGAACAGCGCGACCGAAGCGACAAAGAAGGCAGTGCGCGCATTGACGTACGAACTCGGCATTCCCCTCCGTTCGGTGTCCGAATACGGTAACGCCTCTGCGCTTGCAGGGGCGACACTGATCATCGTCCCGGCCCCCCGCACGCTCTCGAACCGCGGCTGGACAATGCTGTATGATGCTGCGGCCAAAGGAGCGACAGTGATGATCAGCGGTATCATCGATGAGGATGAGTTCTACGGCCCTCAGAATCGAAGTTCACTCTTCAATGTACAGGTCTCCTCCTCAGGCATCGTCCAGGATGAACAATTGTATCTTGAACAGAAGCCGGTCCGCTTCACATTCCGCGGCGAGAAAGTACAGCAGACCGCCAAGGCGGTCATCGCAGGCCGCACCCGTCAGGAGGTACTCATCGCCGCCGTCGGTGCAGGAACCATCCTCTGGTCGCCGGTGCCGGTGGAGAATTCCGACTCGGAGGAGAATCTTCCGGCATACTATTCACTTGGTATCAAGAAGGCGTCGATCACACCGATCTTCACTCTGAAGAACAAACATTCCGGAATCCTCGTCCTGCCGTTGGTATTGAAGGATTCTGTCCTCTATACTTTCGTCTCCGAAACCAACGAGGATGTTACCGTGCAGCTGACGCACGGAATGACACCGGTGCTCCATTCCATAAACGTTCCGGCGCAGAAAGCAGTGATGATGTTTGTAGACCGGAAGAGCGGAAAGATGCTTGGAAGGACGAAGGAAGCATGAGCATTCTCATTGAGATCGCGGTCGACACATTCCGTGATTCCGTCACTGCTCAAGAAGGCGGAGCGCACAGGATCGAGTTATGTTCGGACCTTGGATCGGACGGTCTCTCCCCTTCCACAGAACTTCTTCGCGAAGTGCGGCGTGCCGTAACGATTCCGATCTACGCAATGGTACGGCCGCGAGCGGGGGATTTCTGTTATTCCTCATCTGAATTTCTACAGATGCAGCGGGAGGTCGAGCTGTTCTGTTCACTCGGTGCGGATGGGATCGTTTTGGGAATCCTTCAGACGGACCGGACCATCGACATCGAACGTACTGCACAACTTGTCCGGACCGCCCATCCGGTTCCGATAACATTTCACCGGGCATTCGATGCAGCAGTTGATCCGTTGATATCTTTAGAGGGGATCATTCAAACCGGAGCCGTGCGGCTGCTGACGTCCGGACAGCGTCCGAGTGCACCGGAAGGAATCCCAATGATCAGTTCCCTTATCCGTGCCGCTCATGGAAGGATCATTGTAATGCCGGGGGCCGGGATCGATGTGAACACGATCGGGTCCATTGCCGCGCTGGAAGGTGTTCGGGAACTCCATATCGGAAAAGGGGTTAAGAAGATCGATGCCAACGGATCATTTTCTGTGGACAGGAATTTGACTGCAGAGTTGATCCGGTCGGTGCAGACGCAGACAGAAACAAAAAATCCTGCACCGTAATGATGCAGGATTGAGAATGTTCATTGTGACGATGGATCATGCGATCGATCGATCAGTTATTATCCGGTTGCCCGTCATTGTTCGCGTCTTTACCGCCGCGCCCTTTTTCGAATGATTTCTTGATCGCCTGATTGATCAGCGCCCTGTTGGTGGAGGAAATATCGGTCGGGTCGAGCATCGCGCCTGTGGAAAGATTCACGAACCAATCTGCCGTATTGAACCGCAGCGCCATGGTGACGGAGCTGGTGGAGCCGGTGAGTGTGAAGTTCCCTTTCATCTTATATTCCACTTCAACCGTTGATTTGAATGCGAACGGCGTGCGGACCCCGTTCTTGACAATGGATCCCCACACCGCAATGCTGTAGCCGGCCAGCGAATCACTGTTGTAGATTCCTGAGCGATGATTGTATACGTCGCTGTTCTGACAGTATTCACCTTTCTTCACGGCATGGATCTTGAATTTGATCCCTGTGTATGTTCCCGCGGGAAGTGTCTGGAGCGCAAAATTCACCGTCATTGAATCACGGATGTGGATAAGGAACGGTCCTTTGAACATATAATTCGCATCGATATCGTTGTCGACCGTATCTTTCCCGGTAGAATCGACAGCGACATCGTCGATATGTGATTCAAACTTGATCCTCTTCATCACGACCACGACACTGTCGATGCGGAGAGAATCGGTTGCCGAAGTCTTCAGCAGGGATGTGCGCGTTCCGATCTTCGAGAAACCGACCGAAAGATTGACGGGAGAAGTTGCGGGATTCGTTGCGACCGTATCATCCGAACATCCGGCGGTGACGCCGATAAGAAGTATGATCGTTCCGAGCGTAATATTAAAGTACTTATTCATGATCTGCCTTTGTCTTGTTCTATGAGAGAGCTTTTCGGCCGATCCTGAGCAAAGGATTGAAACCATTGCCGTTCCTTTGCCTTTGCCGGCCGTGCGTTTATGTATTGGAGTATAGCATTGAAAGTGACCGGATGTAATACATCAAAAGGATGAAAGGATAGCTAATCCTTCCGGCAAGAATCGGACATTACCGCTCATGTACCTTCATTTAACGATGCTGATACCACAATAGCGGTCCGGCGAGTTCAAGTCGTTGGGGATGCAAACATCATCGCCTGTCGCAAATCATAACACGCCAAAAACAAAAAAACCTGCACTGCAGGTTTTTTTGTTCGCGATAATTATTTTAACTCACTTGATCATCTGCATTTTCTTAACCTCGGTCATTCCATCCGCTGTGAGCCGATAGAGGTACATACCGCTGGTCAGGTTCGATCCGTCGAACGGGATCTCGTGTGTTCCCGATTCCTGCCGACCGTTCACCAGTGTTGCGACTTCTCTGCCGAGAAGGTCTGTCACTGTCAGCCGGACGTGCGACGCTGAAGGAAGATGATACCGAATGGCGGTGGATGGATTGAACGGATTCGGGAAATTCTGTTCCAAACCGAATTCCGAAGGAGACATACCGGTCTCGTTCACTCCTGTCGGAATATTCTGATACACACGGACATAATCCACTTCCATCAGCTGCGGGAAAGTGGTCGATGCATCCGGAGAGCCGGGCCAGTTGCCGCCGACCGCCAGATTCAGGATGATGAAATGCGGTGCACGGAAAGCATTGAGCGCCGTCGGCGTCGTACTGATGACACAGTACTGGATATTGTCGAAGTACCAGATGATCTGTTTTGAATCCCACACGATAGAATATGTATGGAATGCGTCCGCCAGTTTTCCGGAGGAGAGCGCGTAACTGAGTCCGTACTGTGCATGCGCACCGTTATTGCTCCAATGTGCGGTACCGAAGACCCGTCCGTCACCGCCGCTCCCGGTGGTGGTTCCGCCGATCATCTCCATGATATCGATCTCGCCGCATGCCGGCCAGCCGACGGATGAGATGCTCGAACCGAGCATCCAGAACGCCGGCCAGATCCCTTTGCCGTACGGAACTTTGATACGGGCTTCGATCTTACCGTACTGCCATGATTTTTTCGTGTGCAGTCGTGCGGAGGTGTATAGTTTTCCGTTGTAGGATTGTTTCAGCGCCATGATCTTGAAGACTCCGCCGCTGACAAAACTGTTGGTCGGATTTGCAGTATAATATTGCAGTTCATTGTTGCCCCCGCCGTTCCCGTTCACTTCATACTCCCATTCGGTTGTATTCACCGCTGTACTGTCGAATTCATCCGACCAGACGAGCGTGTAGGACTGTCCGTAGGACAATGCCGGCGCCAAACATAATGTTGAAAAAATAACGGCGATGAATACAGTTGTTCTTTGACGTGACATGAAAATTCTCTTCCTCTTCAAAATACAAATGACAAATGGTATGGATAATTTTACGAAAGATTGCGCATGAAACAAGTGTGAAAATACTCCGTGATCCGATCAATTCGGACAATCAACACCGGGATCGATTCGAATTGCATTTCTTTCGGCTCAGGAGCAATAGACGGAGCGGCGCTCCGTCCAACATTTTTTAAACAACCCCGACAACAATCGTTCGTTAGGGTCAGACTGGTGTTCGAGCATACCTATTGAGAATGAATGTCCTCGCGACAAGCCCGCCTCAGGCGGGCAAGCCGCGAGGTATCTTGTCATGTCCCGCTTTTCGGATTCCGCAATATGCGGGATTCCATACAGCGGAACCAGCGTACGCTGGCATCCAGATCCTGGATTCCGGCTTTCGCCCTCCTTCGGCGGGCTCGCCGGAATGACGCAGCCACGAAGTGGTCCTTCGGACAAGCGGCGGGGAATTAGACCTTCAATAGATCAAATATCAGCACAACCTGTGTTATGAGACGAGCAGCGCTCCGTCCTACATTATTTTATCAACGACATTTTGATGGCGCGGGATTTTCCGCCGCTTGTCAGACGGACGTGATAGACGCCGGATGCAAAGCGCGAACCGTCAAAATAGAATGAATGCGTCCCGGCATCCTTCACTTCATTCGAGAGAACGGCGACCGTTCTGCCGAGCCCGTCAAACACGACCAGCGAAACCAGACCGGCAGCGGGGATCCGGCAATTGATGACCGTTGCAGGATTGAACGGATTCGGAAAATTCTGTTCAAGACCGAACGTCAGCGGCGGCGCATTCTCATCGCCGACCCCTCCTATAGTAGATGCTTTGATCATGATGGAGTTCAGACTGAAGAGCCAATTCGTCCGTTCGGACGGAGTGTCCGTATTGACTTCAATGCGCATGATCTGCTTACCGGCTTTCAGCGGGACATTCCCGATGAGGATCGGTTTCCAGGATTGCCATCCGCCGGTATTCAGGACTGCACGTTTACCGCTCACATCAACATTGTTGATGAAGATCCTGAAATTTCCAAAACCGGGAACTGTGGCAACATTCGGAATGATGTCATAATTACCGTCCGTCGGAACCTGGATGGTATATTCGATCCATTCCCCCGCGGTCATCCAATACACGTCATATCCGCCGTCATTCGCCCCCTCCAGATCGACCCCTTCATTGGGACGATAGGCAAGTCCGACATTCTTTGTGTCATTATCATGATACGCGATCCCTTCTCCCCCTTTATCATAATTCTCCGCCTGGATGAGTGCGGGGACCATGATCGGCGTACCGGTATACGGAACGCCGTTGCCGAGCACCGTGAACAGGACGCTGTCCTTCGGTGTCAGCGGAAGCTGATTGGTGACGGAGACTTTCACCATGTATGTTCCGGTATCGCTGAAGGTATGGACGGTATCCGCAAAGGTTGAACTCTTCCCGTCCCCGAAATCCCACCGGTATGAAACTGGAGAACCGTTCCTGTCAAAACTTTTGCTCCCTGTAAAGGTCACTTTCAGCGGTCCCTTCCCCCTCGTCTTGTCTGCGATCAGGATCGCGACCGGAGCATTCATGTTCGTGACGGAGGTGCTTCCGGTCCGCATCACTCTCGGAGGGACCCGAAGAGTATATCCGTCCGAAAAATTCACCGTCACCGAATCGGCGGATGGATTATAGGCAACATAACTTTTTTCGCCTGCATTGTTCTTAAAAACTGAATAGGTCGGAATATCTGCCGATACCGATGGTTCGGGCCGGCCGAGCTTTTTTAAATTATAGAGCCAGTGGGCGGTATGTGCTTTCGTTTCGCCATCCTCCGGCGTATAGGATGGGTCCGCAAAGAACAAAGAGATGGCGGCCGCAGGATCGTTCAGGGAGAGATACATCCAGAGAATATCCTTCCATGTCGGCTGAGAACCGCTCAGTTCCTTGATCACTTCGTCATAATTCGCCTGAACGTACGACGGACGGCGTCCGAGATAGAGTGAACCGCCGTTGAATGGGAGCATATTGATCCCATGGATAAAATCAGGATTGGCGCCGAACCATGTGGAGTGGACACCTTTCCCTCCCCACACCATTCCGAGCGCTTTGTACGGATAGGTCGGCGGGAAGACAGCATCGTCCACATCAAACCAGTATTGTTCGATCGCCGTCCGTTCGGTCGCATAGAGATAGATCCCCAGATCGCGGATCTCCTTCCGGTGCGTGATGCTCCCCCAGAGTGTCACTGCGGTGGCAAAGTTCATGGATTCGGAACTGGACTCTTCGTTGTTCCCGTCGCCGAAATCGCCGTGACCCGATTCCCACGAGTGTCCCGCGTATGGATCGAACGAACGGAGAAACGGGAACCGTGTGTCATTCCGGTCCCAATTATTCCCGTCCGCGATCAGCAGATCGACCATGCCGCCCCAATTCTCCTGTGCCGCCCAGACGGAATCGTATTGTGCAACGACCGCTGCTCCCATAATGGCATATCCCGCATGGAAGTTATGATCATTGATCTGATTGTCTGCGCCGAACTCGGAAGGATATCCGGTCAATGTTTTCCAGGGAGTATTATAGACATATTCCTGTGAACCGCCGGCGGTGAACCATTCCTCCAGGCGCTTTTTGATCTCTCCAAGAAAATAATCGCGTGCCGAAACAGCCCCGAGCTGATCCGCAATATTCACCAGATGAGCGAACCGCGCGATCGCTTTCCCGCTCCAATATGTTCCCGCTTTTGTCCCCGAAGCGGGGAGAGTTTCTGCGGTGATCGCATTGACCATTGCCGTAAGGTCGGCTCTATTATAATCCCCTTGGTCGGGCAGCGACGGAAGGACCCCTTCGAAGGTCAGTTCGGTCGTGAATTGATTCCCGTCGAACACTTTCATCTTTCCCGCAACGGATGAGTATTCATAACTTGTCAGCGGCGCCGATGTGTTGAGCCATTGATGACGATAGAGTGCGGTAAGTGTTTGGTTGAGATTTCCGTTTTTGGATTCTTTCAATTCCGTGGTGTAGGTGAATGTCGACGTCAGTTTCGCCGTCGCTTCATTGTAATTCCATGAGACAGTGCTGCCGGTAACGAAAGCATAGGCATGCTTGCGGTACACCTCAAGTGTTGCCGGTGTATTGTCCGGAAGCAGTGCAACGGAGAAATAATTTGTGCCGTTCAGTGCGGACTGCAGCGTGGACGTACCGGACCATTGCGAGCTTTCCGGCGCAAAGAGACCGTAATGGCGTCCCTCCACCGTCATACCGATCACACCGTTCTGATTGGACCAGATGACCGGTGCAGCAGTGGTGGTGACGGAAGCATTGCCGCCTGAAATAATGAAGAACGCGAACGGAAGCCCGTGTCCCAGTGTCGCTTTCATGGTCCGCACACCGTCATCCCACAATGCGGTAACGGTCCAATCCCCATAATCATCGGTCACCGTCTTCGTGGCATTCAAACCGCTCACACCCACAGTGATCTGTTGGGAGAACGGGAACATATAATCCGCTGCGGGAAAGATGGGGGTGGATGTATAGCCGATCTGAAGACCGTTCCCCTTCGCTTTGAAATACATCGGGTGGGCATAGAGATTGTTCGAATGCGGGTCGCCGTAGAACGGAAAGATCAAACTGGACCAATAATCGCAGGTTTGCGCCGGTTTGGCAAAGGTCGCGGAGACCTTCGGAACAGCCGTTGCTCCGCTGAACTGGCGGGGACCGACCGCACCGGAAGGAAGGACTGTGCCGTAGCTACCTTTCCCGACGGTGACCGTTTGCGTAAGAACTGCTGAGTGAATGATGAAGAATGTTACGGCAATAACAAATACTCGATTCATGCTGACTTTCAACGGTATGATGATGTGAGGGAATATGGAGAAAAAATGTGCATAAATCATACCATGGGATGGAAAACCCAAAATCTGTGATTTTGGTTGAAACAAGGCAATTGCTTGACGGAAAAGATACGACTTATTATCCCGCTGATAATAAGATTCTTATTATTTCGATAAGAGATTGAGGGGAACAAGCGTGGAAGTGGAACGGCTTGGCTTGATGGTTCAGTGTCGAGAAATGGAGGAAAGAGCGGTCAGTACGGTTTGCAGTTCTGAATCCCAGAAGCGCCAGTCATGCGCACCGGGAATTTCGTGCATCTCAAATGCGATCTTTTTATTTCGGAAGATCCCGGCGAGTTCATGCATCTGCGTAACCACTTCCGGAATACCATCGTGTGAACCTGCGGAGAGATAGAAGTATGGAAGTGTTTCAGAGGGAGTATTCCGTGCGAGAAAAAAAATATCATTCTCATTCCACCGGCTGTTGCGTACGGCGCCGAATGCACTCCGTACGCTTTCGTTGGAGGCAGCGGAACGTCGCGCAACGATCGCAGAATCTTCCAATCCCGCCGGGAACTGAATGGAAGAACTGATGCCGGCGGCAAAACCGAATATTCCAGGATACTTCAATCCATATTTGACGGCACCGTATCCCCCCATCGAAAGACCGCACACAGACCGATACTCTCTTTCTGTCCGTGTCCTATATTTTTTATCTATAAACGGAACGATATCCTTCACGAGAAGATCTTCATAACGTAAGGATGGCTGACTGTTGGAATTTGCGTACCAGCTGTTCTTTGCGGCAAAGCAGACAATAATAAAACGGAATTGTTTCGCAAATTCGATCACACGTGTATTGATGATCCAGGAATTCTGATCGCCGTTGAATCCATGAAGAAGATAGATCGTGCTGTAGCGGTCATTCGATGAGTGGTACCCGTCCGGCAGAAGAATGGTCAATGCGCAAACGGTGTCGATCGATGAGGAAGGAAAAGAATCGCTCACGACCCGTACCTGGGCAGGCAGCAGGGTGAGAAAGAATACAACCAAAAAAAAGATCGTTCTTGTCATTATGCGTGGAATTGTGAAGGATATTCTGAAATCGACTCAGTCTTTACGATGTTCCCCTTCCAATAGTCCGCGTTTCCATTCTCGGTATCGATCCAAAACTTCCTGCGGTTCATATCCGTACCATTTATATCCGGTGCGACGTTCCACTTCTACTTCTGCCAGTGAATAGACCGGTTTCCCGTCCCGGTTGCAGAACAACGGACGATTCGTTCCGATCTCGTACATCCGTGCCCAGATCTGCCGTGCCGATGGATCCTGCACAACAACTCTATCTTCGCTGGAGGAGTGATACTGGAACTGCATTGTGTCCATCTTCCGCGTCTCAATACGTATCCCGGTGATTGCAGATCCGCGGAACCATGCAGCTGCCGAATGAACTGCTTTTTGAACTACCGGCGATTGATCGTCGACCCCCATCAGAAAGAGAACGATCTCGGCACTTTCCATGCTGCAGATCGCTTTCGGCTCAAAGGTCCGCGCATTCTGCGGTGTCAGATCCCTGTTGTCGTGCTGCTGACACCATGCCGTCAATGAATCACCTGATTGTATCTGACAATCCAGGATACACTGCACACCGCGGGTGAATGCCTTTTTCACTTTAGCCCTTCGTTCATCATCCACAAAGGAATACTGCTTCTTTGACCGCGCAATATCTCCGAGTACTTTCATCACTCCGCCCATTGCGCCGTCGTTGAACGTGATATATTTCCGGTATCCGCCGGTGTCGGGGAAGAACTGAGGAAATCCTCCGTTGGGATACTGCGCGGAAAGGATAAAATCTATCCCTTCCAGACAGCCGGTCTTGAACCTCTCTTGTTTCGTCACAGTATATGCTTTGGCGAGAAAAGCGGTTTGGGAGTGGGTCGCTCCGTTGTCAAACGTCGTCAGCGATATGTCATGTTTCGAGGAAACGATCTTTTTTTTCTGTTCATCCGTTAACACCGCCTGCATATCATAGTTCTTCGGCCATCCGCCGTTCGCCCGCTGATACAACAGGATATTGTCCGCGATCTTTTCGATCTGATCTTTGGCGTACCGTTCCTGTCCTGCCTGCGGTGTGATCATTTTAGGCACTTCATCATTGATGTCGTACCAATGATGGGCGCTGTCGCGAAAACTGTCGATATCCTGAGCATCGGCCGCGGACGATTCCTTTTGTGCATGGACGAAGTATGGATCCATCAGCAGAACAGCACTCAGAATGATATTACGAAGATTCATCATTTTATCTTATATTTCTTGATGACGAGATATTTCAGGACCGAATCACCGGCGTTGCGGATGCCGTGTTCCTGATTGGGGGGACAATAGAAACTGGTGAGCGGACCGGCGGTCCGTGTCTTCCCGTCCAGAAAGAACTCAGCCGTACCTTCAATCACAAAGAAGAATTCATCCTCCGTATGACGATGCGGCGGATGGGTGGCCTCTCGGGGTTTCACAACGCTCAATTTCAGCGTCCGGCCATCCAAGAAATTCTTGTCGGCGAACCAGTATTGATAACCGACTTTGGTGGATTCTATCTTACCGGGAGTGAACGTATTCACACAATTGTCAATGGTGAACAGTTTCTCCTGCGACAGCGAACAGGTGAACAAGACCAAACTGAATATCAATATCCTTTTCATCACAGCAGCTCTTTCATCGGAACTGCATCCATATCGCTGAATTCCTGATTTTCCCCTCCCATTGCCCAAACGAAAGAATAAGCTCGTGTCCCTGCGCCGCTGTGGATGGACCAGCTGGGAGAGATCACCGCCTGTTCATTCCGCATGATGATGTTGCGTGTTTGATTCGGCTCACCCATGAAATGGAATACCAATGCATTCGGGTCCATACTGAAATACATATACACTTCGGACCGGCGTACGTGCGTGTGGGACGGCATCGTGTTCCAGATGGACCCTTCTTCAAGGATCGTCATCCCCATTACCAGTTGACAGCTTTTGATCCCGTTCAGGTGGATATACTTATAGATGGTGCGCCGGTTTGCATCGGCGGGAGTGCCGAGCGGCTGCGGCTCGGCATCGGAAAACTTCGCCAGCATTGTCGGATATTCCTTGTGTGCCGGATAGCTGATCAGATAGAAATGCGCCGGCTGAGCGGCAGATCGACTGGTAAAAATGACCTCTTTCGAACCCCGTCCGATATAGAGAACGTCGTGCTTCTGAACTTCATACGATGTTCCATCGACGGTGACCGTGCCGGGTCCTGCGAGATTGATGATGCCTGCTTCACGCCGCTCGCAGAAATATTCTGACGCCATTTCTTTCTTGCTGGAGAGCAGTTTCAACGGCTCCGATGCCGGAACAATGCCGCCGATGATCGCACGGTCAACATCGGAATAGATCATGGTGACGGCGCCGTCTTGGAAGAGGTCCTTCACGAGAAAATTTTCGCGAAGCTCCTCGGTGGTCATTCGTTTCACTGCATGCTGATTTGGTGCGAATCGGATTTCCATAATGGGCTATTTTTTCAATGAGTGGCGGAATTGGTCATGGTGAATGAACTGCAGCAGAGATGAACGCAAACGTATCCGGAACTTCCAAACTGGATTCTTCCTCTTGCCTCAGTGCGGGCGTCCGAGATTCAGAACGATCAAATCTATTGTTGAATATATGTAAGTTTTAGCGAGCGAGCCAGCCGCCGTCCACAACCAACACGTGGCCGTTCACATAATCCGATGCGGATGACGCAAGAAAGACCACGGCCCCGGCCAGATCTTCCGGTGTTCCCCAGCGTCCCGCCGGAATGCGGTCCACGATCGTTTTTTCACGGACAGCATCTTCGCGCAGTGCGGTCGTATTGTTCGTCGCCATATATCCCGGTGCAATGGCATTGATGTTGATCCCGAATTTTCCCCACTCATTTGCGAGCGCCTTGGTGATCTGCGCGACCGCACCTTTGCTGGCAGCGTAGGACGGAACACGGATCCCTCCCTGGAACGCTAACAATGACGCCGTGCTGATGATCTTTCCTGCTCTGCGTTTCATCATATCTTTCGCGGCAGCCTGTGCCAGGAAAAAGATCGTTTTTGAATTCAGCTGCATCACATCATCCCAGTCCTTTTCCGTAAAGTCGATCGCATCGGCTCTGCGGATGATTCCGGCATTGTTCACCAATATATCGATCTTGCCGAACGTGCTGATCGTCTTTTCTACGACCATCGGAATGGAACTCATCTCCATCAGATTTGCTTTGATCACCAGTACATTCCGGCCCAGCTCTTTGATCTTCGCAGCAGTTTCCGTGCTTTCAACATAATCCACCAGCACAATATCGGCTCCGGCCGATGCAAGACCAAGCGCCATTCCCTGGCCAAGACCCGTGCTGCCGCCGGTGACGATCGCTGTTTTTCCTTCGAGTGAAAATATTGACGGGGCCATTCGCATCATCCTCTTTTTGCTTTGAGAAAATTGCCGTACATTTTTGCGGCGCGTTCCGTTAGCACTTCATACTTCCCTTCATCGATCGCTTTTTTATCCAGCAGATCGCTTCCGATCCCTACGGCAACCGCTCCCGCGGCGATCCACTCGCCGACATTATCAATCGTCACTCCGCCGGTCGGCATCAGTTTGATATGGGGAAATGGTCCGGAGAGATCCTTGAAGTATTTCGGACCGAGCGATGTGGCGGGGAACACTTTGCAGACATCCGCACCGGCGCTCCACGCGGTAAAGATCTCCGTCGGCGTATAACAGCCGGGCATGCAGGCGATATTCTTCTCTTTGCAGACGCGGATCACGTCCAGATTCAGGACCGGGCTGACGACGAATTGAGCTCCGGCGGCGATCACATCGCCGGCGATCTGCGGCGTGGTGACAGTTCCGGCACCGATCAGCACATCCGCCGGCATGGTTGAAGCAAGTGTTCGGATGATCTCCACGGCTCCCGGTACGGTCATGGTGATCTCGATGCATTTCACTCCGCCGATGCGGACTGCTTCGATCACTTTCGCCAGTTTTTCCGGATCGTTCATACGGATCACGGCAACAACACCGTATTCAGAGATTTTTCTAAGTACTTCTTCTTTCTTCATTGTCGATCTTACATCCTCATTAATACTTCATTTTGATGATCAGGGGGTATTTTTTTGCCTGCACAAATCCTTCAAGGTACTGCAGCCACTCTTTTTCCGTCGTAATATCCCCCATGCGGCTCCATGCGGCGCCGGAATAGTATGTTGTTCGTTTTCCCTGCCCGATCTGTGTGCTGATGATATATTGCTGTGGTTCTTCGCTGAACGAAACCGGTGACGTACCGGGAATGATCACCGCAATTCCAAGATTTCCGTTCACACTATCCGCATTGGTCGGTCCCCATAACGCAAGCGTGCGCAGATCGGTCTGTCGAGTGACCGTTGAACCATTCCGTTTCACCAATCCTGCCGCCAGTGTCAATTGTTCGTTCGGCGCATTGGAAATATATTCTTCTTCTACTCGGTTCAATTGTACGCCTGCATCGAGCGTAATACGTTTTATGACCGTATACCGTGAGGTATCAAGACGCAAGCCGGTATAGATCAATTCAAATGATGCGCGAATGGGACCGTTGGTGATTATGCGATAATGAGAAAATAGACCGGGCTGAACAAGAGTCCCGTTCCACAAAATGCCTGCGCTTCCTGCTCCAAGAGTTTTCCCGACAGAAAAGAAATCAGCCCCTTCGCCGGTGTCGGTATGATAGGTGTCTTTTCCGGGAAGACTTCCTTCGCTCTTTTTATACCAATGTGCAACGATCGGATACCTTACTCGTTTCGTCCACACATCGATTCCGTTATCCACGGCTCCGGCCAATACCGATCCGTACACCCTGAAAGCGATCCGGTCATTCTCCCAGCCGACATCCTCTCTTGGAAGAACATACCGGACATCAACGGCACTCTTTACCGGTGCTGAAGAAGAAGGTTTTCGATACAACTCGAACTGTTTCGTTTCATTCGCTTTGAACGATGCCTGAAAGATCAGTTCGTCGTCAACACCGTCCTGATCGTTATCGATGGATTGTGAGCTGTGTTCTGTGTTGCCGGTGAAGATCGTCAGAACTTCGTTCTTCCATTCGGGATGGTAGAGATAAATGCCGTTGAGATCGATCGAAACGACCTCCATCGTTCTCACGACCGCGGTCGGATTGGTGACAGTGAATAGGATCCCCTTTTTCTTTTCAGCGGCGAACAATCCGGGGATGATCAAAAAAATTAAAAATACAGAAAATGTTCGTTTCACCGTTTGATCCTCGCGCTTCCGCCCTTGGCGACATGATTCAGCTCTTCCAGCGTGATCATGCTGGAATCGCCGCGTGTGGTCATCAGCATCGCACCGTGCGCCACGCCGTAGTTCACACACTCCTGCGGCGTCTTTCCGTTCAGGAATCCGAACGTGAATCCCGATGCAAA
>CALRIY020000078.1:0-17184 GCA_943364975.1 Synechococcus sp. UW140
ACTTCTTTGATGCGCCGGACGATCGTGATCAGAAATCCGCCGACAAGGGCAACTGTTCCGATCCAGACAAGATTGATATACGGTTTGATGCTTGCCTCAACAACCAGAGTCTCCCCTTTTGGCTTGGCAGTTTCTGCGGTAGCTTCATCCAAACCGCTGACAGCAAGAGTGACTTTTGCCTCCTCATCGTTCTCACTGGGATTCATCCCTTTGATCAAAAACGAGATCGTGGTATTCGGGAATACCGCTTCCTTGAAGGTCGGTTGTCCTCCCTTATTGGACATGGTGGGATGGATGATCTCCGTTTTACCGTTCCGCGTCACTTCAAGGTTCATGACAAGATAATTGCCGTTCTCTTTCGTCTGCGTGAATGTATAATCGATATACTTCACCGTCATACCATCGATCGTTTCCGATTTCCCTTTGAAGATCGTCACTTCGTGCTCATGACCGGTTGATGCATCGGGCACTTCCAGCGACAGCGGTGAGACATAGAAATCTTTTGTGATCAGGTTGACGATATCAGGATTTCGGATCAGAGAACCTTCATCGCTCTCCTTGAACATCACCGGTGTGACGACGAATTTCTGTCCGTCCTTCTCCACTTCCACATTGAAACCGAACCTTCCCCGCTCCATCGGCTGATATCCGACATAGGTCATCTTATAACCGAGCGCTTCAACGGTCTTTCCCTGTTCCAGATTCAGTGTCTTCACATCATCATATTTTGCTGATGCGACGAAACCGAGGAACATCAAAGCAAGACCGACATGCGCTAACGAGCCGCCGGCCATCTTCGGATTTCCCTGAACGATCTTGAATCCGACGATCAGATTAGTGAACAGAGCGAATGCCGAAGCAAAAATGAAGATGATCATGGTGACATGGGTTGCACCCATGAAGAATGTACCTATGGTGAACAGCGCTGACAGGATACCAGGCACGATCAACTCACGCAGCAGCGTCTCTGTTTTTGAATTACCCCACCATAACAATTGTCCGATACCTGAGAGCAATGCGATCGCGATACCAAGCGGCAGAGTTGTAGTTACATAGAACGATGGATCAACAGCGGAGATCTTTCCTTTAAGAATATTGGTGATGATCGGAGATGATGTCCCGATCAGGATAAAGATCGATGCGAAGACCAGCGATGATGCACCCAAAAACAATGCGAATTCACGCGATACCAGTGAATGCTCAACTGGAACGACCGGCATTTCCTTCCACCGGGCGAACATCAGTCCGAAGCCGAGAATGGTAAAGAGCGAAATGACGAGCAGAAGCAGCCAATAGACCCACATTCCCGGATCGACAAATGAGTGCACCGATGTCTCGCCAAGCACACCGCTTCTCGTCAGGAACGTTGAATACAATACCAGAATGAAACAGAACATACTGAGGATCAAGTTCGTTTTGATATAGGTGCCGTTCTTCCTCTGGGCAAGCATCGTGTGGATAGAAGCGATACAGACAAGCCACGGGACCAGCGAAGAATTTTCAACCGGATCCCAGCCCCAGTAACCGCCCCAGCCGAGCGTTTCGTATGCCCAATATCCGCCGAGAATGATCCCGGTGCCGAGCATCATCGCCCCGAAGACAGTCCAAGGTGTTGCCACTTTGATCCAGCTGACATAATCCTTCTTCATCATCGCAGAGACAGCATAGGCGAACGGGATCGACATGGAGGTGAATCCGCTGAAGAGTATCTGAGGATGGATGACCATCCAATAATTCTGCAGCAGTGCATTCAGCCCTTTCCCTTCCGTCGGGATCTGCGCCCACAAGCCGCGCGCCTGGTCCACCCAGATGAAATTAGTGACAGTTGCCGGAATCTCGCCGACATGGAGCAGTTCGGTGGAGAATTGTTCCCAGATCGGTTTAAAGGGATTCTTGACGACGAGCATGAGGATCAGAAAACCGAAGATCGCCGAGAAGACCGTCATGAATTCCGCTTCATATCCCCGTTTCGCCGTGTACCGCAGAAGAATCAGTCCAATGATCCCGGTATAGAGAGCCCAGAGCATGAAACTTCCCTCCTGTCCGGCATAGAATGTCGAGATAAGCAAGGACAGAGGAAGATCCGTTGAACTGTAGTTCCATACATAGTAATACTGGAATTGATGGTTCAGAATGAAATACAGCATCATCACCGATGCAACGATCACACCGCCGACCGCCGTTTCGTAGAACAAGCGGGCCACTTTTTTGACCTGCTCGGAAGGATTACGATGGACGAGATAGTACAGAATGGTCGCCAGGATGGACGCAGCGAACGAGATCTTGATTATTGCAGCACCGAACATGAATACCTCACAATGTTTTCTTCACTGCTGTACCGTCGCCTTCATATTTTGAAGGACATTTGGTCAGCAGTTCGTTCGCATGGAAATAACCGTCTTTGAAACGCCCTTTTGCGACCACTTCCGTCGCCAGATCGAAATTGTTCGGTTTCGCACCGTCCAGAACCACTTTCACTTCCTGATTATTATCATCTACCATATAGAAGATGAATTGGGATTTCGCCGCATCGAACTGAGATTCCTTCTCCTTCACCCATTTCCCCTTCACCTGCACTTTTTTGTTCACGGCTTGTGCAGCGGAAAAGTCCATATACTCGATATTACTTTCAATGAATGTGGATGCTCCGAAGATCAATGCACCGACGATGATGATGCTTGCTACAACGACTTTCAAATTCATGACCGCTCCTGTTATTTCTTGATTTGTTCTTCCAGTTTTTTAATTTTTCTGTCAACGCTGAACATATATCCGATAAAACCGAACCAGATCGCCAGTACAACAACGAGCACTACATACATCTGGTTGTTCTCAAAGAATTCCATGGAAACTCCGTAATTATGACTCCGTGATTTGTTGAACATGCCGTTCGATCCTCATCGAACGAATCTTGATTGAATACATCCAAAAGTACAACACCGTAAATCCAAGCAGCGATGCAAAAAAGACCATCAGCATATTCGGCGCCATTCTGAATTCCAGCACCGGTCCTTTGCCGGATTCATCCCCCAGCGAACCGGGATGCAGTCCAGACATGATCCTCGGCATTACAAAGATGAAGAACGGCACGGTGACTCCCGCGATGATCGAATAGACGGAAGACAGTGTCGCCCGTCTGTCCTCTTCATCGATCGCTGAACGAAGCACAAAATACGCTCCATAGATCAGCAGCAGGATGAAGATGGATGTCTCGCGTGGATCCCAATTCCAAAAAGATCCCCAGTTGAATTTTGCCCAGATCGCTCCGGTCAATGTTGCAAGGATACAGAACATCTGTCCGAGACTGGCCGAAGAGACTGAACGAAGGTCATAATCGGGATCCTTCGTCCGCAGATACATGATGCCGTAGAACATGGACATCACGAATGCCACTACAGTAGTCCATGCGATCGGAACGTGGAAAATAATGTTGCGCGCTTTCTCCTCAAGTCCGGGTATGAACGGGAATTCCCACCACTGTGACGGAACACGTACCATGGGGAACGCAATTCCGGCGATAATAATTCCTGTCAACCAGACCGAAACGGTTATTTTAAGCCATGTTTTCATACGGAGTCAATCTTTCCAGACATAATCAAAAACAATGAATGATGTAGCGACCATAACGACGGTGAACGAAATAAGAATCTGAAATTCTTTGACTGCTTCCGGCATGAACGCACCTTCGACCGCCAGTTTTGTGGAATTGATGCACGTCAGCAGCAGCGGGAGCAGGATCGGAAACGCAAGCACAGGAAACAGGGTTCCTTTGGTATTTGCCTTTGCGATGATCGCCGCAAGGATCGTTGAAGCGCTTGCCAATCCCGCACTGCCGAGAAATATTGTGATCCAGAAGATGTCGTAGGACTTTACGGTAAATTCTTTCAGCAGGAGAAGATACGAGGCAGCGATGATGAGCGAAAGGAACAGGATCAGAATGAAGTTATACAGGAGTTTGCCGATATACACTGAACTGGAATTGACGAGCAGGCGGAGTGTCATCGAGGTTCCCCGTTCTTCCTCTGCAACGAAGGTCCTGGAAAGACCGGACATGGCACTGAAGAAGATCACGATCCAAAGCGTTCCTGAAAGAACGTCCGGTGAAGGCGATTCTGCACCGACTGAGAAAAGAATAATGGAGAGGGTCGTCACAACGAACATCAGCAATGCATTGAATGCATAGCGAGTTCTGAATTCCGAGACGAATTCCTTAATAAAAATGTGGTATGACGTGGTCGCTATCATGAGATAAAATACGAATTAATTGTCTTATTTCAACGCTTTCCACCTTCGACGGAATAGACTGTATCGGCGAAGTCAAGGTCATCTTTGTCGTTGGTGGCAAAGATCAGGATCCCCTTTTCTTTCTGCAGCATCATGAATTTCCGGACTGAAGCAATTCCGTATTGGTCCAAATTGGACGAAGGTTCATCCAGCACAAGAATGGACGGTTCGTGGAGTAAAGACGCACAATACTTCAACCGTTGTTTCATACCTGAAGAATAGAACTTCGCCTCTTTTTTGCGGTGCTCGTAGATGCCGAATTCATTCAACAGCATCTCCGAACGATCTTTACTCTCCGGACCAAGGTTCCTTACTTTCGCGATGAATTGAAGATTCTCTTCAGCGGAAAATTCCTCATACATGTTCAGATACGGCGAGACCAGACCAATATGAGGATAATAGTCAGGATACGGTATCACTTTCCCGTCAACAGTAAATTCTACCTGTCCTTTGGTCGGAGTCAGGACTCCGCACAGGATCTTTACCAACGTTGATTTTCCCGACCCGTTTTTTCCCGTTATTGCAAATGAAATACCCTCTTGCAGCGAAAAAGTGATCTTTTCGAAGATGATCTTACGATTATACAATTTAGCGATATTTTCGGACTTAAAAGTCAGCTTTTTCATCTAATTACCGCAAATTTTCCTTTAACAAATGAAGAACCTCTGGACAAAGTGAAAAGGTAAATTCCGGAGGGGACCAATTTCCCATTATAATCTCTTCCCTTCCATTCTGCATATTGCATGCCAGAAAACGAAGTATATTCAGCAATTTGTGAATAGACAAGATCCATGTCCACCGCCGAATAAATGGTCAATCGAGTTTCGCCGGCGTCCGTTAAATTTTCCATGGAAACCAATAATGATGAAGTTTCCGGATTAAATGGATTTGGGAAGAGCGACAAGCCGGACCGTTTGACGATCCCCCCTTTCAAGACCGTATTCATCGTAACGACGGAGCTGTTCGGCGTTGTAAGCTTTGCATATACTCCCTCCATTACTGTCTGATAACTTTCCTGAGCGAATGGAGAAACGCTCAGACTGAACGGAGTGACAGTGAAATCATAGGCAAGTGCTGCTGCATAATTCGTGTTGGCCACGATGAAGTCCACCGTATCAACCTTTGTTTTTTTGGAAAGGATGCGGAGATATTGCAGGGTGAATGGTTTCAGCGACGACTGTTTCTGAACAGGAACTGCCGTAATTGAATCGACAGAATAAAAAACCAGAGGAGGCATCCATTGAGCATCGAGGAAATAGCGGTTTGAATCGCTTCGACTATTGGTATAATAATTCCAGAATGAGAATTCGGAGAATTCCCTCTCCAGTGACGTGGAATGCTTGTGCAATGCATTCTGAAGAGCGTTCACCGGACGATTCGTGCGGACTTCGGACCAGATATCATTCATCATACCTGCACCGAATTTTTCCATCAAATATTTGGGAAACACTGCACGTTCATATCCTGTCCCCTGTGTCTGCAAAAAAAGGGGCCATGCATGAAAATTATTGTAATACGTCTTCACATACTGAAGATAATCCCTGACCGCCGGAAAGACGGTCGACTCCATCGCAGTCGCCGACATCTCATAGAAATAAAAATCATCATACCAGACTCCGGACGTTGTCACTTCGATCATATGATGGAACTCGTGCGCTGCGGTTACGCGGACACCGTTCAGTCCCATCGTATAGTATCCTGATTCAAATCCATTGTCGATGACAATGTAACACGGAAATTGCGGATTTGTCTTACCTGGAGTCAGATTGACATCATCATCAAAGTTGACATATCCGTACGAACCGACGCCGAGGTTCTCAAGATAGACATCGTATTCACTTCCGCCTCCGAGGATGCCGTCCTGTGCCGGTGCAGGATACCCGAACGTCCCTGTCTCAATAGAATGGACCTGATCAAAAATGGATGCGACAGAATCGGCATAGAGGTGGTATGTACCGGCGATCGGAGTTCCATTTGCTGTTACCATAGCAGGCGCTCCGTTCCCGGTGGTATCGTAATGGATTCGGAACAGTCCTTTCGGCGAAAGGATATTCTTCTGTTTTACCGGACGGGTGACTGTCGTTTTGAATTCTTTCGATGTGACATTCCGACGGACCCGTTCAACGTTCCTCCATGTGCCGCATTTCGAAACGCTTTCCTGGGCGGGAAGGATCGAAGGGAACAAAACGATCATCAACAGAATCACTCTAATTGCCATAGATCACTGTAATGGTTGCGTCAGATGGATTTGTGTAGACTATATCCGCGGCGCTGTCGCTGTTGAAATCACCGCACCGAAAGACCGATTCCTTCGGAATGGAAGCGATCCTCACGGAGGGGAAGAACAATCCATTCCCTTTCCCCCGAAGAAGATTCAATTCCGACAGTGCGCGGTCATGATATAAAATATCGAGATTGCCGTCATTATCAAAATCAAACAACTGTATTTGTTCCAGCGCTTTGATCGACATTGCCGAAGAAACAGGCTGGAATGCTCCGAACGTCGTCTCTTTGTTCCCGAGTGCGATACGCAGGATGTTCTCCGGAATAGTGTAGACGAGAACGTCCTTCAGTTGATCGCCGTTGAAGTCATCGGTCAGGACGAAGGCCTTTCGGTTTGTTGAATCGGAAAGCAGTGATGTGAACAACCGTCCTTTGAATGTCCCGTTCGAATCGTTCATCGTGATACCGAACATCGTTGATGATGCCCGGTCCGTACTGTTCACATATACAAGATCTGTCTTCCCGTCGCTGTTCAGATCATTGATGGTAGAATAGATGATCTTTGATGGGATCAGCGGTACAAGACTTCTGGTGAGGAACCTTGTCCCTTTCACCTGTTGATAGAAAACGATGGAATTCGTGGAAGACGCCATGAAAGCATACAAGGATATTCCTTTTTCCATATAGGAAACGTCGGGAAGGACGGTGGTCGGTTTATCCGGAAGCGGAATGGAAAACTGTTCAATGTCCCCCGTCAAGGTCGAAAGCGAGTCCGATTCTGTTCGGAGAGTAATGAGTGAGATCTTGGGATCGTCCTGATGGGTCGAATAAAGTGTTACGGATGAGTCACTCTTTGCATACAGCGCGGCTGCGAACGGATTTTCCGGAGTCTCGAGCGTGATCTGCCCGGAGAACGAACGGTTCGGTGTCGAAAGGAGCAGCGATACAGAGGAAGACCGTTCATTGCACACGACGACATCGTCCCTCCCGTCGCTGTTCAGATCCATCACCGAAAGATTCGACGGTCGTAATCCTACAGCGAATATCCGTTCCTGTCCCGAATGTTCGAGAGTTGTTTGGGAATTCCACAATATGGAATATCGGGCGCTTCCGGGCTGAAAGAACAGGATGTCAGTCAGCTTATCTCCGTTCAAATCACCGAAAATAATTTCCTGAACTTCCGAACTCATTCCATAGATGATCTCATCGTAGAATTGACCATCCGCTTTATTCAATACAAGGGAAAAGATCTTCTCGTACGGATCGTAGAGGACCAGATCAGCAGATCGAGCGGAACGGAAATTGGCTGTCGTAATGCCGGCCGGCAGACGGTAGATGGGGATTGCCTGTGAAAAAGTGAAATTCCCGAGTCCGTCACCGTTCATGATCTGCAGCGTTTTGTCCTTTGCCGACGAGATCGCAACATCGGTCAGATGATCGTCATTCACATCAAGAAATCGGACCTGTACACTGTCCTCACCGAACGACAGTACTGTTTGTTCAGAGAATTTCAATTTTCCTAATCCAAGGAAGAGAATGGTCTCATTGGTCAGCCAGTGGTGCAGCGCAATGTCGACGATATTATCGCCGTTCAACGCGAGCAGCGTCAGTCCGCTTGCCGGAATATTCTCGAACAGGACCTTGAACGGGAGGAATTTCCCGTTCCCTCTTCCCTGCAGGAAACTGATGCCGGAGGAGAGTTTACCGTAGGTCATCACATCTGCGATCCGGTCGTTATTGAGATCGCCGATGACTGCCTGTTCCGGATAGAAATTGACTTGAAATGATGAAGAGACAAATGAGGAATCACTTTTCCTGCTCACGAGCAGTTCCACCTGGTTCTGATCGCGGTGAACGATCACCAGATCATCCAGTCCGTCGTCATTGATATTCCCGATGCTGAACGATGAGACCGACTGGGAACGCGCGATGAATTTGCGGCCGGTGAATTGGCCTTTCCCGGTATTCGCGGCGAAGTAAAAAATTGATGAATCTTTGTCGTACCAGACAAGATCCGGCATCCGCTGGGAAGTGTGACGGAAAAGGACCGGCGATGAGACCGGAGCGGTAAAAGAGAAGGATTCAACGATGCCGACAGAATTGATCGGTTTGATCTGAGCGGCCGCGATATTCTCAGACGAAAATGAGAGCAGAGACACCAATGCCGGGATGGACCAAAGCGCAGCAAACAAATTCCCCGATGGTGAATCCACAGTAGACCGGATTATGTGAGTAATTTTTTTCGGCGGGCTAACCGCAGTTCGCGGCGGTTCATGGCATCATCGAATCTGCGCTGTTCTTCATCCCCTTCGATCGTCACCTGCGGAACGCTCATCGGTTTTCCCTGTTGATCCAGCGCCACGAAGGTGAGGTATGCGGTATTTGCATGCTTCACTGTTCCCGTGAGGAGATTCTCGGAAAGGACCTTCACTCCGACCTCCATCGAGGTGCGGAACACTCTGTTGACCGATGCCATCAATGTGACGACCTCGCCGATTTTGATCGGATGCAGGAAATTCAGATCGTCCACAGAAGCGGTGACGCAGATATGTTTGGAATGTCTGGCTGCGGCGATCGCCGCCACCAGGTCGATCCAGTGCATCAACTGTCCCCCGAGAAGATTCCCGAGCTGGTTGGTATCGTTCGGCAGTACAAGTTGTGTCATTCCTGCCTGATGTGAGCGGAGCGGTAATTCTTCGTTCATTCTGTTATGGTCAATTGTCGTTTGATCTGGTCCTCAGCGTAATCCGCTTTATCCTCTTCGATCTTCACCTGCAGTTCGGCGATCTCCTCATTCAGATCGGTCGCAGGGAATTTCGAACGAAGATCGGAAAGTGTCTGTGCTGCTCCCGCAAAATCCTTCCGTTCATTCTGACTTTTTGCCTTCCACAGCATGCCGTCATCCACGAAAGGAGAATCATGATAGTCCTGGATCAGTTTGTCAAAATACGCTATCGCGGCGCGGTAGTATTCCAGCCGGTAATACAATTTTCCTCCTTCGAACATCTTTCGGGAAAGGCGCAGGGTCAATTCCTGGATCTTTGCCGTTGCGTCGATCGCCAGACTGTCCGCAGGAGAAAATTCGACATAGGTTTGAAAATTATCGAGAGCGTACCGGGTATATTTTTGATCGAGCTGAGGTTTGGGAGCAAGTTTGTAATAAGATTCGGCCCGTTTATACCGTGCTGTGTTTGCGAACGGACTTGCCGGCATCTGACGGACGAGATTGTCGTATTCGGCCGCGGCGAGAATATATTCCGACCGGTTGAAACGGCATTCCGCAAGATAGAATTGCGCATCATCGCCGAATTCACTCCCCTGCGACTGAATGGTGATCGATTTGAAATCCTCGATCGCTTCGAGATAATCTCCGTTGTCGTATGCTGCTTTTGCCCTGGCGAAGCGCTCTTCAACGGAAAGAGAGAGAGATTCCTCCGTCGATGCGCATGCGCCGAAGAACATGGTGAGTACCATTGCACTGATGATGATAAGAACATTCTTCACATTAATTCCAATACTGTGTTAGATCGATGTTAGATAATTTCTGTGTCCGCCGGAACAGTTTCATTGATTCTGCCGAATCGGTCAAACGTCGTGTCTGCATGGAAACATTCACCGGTATCAGCTTCTCCAGTGAGAACGTAGTTTCTGTTCCCTTCTTTTGGATCAGGAAACGCACCCCGTAACTTCGCTGCGTCCAGTAGTGCTGCGGCTGAAAGAAGATGAAATTCCCCAAGGAGTGGACGATGATCGATTTTTCTCGCTGCATGATGCCATAGGTGACATGGGGATGATGTCCTAAAAAGATATCAACTCCATTCCGAACGCTCCACTCTGCGAACTGCATCACCTTTTGTGTCGGGCGGTCGATATATTCCACACCGCCGTGATAACTCATCATGACGACATCAACGGAATCCCGGATACGGTCGAGCTGTTTCAACAATTCAACAGTATCAGGGGTCGCGACATGATTCCTCCAGCCTTTGAATGTCATATTGACGAACGATGACACAGCAAAGATAGCAAATTTTATGTTGTTTTTCTCTAAAATCAGCGGCTGAAAGAGGGTTTCTTTGTCTTTAGACGTTCCAACGAAGCGAATGTTCGCCTTTTCAAGCCGTTCGATGGTTTCCAGCAGCGCATCAATGCCGTAATCGACCGCATGATTGTTGGCAGTGGACACAATATCGATACCGGAACCTAAGAGCGTTGTGATCGCTTCCGGAGGAGCAGTGAAGATCAGATTGAATTTCGGATGTCCTGTCTCCCCTTGCTGATCCGAGACCTGACATTCCAGATTAGCAAAGACGATATCAGCGGAATCATTCCGAATGGAATAATGTTCGAACGGATAGTGGCGTCCCACATGGAGGATCTTCTGTCCGACGGTACGGCCCAGATTCACATCGCCGAATGCAAGGAATCGTACGCTGTACGTTGTGTCCGAACCGGCTTGCACCTCCGGCAACTTGTATCTGCGCTGCAGCGATAACAGAACGATCTCCGCGATCAGCAGAAAGGTAACGGCTACGATGGCGGTGATCGCCTTCTTCGGAGAGTTCATGGTGGATTGGTTCAGGAGATCAACTTCTGATCGTAAAGAAAAGGTAAATGACGATTCCGGATGAGATCGTGACGATCGCAGGCTCCAGGAATGCATCAAAGAATGAAAGTTCAGGACTTGAGATTCGAGTGTACGGGATCGAGGATGATGTGAGCTGATCGATCATGGAATAGCGAACGGTATCTTTCGCTGTCACTGAATACGTCCGAGACCGCAATATCTTCCCATCGCTGTTCGACGAAATGGTCCCGGTGACCGAAAGAGTGACAGAACGTTCGGTCAATCTCGGACCGAACAACGATCCCGTAAAGATCTCACCGTAAAAAACGGACGACTCTTGAACGTTCAGTTCAAGAGTCGTCGTTGTGGAATCATTTCTCAGAAAAAGCTGATGACCTCGTTCCGACAGATTCCGGATGAATGAAGGCCGAAAGAAGGATGAGACTGAATCATCGCCAACCTTCACTGTTATTGCGGATGGTCCGGCAAGATCGCCGGAGACCATACCTATCAGCGAGTCAGACAATTGTGCCAGGATCTCCCTGTCCGAACCGATCCGGTCCGCGGCAGAACATATCGCACTTATGCAAAGAAGAAACAATATGTTCCGCCGAACGGTGGTCATTATGCGTAGATACCGCGGATCTTCAGCGTCTTCGCCACTTTATCGATCGCCACGATATAGGCGCCGATACGGAGCGGGACTTTGTGTTTTGCTGCGGTCTCATAGACATTATCGAATGATGCTTTCATCATCCGTTCGAGCCGGCGGTTCACACGGTCCAGCGACCAGAAATAACCGACACGGTTCTGCACCCATTCAAAATATGAAACCGTCACGCCACCGGCATTCGCGAGGATATCCGGAATGACGATGATGCCGCGGTCGTTCAGGATAGGATCTGCTTTTGCTGTGGTCGGTCCGTTTGCGCCTTCGGTAATGAGTTTCGCTTTGATCTTCCCGGCGTTCTGCGGAGTGATCTGATCTTCTTTCGCGGCAGGGATGAGCACTTCGCAATCCAATTCCAACAGTTCGGATTGAGTGATCTTATCCGCACCGTCGAAACCGCCGAGCGTCTTGTTCTTTGCAACATGAGCGAGCGCTTTCTCGATATCGATACCGCGCTTATTGTAGTACCCTCCGGTGACATCCGAAATGCCGACGATCTTGCAGCCCTGTTCCTTCATCAGCTGCGCAGAGATGGAACCGACGTTGCCGAATCCCTGCACGACGACATTTGTTTCCTTCGGCTTCATTCCGAGTTTTTCCATGGCTCCAAGCGTCACGATCATCACGCCTCGGCCTGTCGCTTCACGACGACCGATGGATCCGCCGATGAGCAGCGGCTTTCCGGTGACAACACCGCTGACGGTCTTGCGCATATGCATGGAATATGTGTCCATCAACCATGCCATGGTCTGTTCGTTCGTACCCATATCCGGTGCCGGAATGTCCTTATCGTCTCCGAATACTTCCATCATATTTGCCGTGTAACGGCGTGTGATCTTTTCCAGCTCGACCTGTGTCAATTTTGAAGGATCGCATTTTACTCCCCCTTTTGCTCCGCCGAACGGAACGTTCAGCAGTGCGCATTTCCAGGTCATCCATGCTGCCAACGCTTTCACTTCATCGATGTTCACATCGGGTGCATAGCGGATTCCGCCTTTGGACGGTCCAAGGATATCGTTATGGACAACACGGTGTCCTTCGAAGATCTCTACTTGACCGTTGTCCATTTGAATTGGGATGGAGACGGTGACTTGTTTTACCGGAGTCTTGAGATATTCATAGACACCTTTTTCCAATTGGAGGATCTCCGCAGCTTTATCGAAGCGCTGCATCATGGATTCAAATGGATTGTCGTGATCAAGAACCGGACCCGGTTCCTTATATTCTGTGGTCATACCACTACCTCGTTATTAAGTTAATGATTGCAAAAATACTCACTAAGTATTTCGTTTCAAAGAGTTTTTTAGCTGTTGGATCGTGAATTGCGGCGAATCATCGATGAAATGCCTTGAAAAACGGCGTGCACGGCGGATTTCATTTTCATCGATCGTTGCGAGGATCATATCTTCTTCAAAGAGCCGTGCCTGAACAATTGAATCTCCGTTCGGTCCCACGATTTGAGACCCTCCCCAAAAATTGACGCCGTCCTCGACCCCAATACGGTTGGCAAAGACCACATAGCATGAGAGCAATCTGGCATAGGCGCGATGCTGTTCATGATTGACTGCAGCGGCAGAAAGCTCTTCCGAGTTTCCGGAGAGTCTGGTCGGACTGGCGGTAAGACTGATGATGACGTTGGCACCGTCCTGCGCCAAAATGTACGGCAGCGGCAGATGCCACATATCTTCGCAGATCAGGATTCCTAATTTCCCCCTCTTCGATCCGAACGCTTGAACATCTTTTCCCTGGCTGAAATACCGCATCTCTTCGAACATTCCGTACGTCGGAGGATAGTTCTTCCGGTGTCCCGAATAGACCTTCCCGTCCTCAAAGACAAACGCACTGTTATAGATGCCGAAATTCTCCCCTTCTTCCACACCGCCGGCAATAATGGTGATCTGTTTCGATAATTTCAGCAGTTCGGAGAAATGTGAGGAGGGTTCGGCGCGGAGAGCAAGGTCCCAATTGAGGTCCTTCACCGAATAACCGGTCAGACTCAATTCCGGGAAGACGATGACATCCGCTTTTTTCGCGATCGCTTTCTTTACGGAAGCAACGTGACGTTTGATATTCTTTTCCAGATCCCCGACGACGGAATCGATCTGCGCAACAGCAATGGTATAATTCATATCAGGAGACCGCCACATCGTTGGATAGTTCGTTCGTATCGCCGGCCTTCATCGGGAACTCGCGTTTCAGTACGGTGCCGACCTGTTCGATGGCATACTTCAGTCCTTCGACAAATTTATTGTTCCGGAAATATTCCGCCACTTTCATGGCAATGATATCCCAGAATTCTTTGGAGACCTTCATGTTGATCCCTTCGTCCCCGATGATCTGAAACTTTTTATCGCTGAGAAGAAGGTAGATGAGCACACCGGTCTTTTCCTTTGTCCGTTCCATCCCTAATTCATAGAAATTCTTTACAGCAAGATCGTAGATCGACATATTGCGTTCCTTGAAGGAACGGGAACGCCGGAGGCTGACCCTGATCTCGCCGACGGTCTGTTTCTCCACGTCTGCAATGGCCGCAGCGATCTGCGACATCTCTTCTTTGGTCAATATGTTCTTGGAGAGGAAACTCATCCTAACACCTATGCGATGGTACGTTCAAGGATCGGTTCGTATTTTTTCAGCTGCTTCATCATCGACAGAAATGTTTTCGGTGACAATGATTGGTACCCGTCCGATAACGCCTTCTCCGGATGCGTATGGACCTCGATCATCAGCCCGTCCGCCCCTGCAGCGATCGATGCTTGCGCGAGCGGAGAGACAAGATCCCATGCACCGGTCCCGTGACTCGGATCGACAACGATCGGAAGGTGGGACAATTTTTTAATGAGCGGAACACTGTTCAGATCGAGCGTATTCCGGGTGTATGTCTCAAATGTGCGGATACCGCGTTCACAGAGAATGACGTTGTAATTCCCCCGCGAGACGATATATTCCGCCGACATCAATAACTCTTCGATGGTGGAAGAGAATCCGCGTTTCAGCATCACCGGTTTCTTCAATTCGCCGATCTTTTCCAGCAGGGAAAAATTGTACATATTGCGTGCACCGATCTGAAGAATATCCGAATACTCGGCAACAGCGGAAAGTGTCTCCGTGTCTTTTACTTCCGTAACGATCTTTAATCCGGTCTTTTCGGCTGCTTCTTTCAGATATTCGAGGCCTTCCACTTTCAATCCCTGGAACGCATACGGTGAACTGCGCGGCTTGAATGCACCGCCTCGGAGAAGTTTTGCTCCAGACTCTTTCACCACTTCTGCGATCTCCAGGATCTGAGAACGGCTTTCGACTGAACATGGTCCTGCGATCACCTGGATCTCGTTCCCGCCGAATTTCACACCGCCGACATCGACGATGGTATTCTCCGGTTTGAAATCTCTGCCGACCAGTTTGAACGGTTTTGAGACAGAGATGACATCCACAACTCCCGGCATCACAAGAAACGTATCGGGTGAGACCTTGGCTTTATTCCCGGTGATACCGATCGCTACCCGTTGAACGCCCGGGATCTCATGAGGCGTGAAACCCAATTCCGTAATTCTGGCAGCGACGGATGCGATCTCTTCCTTTGTCGCATCGGTCTTTAATAATATCAGCATCGTTTATCAACCATTTCTAATTTTGTTTTTGAACCGGTTCTGTCATGGAGTGAATCTTTTTACCATGAACCGCTTGCACCGCCGCCGCCGAAACTTCCTCCGCCGGCTGACCAACCTCCGCCGCCTCCTCCGCCACCAAATGAACCGAAACCGCCTCCGGAACCGAAGCCTCCCCCTCCGCCGCCCCACCAGATGTTCCTTCCACCGCGCGACGAGATGCCGTAATGCCGGTTCCTTCTTCCGGCAAGGATAGAGATCAGGATCACCGCAACGATGATGAACACTCCGAAGAATCCGCTGTCTTGCTTCTTTTTCTTTTTGGTGCCGGTGAATTCTCCTTTGGTGACACTGATAATGGCGGAGATCCCGGCGTCCAACCCTTCAAAATATCTTCCTTCCTTGAACTGCGGGCGGATCACATTCCGGATGATCTGATCGCAGACTGCATCGGTCAACACGCCTTCGAGTCCGTACCCCGCTTCAATGGAAAGCTTTCTGTCATCTTTCGCCACAAGGATAAGGATCCCGTTATCCTTTCCTTTTTGACCGATCTTGTTCTTTTCCAACGTACGGATCGCAAAATCTCTGATCTCATAATCGCCCAGAGTCGATATCATCAACACCACGATCTGATTGGAGCTGCTGTCCTGGAACTGCATGATGCTGCTGCGGAGCCGGGAATATTCGGATGATGTAAGAGTACTCGTAAGATCGGTGACGGGATCGGTGATTGCGGGAATTTCCGATTGTGCTGAAAGGCTGCTAAAAAGCAAAACGCAGAGAAGCAACAGGTTGGATGCTGCTCTGCTTCTCTGCGTTGAGTTGGTATATTTCATAATGATCAGAACTGCACTTTCGGAGCAGTTTCAGCTCCAGCCTGGGCCTGGAAGTATTGTTTCTGCATGAAGCCGCCGAACGATGCGATGATGTTCGTGGGTACCTGACGGATATGAGCATTGTATTCCTGAACCACTTCATTGAACCGTTTCCGTTCTACCGAGATCCGGTTCTCCGTCCCTTCGAGCTGCGATTGGAGCTGCAGGAAGTTCTCATTCGCTTTCAGGTTAGGATACTGTTCCACCGTTACGAGAAGTCTTGAAAGAGCCGAGGATAATTGTCCCTGCGACTGTTCGAATTTCTGGAACGCCTGCGGATCGTTCAGCAGCTGCGGAGATAACGTCACCTGAGTTGCTTTCGCCCTGGCTTCAATCACTGCCGTCAGCGTGGATTTCTCAAAATTCGCCGCACCCTGCACCGTGGAGACAAGGTTCGGGATGAGATCCATTCTGCGCTGATACTGATTCTGCACCTGGGACCATGCACCGTTCACACCTTCATCCATCTTAACGATGCCGTTGTATTTTCCCACTCCCCACATCACACCGAGGATCAGGACACCGACAACCGCCAATACCGCTATCAAACCTTTGTTCATTGTATTCTCCTGTATGTTCTTTGATGAATATAGCTGAAAATTGATTCAGAAACCGCCGTTCAATCCTTCAGCAGTGTACGGGATATAACAACCCTTTGAATCTCTGAAGTTCCTTCGTAGATCTCGGTTATCTTCGCGTCCCGAAGGTACCGTTCCACATTGTATTCACGGACGTAACCATATCCGCCATGGATCTGGATCGCATCCAACGCACACTTCACCGCTGTCTTTGATGCCCATAATTTCGCCATCGCCGCCTGTTTTGCGAACGGTTCTCCGTTCTCTTTGAGCACTGCTGCCTGATACGTCAGCAGCCGTGCTGCTTCAACATCGGTCGCCATGTCGGCAAGTTTGAACTGTATCGCCTGCAGTTCCGCGATCGGTTTTCCGAATG
>CALRIY020000079.1:0-17152 GCA_943364975.1 Synechococcus sp. UW140
ATTCATTGCGTGTACCTTCCTGTCCGGTAATGTCCGAAAGAGATCAGTCCGTCCCCCAATTCAAAGAACACCTGCAGTTCCGGCATGGACATCGCACGCTGATTGGCATTCTTTGCATCATCGATCGATTCCCACTCGCAATAATCGACAAATGTCAGCGGGGAATCAAGCGAACGGAGCGTGTGCAGGGATCTGAATCCCGGAAACTGTTTGATCACCGCATGTGCGGCAGGCTGATGCTGAAGGAATTGTTCCAATTTTTCTTCTTTCACGGAATAGACTGCTACTTCAAAAACCGGTTCTTTCATATCTCTCCTCTTATTGATAATGAATGTGAATACCTCTACGGAAATATTTTTCCCGCAATAAACACGCAGGGTCACATGCTGCTTCGGTCATGTGCATTGATCACCCTTTACCGTACGCTTTTCACCGGCTGAATCTGCCGGACCCTGTACGGATGGATGGCGATCCCGATCGCGATTGTGCGGATCAGATAGGATAGTGCGAACGGTATCTTCCTGAAATACATCGTGTGCTCCTACATTGGTGGCGAATTGACACCACAAAGATAAAGAGACGGTGTGACAACCCTATGTCAGCAGGAAATGGAAGGAATGAAATCGATTGTGTAGCGGAAGTTCACCGGTAGATGCAGATGAGTCGGTCAAGCGCTGCCTTAACATTGGTGCGGAATGATGCCGGGGATACAGCTTCGGCTTTATCATCCCACCGAAGGAGCCATTGGATCAGCGATTGCTCATTGGATGTTTCAACAGTCAGGAAAACGGACTCTTTTCGAACCTCCGTTTTGGTCACCACATACGGCGGCTGTTCCTTCACCCAGCGGTGGATCTCGCGGGAGATCTTGATCCGATAGATCTGTTTCGGCTCCGTTTCTTTGGGGGCAAGCTGGGCCAATCGGAAATTCTTCGGCCGTTCGAATGTTTTGGCGGTGACCATCACAGCTTCCATCCTGTCCAGTCGGAACATGCGGATATCATTCCGAAGATGGTCCAGACCGGAGACGGTCCAGTTCCCGAAAAAATTCGTCAGGGCGTACGGATCGACCTGCCGGACCATCGGCTTGCGCGTGTCGGCATTCCGCTTATAATACCGGAATGCCACACTCTTCTTTTCGATGATGGCGCGACGGATCTTTTGGAGTGCGTCGCTTAATGCCCCTTTCCCGCTTGAACTTCCCGAGAAGAATGTGATGTAGCTTTTCAGGTAAGAGACCTCTTTCTTCAGTCCGGCTGAAAGTGAGGCGTTGATCTTGTTCTCTGCGGATCGGGCTGCTTTTTTGTATTGCGCGTCAAAATGGTTTCCGATGGTTCCCGCCCCGAGAATGAGCATCAACGCTTCATCTTTGGTGAAACTGACCGGCGGAAGGAAATAATCATCGTCGATCGAATATCCTTCCCCCGCTTTCCCGCGGACCGGTACATTTGCTTCCATCAGCGCCAGAACATCGCGGTATACGGTCCGTTTGGTCACATCGAATCGTTCAGCAAGTTTCTGTGCTGTGATTGTCGGATTGGACTGGATCTCAAGGAGCAGTGCAAAGAGGCGGTCGGTTCGGTTCATAGAGTGATATTCGTGCGGGGTCAATCCACAAGGTGGTATTTCCGGAGCAGATCGGCAATGCCCGTGCTTGAGACCGGTTTCTGCAGAAACTCATCCGCACCGCAGTCCCGCATTACCGCAGCGATCTCAGAGGTTCCGGCGAGCGAGGACATCAAAATGGAGGTGAAATCCTGGCGGATCAGTTTCATTTGTTTCAACGCATCGGAACCGTTCTTATTCGGCATGATCTGATCGATGAAGACGATGTCAGGCTCAAAGTGTGTGAATCGGTCGACCGCAATATCTCCATCTTCAGCATATTCCACTGATATCCCGAGGCGTGAGATGATCGCGCCGAGCAGAAGTCTGTTCGGTTCCGTATCATCGACAATCAGTGCTTTTTTATTCATCGTGAAGCAACTCTTTCTCCCCGTAGAAAATTACAAAGAATCGAAATGCATGTCAAGGTTGCCGGTACGTCACTGATCAGGTCTTTAGGAAGAATACTTGACACTGTTTTACGAAAGGCGTCACCCAGGGGATATCCCTGTGCAAAATTCGCGGCCATTCAATCACCGCAGCAGATAAAATAAAAACGCCGGCACAAAAAAGCCGGCGAGTCATCCGCACCAAGGGATGGATCAACCAAGAACGCGAAGATACTCGTCGAGCGAGATCACGCCGGAGACCAGTTTCTTTGCGGCGTCAAAACGGATCGATTCAAATCCCTTCTTCGTTGCCACTTCCTTCACTTTCACCGGCGAAGACTGGTGATAGATCAGGTCCTTCAGCTCTTCATCCACCACCAATACTTCATGGATCGCCGTTCTGCCGAGATGTCCGTCGCCGCCGCATACTTCACAGCCGCGTCCGCGGAAGAGGACGATCGAATCCTCCAGCTGATTGAGTCCCGCCGCCGTCAGCATATGCTTCGTCGGCTTATAACTCTCCTTGCAATGCTTGCAGATCTTCCGCACGAGCTGCTGATAGATGATGCCGTTGAGCGTCGGCGACAGCCACGATGGCGGGATCCCGAAGTGGGACATCCGGGGAATACAGGAAAGTGCATCGCTGGAGAGCAGTGTCGAGATGACCATCGTTCCGGTCAGCGCAGCTTCGGCGGCAGCCATCCCGGCATCGGAATCCCGGATCTCCCCGAGAAAGATCAAGTCCGGATGCTGACGAAGCACAGCACGCATCGACGTCGCATAATCCAGTTTCTGGTCGACATCCACCTGCACCTGACTGGCAAATTCGAGCCGATATTCGATCGGATTCTCCACGGTGATGATGTTCTTCTGCGAATCTCGCAGTTCGTTCATGAGTCCATAGACCGTAGTGGTCTTACCCCCTGAAGATGGTCCGGCAATGACAAAAAGTCCTCTCGGCCGGTTCATCAGGTAGCGCACGAGCGAAAGATTCTCCGGGGAGAATCCCAGGTCGTTGATATCCACGACCCGGTTGGACTTCTTCAGGATGCGGACGGAGAATCGTTCTCCTTCGACGGTCGGTAATGTGCTCACCCGCATGTCGAACGAGAAAGTGCCGTAGGTCGAATTGAACCGACCGTCCTGCGCTTTCTTCTTATCGAACATGTTCAGGCTTCCGCGGGAACGCATCACATTACACATTGTGTCGGTCAGCTCTTTCGGCAGCGAGACGGCATATTCGAGAACGCCGTCAATATTGTAGCGGACACGGAATTCCTGCTCCATCGGTTCAAAATAGATATCGGTCGCCCCGTCCTTGATCGCGCGGATGATGATCTCGTCCACCAGCACGTCCGCGTTCGGCAGCCGTCCGGTCTTGTACAGTTCGAGCACCTTCTCTTTGCCGCGCTTCCGCATATCGAGTGTGTCGATCTGGAACTTGGAGGGGAGCTGCTGGTATTCGTCGATCTCCTGCACCGGTTCTTTATAGATCAGCGAATCGTATGCCGTTTTCCTCACAGCCACGGGAATGATGAAAACCTTCACTTCGCGGCGCATCGCTTCCAGAATATCCTTATACGGCGGATTGACAAATGCGACCGTCAGTTCGACGCCGCTGCGGATGATAGGAAGCGCGTTATACTTTTCCAGGAATTCCACCTGCATCTGAAGATTGTTCAGATTGATGATGGACTGCGTCAGGTTCACATACGGGATCTTGAACTCTTCCGAGATCGACGTTGCGACGATCTCGTCGTTCACGCCGAGCGTCTCCGTCAGGACAGAAACGGCATGATGCGGTTCGGATTCGTTCATGATGCGGTTGAACTTGTCGAACTTCGTCTTGTCGATGTATCCTTTAGCGAAAAGGAATTTGCTGATCCGTACGTCTTCTTCCCTGATCATGGTCTATTCAAAAAGTTTATCGATTTCGTTCTGAGAGACGGTGGACTGCTGTTGTTCCGTGTGAAGCGTGGCTTGCTGGATCTCGACGATCCGCATCAGTTCATGTTCCGTAAAATTGGCGATGGGATTGGGGTTGGCATCAAGCCGTTGAAGCCGGGCGAGTACGGTCGATTTGATCAGCTGTTTCCCGCAGGAACCGCAGTACGAATCCATTAACGAATTGAGGAATCCGCATTTGCATCGGACCACATTCAGTTTCATTCCGCACGCGATACATTCCAACGAGGTGCGGGGACTATCGTTGCCGCAGGAAGAACAGATCATATCACAGTTCCTTCGAGATTCAACAGTTTCTTCATGACCTCAATGATCTTACCGGGGAGGTACGGTTTCACAAGATAATAACTCGCCCCTTTCAGTTTCGCCTCCTGCACCGCTTCGATGTTCGACACGGCGGAAACGATCACCACGATCGCATCCGGCTTCACATTCCGGATCTCCCGCAGCACTTCCATGCCGGACATTTTCGGCAGCATATTGTCGAGGAATGTGATCGTCGGTTTGTCCTGTGTATATCGCAGCAACCCTTCCGCTCCGTCCGCCGCATAGTGGATCGCTTTGACGCCGAGCTTCTTCAGCGTCATCGCGAACAGTGTCCGGATATGGTCGGAATCATCAACAACAAGGACGGTTACATCTTCGATCTTCATATTCGTATTTTCGGGTAGATAGAAATTTTATAACGAGGAGCGTGTCACTCTCTGGATCTCTTCCAGAGTCGTCAGTCCCGCAATGACCTTCTTCATGCCGTCGAACCGCAGGTCGCGGAAACCGTTCTTCAGCGCCGCTTCACGGATCTTGGTGGTCGGTTCATTTTGATAGATCAGATTCTGGATCTCCTCATTCACAAAGAAGATCTCGTGAATGGCGATACGGCCGCTGTATCCCTGATAATTGCACTTCTTGCATCCTGTGCCGTGGTAGAACGGGGTCCGGCCCGAAAGCCCGCTCATCCCTGCTTTGTAGAGCACTTCTTCGGAAGGTTCGTATTCATCCTTACAGAACTCACAGATCTTTCTCACCAGACGCTGAGCAACAACACCGATCAAAGCCGGTGCAAGCCAGTAGGAAGGGACCCCCATATTGATCAGACGCGGTACCGCTCCAACTGCATCATTGGTATGCAGCGTACTCAAGACTAAATGTCCTGTCAGCGCAGCTTCGGTCGCCATGATGCCGGTCTCCGAATCACGGATCTCTCCTACCAGCGCCACATCCGGATCCTGACGCAGGATGGCGCGCAGCGCGCTGGCGAAGGTCAGATCCCGGTCCGGATCGACATTCACCTGATTGACCGTCTCCACCTGATACTCCACGGGATTTTCGACGGTCACAATATTCTTTTCCACCGATTTGATGTGATTGATCGCTGCGTAGAGCGTCGTACTCTTTCCGCTTCCGGTCGGTCCTGTCACGAGCAGTAATCCGTTCGGCTGGTTCAGCAGATGCTCCAGCATCGCCAGATTATGGTTCGCCATCCCGAGTTCGGAGAGTTTCTTATTGATGGAACTCTTGTTGAGGATACGCAGAACGATCTTTTCTCCGTTCACCGTGGGAAGCGAATTCACACGGAGATCGAACGGACGTGTCTCCAGCATCAGCGAGATGCGGCCGTCCTGCGGTTTCTTCTTCTCGAAGATATCCATCGCCGCTTTGGTCTTGATCACTGCTGCCATTCCTTCGGCGATCTTCTTCGGGAAGGATGCGATCCTCTGCAGCACACCGTCCAACCGGAACCGGAGTCTCAATTCATCTTCGAACGGCTCCACGTGGATATCGCTCGCGCCGATCTTGATCGCACGGAGGAATATCTCATCCACCAATTCGATCAGCGGGGGGAATTCCCCGAACTTCTCCAGCCGCTCCACTTCCTTCCCGCCGGAACGGACGACATCGAATTTTTCGATGTCGATCGCGCTGGCGATCCTTTTCAATTCGTCAAAGCCCCCCTGCTGGATCTTCAGGGTCTCGTCGAAATCGTTCATCGCTGCGACCACCGGAACGATCTTCCGCTGTGTCATCTTTGCCAGTTCGTCCAGAACCCCTTTGTACGGAGGATCGGTGATGGCAACCGTCAGTTCATTCCCGAAGAGGAACATCGGTATGATGCGGTGCTTGCGGATGAAGGAGATCGACATGATCTCTTTAGGGGCGGAATTCGTTTCGGCATACAGCTTCATCACCGGCAGATTGAATGCTTTGCCGAGATGCTGTACCAGTTCTTCGGGAGTGAAAAACTTGAACTCGATGAGTGCCCGGGAAATGCCGTCATTTATTCCGTAATTGGTGGCCGTGTCCAGGAACTGTTTCCACCGCTCCTCTGTCAACACATTGTTGGCGAGGCAGTAATCACGGAATATGATGTCTTCGCGTAGGAACATGGTCAATCGAACAGTTTGTCGAGCTCGGATTGGGTGAGTGTGTGAATTTCTTTTCGAGCGGTGAGGCGTTCCGCTTCTTCCAGTAATTCTGTGATATCGTTCTCATTGAACTGCGGGATGTTCATCGTCCGCAATTGTTTTCCCTCATTGATCATCGCCGCGATCACTGTGGGGATCGGTACGCCGCACTTCCCGCACCGTCGGTACACCAGCGGATTCCCGTGATTGCAGGAGGAACACTGCCAGCCGAGTTCCGTCCCGCAGTCCGTACACAGGAACGGCGGATCGTAATACTTCTTATTGCATGTCGGGCAAGCGTAATTGGGGATCGTCATTCCGTTATCAGATTGAATTTTTTCAGGACGCCGATGATCTTATCGGATTCATACGGTTTCAGGATGTACGCATTCGCTCCGGCAATCTTCGCCTCCTGGACCTCTTCCGCTCCCGAGATCGATGTGAGCATCACACCGACGCATTCCGGTTTCATCTTCTTCATCTGCGCCAGCGCTTCAACACCGTTCATCTTCGGCATGATATAATCCAGGAACACGATATCCGGATCGAATGCCGGAAATTTTTGAACGCCGTCCTCACCATTATCCGCGATCTCAACCGCCAGCCCCCGCTTCCGCAGGATGGCGCTCAATAAAGTCCGGTTATAGGCGGAGTCATCAACGATCAGTGCTTTTTTCATCGTGCTTTCTATCAGAATGTGTATTGTCTGTAGTAGATAGTATGGATAAATGGTGTACGATGCAACGGGATTTTCCCTTATACGTTCCGGTCCGGGGTTTCGGAATTGCTCTTGCGTTCAGACTCGATAGCGTGTGCAAGACAATCGGGACAAAGACATTCTCTCCCTTCGATCTTCATCAACCGGGGAGACGAGAAGCACCAGCAGGTCGATTCACCGGCGGAGATGCCGCAAGTGAATCTGCGGCCGCATTTCGGACAGATCGGTTCGATATTGTTCATTGATGGGCAAAGAAAAACCCTGCGTTATCTCCGCAGGGTTAGTGAATTCGGCGGGACAGTTCAGATCATCCGGATGGAAGGAGTATCAAGAACGATCTCGCGGTCAAAGATCCATTGGAATTTTGCCGAACCGGTGATCTTCAGCCGGTCAGCCACTTTTTCATACCGTTGGGAAAGGGAACAAAGGTATTCCTGTGCTTTCGCCGATGCATCGGACAATCCTTCAAGCGTCTCGACCTTCCATTCTTTCACCAATGCTTCAATGATAGAAGCATAATCCTTTGCTGTGTAGACGCCGATCCGCTGGGCAACATTCGAAAATTTGGAGAAAAGATCAAGATCCCTGCCGTCGGTCATCAAACTCGCCGGCATTGTCACTTTATTCTTCATCATCGATGCAAAAGCGATCACGGCATTCTTCGGATCGAGTTCGAAGATCTTCGTCATGAATAGTTTATATGCCTTCTCATGTCTCGCTTCATCACCGGCGATCAGTCCGCAGATCTTGTGAAGGTGTTCGTCGCCGCACCGTTTTGCCAGGATACCGACATTGCGATGGGAGATCTTTGTCGCCCGTTCCTGAAATGACGTATAGATGAATCCGAGATACGGATCGTTGCCGGAATTGGTGTTGAATCCGTTGGTGATAAGATGGTGGACGGTCGTTTCCACCGAACGCATATCCACACGGCCGGTGAGATAGAGATATTTGTTCAGCAGATCTCCATGACGGTTCTCTTCGGCGGTCCATCCTCTGCTCCATTTTGCCCACGGTGACGCACTGTCCCCTGTCGGATCCTTGATCCCGTCAAACCGGTTGAGCCATGTCTGATAACTCGGCAGCGCTTCTTCCGTCACCATATCTCCCACCAGGACGACGAGCACTTCATCGGTCAATTCTTTGGCACGTCTGCGGAATTCCGTGATCTGTTCGCGCCAGTTCTCCGCCCTCATGTCCGGAAGAAGGTCGTTCGGCTGCCAACTCTCCGAGATCGGCTTCAGCAGGGTCGACAATTGAGAATCGACAAACCCTTCTATGCTTTTCACCACTTCGAACTGCTTCGATGTCACCTCAAGCTGATTCATGACCTTTTCCTCCTGTTTGTTCTCAGTAAGATACGAAAATCCCGAAAGAGTGCAACAAAAATGCCGGCACAGACTGTGCCGGCAAGAGGAGAACCTTGTAAAAACAATTATTGAACGATGCCGCGGACAATTGCATTAAATTCATCCGGCTTTTCGATCTGCAGCATGTGACCTGCTTCCGGAATGAAGGTCAGGGTAACATTCGGTATCGCGTCAGTTCCGATCTTGGCAACATCCGCGGCGGAACCTCCGTGCAGGATAGGATTCGGGATCAATCCGTCGTTCGTACCGAAGATCAGATGCGTGGGGACAGAAATCTCTTTCAGCCGTTTCGTCGTCGGTTCATCGATCATTCCGCTGACGGAACGTATCACGGCGTAACAGAAATCTTCAAAGTCCTTCGCTTTCGTCATCCGTGCCCGTTCTTCCACCATCCACTCGTATTTGTCGTTATAATTATAAAAATTCATCGCCAGATTCGCACGGATCCGGTCCTCCGGTGTCTTTTTTACAAAGTCGATCGTCATCACACTCTTCAGCCAGTCACCGTCACCGCGGGAGAACGGTTCCAGTCCTGCCGGAGCGGCGAGGATCATCCGTTCCACCTGTTCCTTGTGTCTGAATGAAAAATGGATCCCGATCTGTCCTCCCATTGAATGCCCCACGTACACAACTTTAGGGATATTCAACTGTGTCAACAGACTGCTGACGATATCAGCATAGAAGGACATCGTATAGGGATAGACTCCTTTGTCGGACTTTCCGTACCCGGGAAGGTCGATCGCGATCACGCGATACTGTTTGGAAAGTTCACCGATATTGTTCCGCCAGAATCCGCCGTTGCTGGCGAGACCGTGCACGAGAACGATCGTCTTCTCACCCTTCCCTTCATCCATATAGCTGACAGTGATACCGTTGACCTTTGCGAAACGGGACGGATACCCGTAATTGAAGTCGGCAAATTCCATTGCCGGTGCGTCTTTATACACAAAACCTCCTGAACATCCGATAATGGAAAGGGTGATCAGTATTATCATTGCCTGTTTCATCGTGAGCACCTTTCTTAGAACATTAACCACATCATGTTGAGGAATCCCACCCACGGATCGTGGGATGGCCGGACTCGATTGTATGTCACATCCGGACTGTCATAAAAATCTCCCATGCTCATATAACCTGCGCTCAGTCCGAATGTCAGAAATACTTTATACGTGTATTGCGCTTCAATATTGATCTCTGTACCGATCAGATTTCCTCCCTTTCGCGGAGTGGTATTTGATAGTGCGAGTGCTGTTCCCACCTTCACCATCACTTTGTTCGGGATCAGATCATTCGATGCACTCAGGAACAATCCGGTCACCCCGTATCCCATATTGGAGATATCCTGCACGGCGGAATAATACCGGTTCACCACTTTCGGATCCGGGAAGAGAAGCAATGCCCTGTGGTTGCTGTAGATCGCCGTGGGTGAGCCGTAGATATTTCCGGTGATGACGCTGTTCACTTGTTTATCGGCCGCACCGTTGTTGTCACCGGTTGTGTACAATGCTTCAAAACTTATTCGGTCATTGACTGTCTGTCCGTATTTATAATTGACCGAACCGTTCGCCGCCACGCCGAAGATGTCGGCATAGCTCCCCGTGGCATCAACACCGACGGTGTCGATCGTTCCGATATTCGCCATCACAAATCCGTCCCACCAGAACCGGCCGAGAGAGAAGTCTCTATTATAGGAACTATGTCCTCCAAGCCACATGATATTCGCTTCATATTTCGATGTAGGAAAACTTAATCGCACAGCACCGTTATATTCCGCCAGCGTACTGTTCAATCCCTGCCCCAGCACGGAGATGCCGCCGTTATTCTTCCCGCGGTCCCAGACGAACCATGCATCGAGACCGACCTCCAGTTTCGGAGTGATCCTGGACTCAACATCCAGCATCCAGAGACTCACATCGTCATTCTCCGAAATGATATTCTCATACAGTTGATAGTATCCTGCTCTGAACTGCGTCTCTTTGTTGAGATATGCAAAATAACTTGCGCCGACTCCCTGCGTTCCCCAATACGCTAATTTATAACCGCTGGTCTGTGCCGTACTGATCGCAGCGATATTCGGATCCCGCACGTTGTCGAAGACGCGCTGAAGTCCGAGCACTGCATTCCACGGCGCATCGGTCGGACGTATATCCACGTTCGCCAACAATGTCTGCAGATTCACCTGTCCGCCGTTGAAACCGCCGCCTTTGTTCCCCCCGACACCGTATGCCGCGTCTCCCCAGGTCATATCGATCTTAAAAAGACTGCGGAATGTCGCAACGCCGTCCAGGATATGCGGCGAGTAGATGAACATCGGAACGAACCGCTGTTCAACATAATTGGAGGTCTTCCCGGTATTCGTCGTGTTCTGTCCGAACAAACGGCCGATGATCTGTCCCTGAAGCAGTTCATTCGTCGGCGAGATGTCGGATGCCGAAGCCCGCGTAAACCAGTATCCGATGAACCGGAGTTCCGGTGCTTTGGGATCTGGGATCCGTTGTGACCGGTCAACAGTGGAAATGGAATCCTGTCCGAATGCCGGAAGGACAAGCATCAGGGACAGAACCGTACGGAGAAGAAGGTGTTTGTGTGCCATGGCGTCTTCCTTAAAAGAACTCCGCTGAAGGATCACCCTTCAGCGGAGTCTGTGATGGAATTACTGTTTCACATATTTCTGGATGTAGATCGGATATTTTGTCGTACCGACTGATGTGCTTCCGAATCCTGCTGCCGGTGTCGGAGGTGTCACTCCAAGGTTCGGCGAGGTCTGAATGATCTCATACGTCATGTTCGTTCCGCTGATCGCATAGATACCGGTGGAGGTGACGACGCTCGGTGTTGCCTGGCTGGCAACGATCGTATAGATCTTTGCTCCCTTGGTCGTGGATGTGGAGACGGTATCGGTGCTGGTGGATTCCGTGTACGTGATCGTTCCGGTGAAGGTCGTCTCGACGTTCGCGCTGTCGATCTGTTTCACAGTATACGATTTGTTCTCGTTGAATGTCGCCGTGATCTTTTTCACTTTGAACGGTGCGGAACGAAGGCCGAACGGGACATTGAGTCCTTCCGATACCCATACTCCGACGATCGGATCTTTTGCGACCGGTGTAACGACGGAATCTTCTTCCTTCTTGCATCCGATGACGCTCAGCAAAGAAAGTGCGACCAACAGCATGAGAAGTTTTTTCATAAATCCTCCTTAGGATTTTTATGTGTGATGGAATTGATGTGGATTATGATGAGTGATGCTTTTCTTTTAATGCCCTTTTAAGGATCTTTCCGCTGTGCCCCTTGGGTAACTCATTGATCAACTCGAAATACTTCGGGATCTTAAACTTTGCCAGATTGCCGGTACAGAACTCCCGGAATTTCTCCGCCGAAATGTCCGATCCCGGTTTCAGAACGATGTACGCTTTCCCGACCTCTCCCCATTTCTCGTCCGGAACGCCGATGACCGCCGCTTCGGCGACATCAGGATGTGTATAGAGGAAATGCTCGATCTCCGCAGGATAAACATTCTCCGCTCCGCTGATGAACATGTCCTTCTTCCGGTCCACCACATAGAAATATCCTTCCGCATCGCACCGGACGATATCCCCGGTGTGGAACCAACCGTCGGTGATGGCTTCTTCTGTCGCTTTCCTGTTGTTCCAATATCCCGGTGTCACGACCGGAGATTTCAGCAGAAGTTCACCCGGTTCGTTGATCCCCGCCCGTTCCCCTGAATCTTTCACGATCTTCGTTTCGATATAGAAATTCGGGAATCCGATCGATCCTTTCTTCCGGATAGCATCCTTCTCCGGCAAGGAGAAACAATTTGGTCCCACTTCCGTCAATCCGAATCCCTGACGGATCGGCACCCCCTTCCTCTGCCAGAGTTCGATCTGCGGGATCGGCATCGGTTCGCCGCCGACGATCGCAAATCGAACCGATGCAAGCGATGCTGCCGCAAATGCCTTTGTTTCGCTCATCATCTTCATCATTGTCGGAACTCCGAACAGCACCGTCACGTGCTGCTCATCGCACAGTTCGATGATCCTCTCCGCATTGAAGGAATTGAGGAAGATCATCGTCGCTCCATGATGGATGAACGGCGTCGTCAATACATGCCATCCTCCTGTATGGAAGAACGGCGCGAACGTCAGCGTCACATCATTGCTCGTAATGTTGAGCCGCATCTCCGTATTAATGGAATTCCAGAAGACCATCGAGTTGGTGATCAGCGCACCCTTTGGCGCTCCGGTAGTTCCGGAGGTGTAGAGGATCATGCACGGACCGTTGAAATTCACAGACAATTCTACCGGAGACGAGGACAAGGAATTGTCCCCGAGAATGTCCGCCAGCTGCGTGATGGTACATCGGTCCTGAGGAATTACGGCCGGGTTCATCTCTTTCAACACGGGAAGATATTGCTCCTGAATTACCAGCAATTTCGCAGTGCAGTCTGCGAGGATGTATTCGATCTCGCGTGGAGAGAGCCGGAAATTCACCGGGACAAGGATCGCACCGATCTGCTGCACGGCGAAATACAGAAAAAGATATTCGATGCTGTTTTGCGAAAGTACTGCAACCCGGTCGCCGGGTTGGATCATATACCGGCTTTGCAGCACTCTGGACAACCGGTTCGTAATTGCATACATCTCGGCGTACGAATAGTCCCTATTGTTCGCATCGTCACGCACTGCGGTCTTCGCCGGCGTATAGAGCGCCCATCGTTCCAGCCATTGTGTTCGTATGTTGTTTGACTCGATCATTGTCGTTACGATGGTCATGCCGTTTCAGTATAATTAATATCCGTACCGTACGTCTCTTTGATGAAAGACAATGCGGCGAAGGCGACCACAAACACGATCCCTCCGATCAGCAGCGCACTGTTGATCAGACCGAGGTCATGGCGGATGGAATTCAGCCATAAGGACATCGGAACGACCATTGAACGGACAAAATTCGGGACAGAGGTTGCTACGGTCGCACGGATGTTTGTTCCAAAATTTTCCGCTGCCATGGTAAGGAATACGGTCCAATATCCCTGTCCCAGACCGACCATCAGGATCACGATCATAAAGATATCGGCATCGGCGTTGGTCATGTTCAGCGTCACGACCGTCAGCACCGCCATTGCGATGAAGCAGAACCAGACGACGATCTTACGGCTTTTGATCATTTCGCTGACGATGCCGCTCAAACCGCTGCCGATCGCCAGACCGATCGCCTGCCATTTCAGTGTTTCGGCTGCGGTGATCACACGGGAAAGATTCAATGCAGCACCGAACTCCGGCGAGAAGGTGATTACGATCCCGGAGACATACCAGATCGGAACGCCGACGGCGATGACCGCAAGCAGTTTCAATAGTAATTTTTTTGAACGGAAGAAGATCAGAATATCACCGCGTTTGGCCGAGGTCTTCTTTTGATCTTCAAACATATTTGATTCTCTGAGTGCAAAGATCCTCAGGATCAACACCAGGAAACCCATACCGCCGCCGACGAAATATGCCACTCTCCAGTCGAATGAACTTCCGACAAAGGATGCCGTCAACGCTCCGACCAGTCCGAGGAAGGAGATCACCGTCGTACCGTAACCGCGGTAGTTTTTCGGCAGTATCTCTGCTACCAGTGTGATCCCTGCACCAAGTTCCCCCGCAAGTCCAACCCCTGCGACAAATCGGAGGAGTGCATACGTTTCGATATCCGTTACAAAACCGTTCAGGACATTCGCCGCCGAATACATGGTGATGGTTGCGATGAGTGCGGTCTTCCGACCGAGTTTATCGCCGATCACTCCCCACGCGATCCCGCCGATCAGCATGCCGATGAATTGCAGATTCAGCAGCAGGATCCCCTTCGAAATCAGATCATCGCCGGTGATGCCGATCTCTTTCAGGCTCGCCACCCGCACGACACCGAATAATACGATGTCATACAGATCGACGAAGTATCCTAATGCAGCGGCGATCACCGCCATTGCCAATCCGATATTTTTTGAATTCTTCATACGGTTTTATTTTGGACTACGTATCATACGCCCAGCGTATTGCAGAGACCGCCATGGCCATTCCTCCTCCGGATCCGACCAGGAAGATGAGATCATTGTTCTTCAGCACATGATGTTCTACGGCATCCGCCAGCGCCATTCCGATCGCTGCACTGCCGGTATATCCGTATTTATTCATCACATTATGCGAGCGGTCATGCGGCAGGGAGAATGTATCCAGTGTCTGATTGATGCTGTTGATATTGATCTGCGTGAAGAAGAACTTGTCAACGGAAGAGACCTGCTGTCCGATCCCGTCCGCGACTTCATTGATGAACCGCGGCCAATAGGTCGAATTCGTTTCGATCGGTATTTTCTTGGCAAATCGTAAAAGGTGATCCTTCTGTGCGATCGCCTGCTCCGTGATCCTGATCGCAGTCCCCCCCGCATAGATCCCCATATAATCGTGATATTGACCGTCCGTAAAGAGCTTTGTCCGGAGCACACCGGTTCCGTCATCGGAAGGTGCAAGGATCGCCGCTCCGGCACCGTCGGCGAAGAGCGTGGCGATCTTCTTATCGGAAAAATCGAGATAGCGGCTCATCAGATAGCCGCCGATCACCAGCACATATTTGTATTGATCATCGCCGGCAATGAATTTACTTCCAACATCCACTGCGGTGACGAATCCTGCGCACGCCGTATTGATGTCAAATGATCCGGCATTCACTGCTCCCAGCTTATACTGCACCACAGAAGCAGTCGAAGGAGAGATATAATCCGGCGTATCGGTCGCAACGATTATCAGATTGAGGTCGCTCGGTTTGATGTTCGCTGCCGTGAGCGCTTTCTTCGCCGCTTCAACGATCAAATCGGAGGTGACCTGATCATCCGCTGCATAACGCCGCTCGTAAATATTCCTGTTTGCCTTTAGGAAAGAATCGACATCCTCATGATACATCTCATTGAAGTACGAATTCGGAACGACCCGCTCCGGTGCATAGTGTCCTGTTGCGATAATTTTTGCTCTTCTCATAATCCTTTCACGGCTCGTGTCCGTTCAATATCCAGTACCCAAGCAATCTTGCAATTTTAGAATTTTGTAATCCTGTAATTTCTAAATCCTTAAGCCTTTCTCTATCCTACCAAACCATCCCCCCGTCCACACTCAATACGATCCCGGAAACGAACGCCGATTCGTCGGATGAGAGGAACAGATAGGCGTTGGCAATGTCGATCGGTTCTCCGAGTCTCTGGAGCGGGGTCCGTTCTTTGATCCCGTTGATCACCTTTTCCGGAACCGTAGCGATCATATCCGTCGCAATAAAACCGGGAGCAACGGCATTCACGGTGATCCCTTTCCGGCCGAATTCCCGAGCCCAGACTTTTGTCATCCCGATCACACCGGATTTGGCCGCCACATAATTCGTCTGTCCGAAATTTCCATACAATCCCACCACGCTCGATGTATTGACCACTTTTCCGTATCCCTTCTCCACCATGTACGGGGTGACCGCTTTCGTCATATTGAACACCCCTTTCAGGTTCACGCTGATCACCAGATCGAACTGCTCTTCGGTCATCTTCGCCAGTGTGGCATCACGGGTGATCCCGGCATTATTGACCAGGATGTCGATCGTCCCGAATTTTTCCGCTGCGGTTCTCGCCAATGCTTCACACTCCTGCAGGCTGGAAACATTCACTTTCACAGCGATTGCCTTTCCTCCGCTGGCGGTGATCCCTGCCGCAGTGGCCTCGGCATGCTCCAGGTTGATATCGGCAGCAATGATCGTTGCGCCTTCGCGCGCGAATAACTGCGCGGTGGTCTTTCCAATCCCTTGTCCTGCGCCGGTGATGACCGCAATTTTATTATTGAGTCGCATATGATTGATTTTCCTTTTCATTCAAAGGTCGGTGGATGATGGATCGAACTACTTTTTATAGAGAGCTTTTTTCTTTTTGCGCCAGACAGTATCGAATTCTTTGTAGAAATCATTCATGTGCTCATAGAAGATTTCCATCATGGCGAGATTCTCCTTCCATCGTTTCTGCTCGGGAGATTTTTCATCCTTCAGTTGATGGAGGAACCCTTCGGCGATGGAGATATTCTTGCGGACCGTCCCCATGTTGAAATGGAAGACGTTGATGAAGATCTCGCTGTCGGCGATATAGTAATCCTTCCGGCTGTCGGCTCCGTTGCTTTTTTTGATGAAACCGAGGGAGTTGAGTCTGCGGGTCGCTTCGGAAATGAGTCCTTTGCTGCGGTTGAGCAGGCGGCAGATCTCTCCCAGCGACATCGCTTCCGGTGTGGTGAGCAGCAGACCGATGATCAGTCCATTGAGCCGCTTGAATCCGTAGGATGCATAGAGATTGCCGAATTCTTCGACGAACAGTTTTTGCTGGGAAGTGAGCTTGTGCGGCATCCGAATCTCCTATCGTTCTGAAAGTTCTGAAAATAGTAAACATTCAAAACTCTAAAGTCAAGGAGATAGTTTAAATACAAAAGGCGTCATGCATAATTGCCATGACGCCAAATAAATTAATGTAATTCATTGTTGGATGAATGACATTGATGACTGTTTTATTGCAGTTTGTAAACTACTAATTGTCTTGGATCAGGAAATGTCCTAGTTGTACTATTTTCAGCATAATCAAATAATCCCAATTCATATTTCCCTGGTTTTAGATCCTTAACAATAAACGCTCCGGAATATTGATTTTCAGTATTAGGT
>CALRIY020000080.1:0-16581 GCA_943364975.1 Synechococcus sp. UW140
AAAGGGGCTGTCGGCCGGCCGCATATCGCTTCGGCGATGGTGGAAGGGGGATACATCGACACGTACCATCAGGCATTCGAAAAATTCATCGGCAACGGCGGACCTGCCTACGAAAAGAAATTCCAGCTGACCCTCACCGATGCCATCAAACTTATCTCTTCCTCCGGCGGACTCTCGTTCCTCGCTCACCCGGGAAGATACACCACCGAAGAATTGTTGCAGCAGACGATCAAGTCCGGATTGGACGGTATTGAAGTGATCCATCCTTCCCATCAGCCCGTCCACACGCAGTATTACCGCGGCGTGGTGAATGAGTATTTCCTGCTCGAAAGCGGCGGTTCGGATTTCCACGGCGGCAAGAAAAATGATGACGAAGTACTTGGAAATTATTATATTGATGAGGTCCGGGTCGGAATGATGAAACACCGGCTCTTCTCCAATGGCTCTCCCCAAAAATAGTGAACTGTTAAAAGATAGAGGACGTTGACCCTGCAGAACATGGCTACTGAAGTTTCTCCCCGAGTGTATGAAGGCGGTTTGAGTGCGGACGGAAAAAAATTCGCGATCGTTGTCAGTAAATTCAATCAGTCCGTCACCCAGCGTCTGCTGGATGGCGCGCTGAACTGTTTCCGGAAGAACGGCGCTTCGGATGTGGATGTGTTCCATTGTCCAGGTGCGTATGAACTTCCGCAGGTCGCATCCTATATCACGGCAAAGAAAAAGTATGATGCCGTGCTCTGTCTCGGTGCTGTCATTCGAGGCGAGACTCCGCATTTCGATTTCATCTGCCAGGAATGCGCGCGCGGCATCGGACAGGTAGCGCAGGAACGCGGCATCCCCGTCCTGTTCGGCGTTCTCACCACCAACACTTTCGAACAGGCGGAAGAACGCTCGGGCGGTTCGTTCGGCAACAAAGGATACGATACGGCAATGGGTGCGATCGAAATGGCGGACCTATATTCACGGATTGCTTCACAAAAATAAGGAAAGCGCGAAAGACCTCTTGATACTCTGAACCGATCTCTCATGAAGGAGTCTTTCGTATGCGTGCTGGAACTGTGTCCATATCTCGTCGCTCTCTCACCGCTGAACTGCTGATCCTCTGCTGGATCCTGATTGCACACGAAAGTGTTGCCGGGGTCGGCTCCTGGAAGAATTATACCTCACTCAAAAGTGTCCGCGCCGTTGCAACGGACGGACATGCGATCTGGGCAGCAACCTCCGGCGGTCTCTTCCGGTTCGATCCTGCTGATTCCTCCTATCAAAAGTTCGTCAATTCGGACGGACTCTCAACGAACAATGTTACCGCCGTTGCAGCCGATACGGCCGGCATCATCTGGATCGGCCACCAATCCGGTGCGATCGATGTCTATGATTCCAAAAAGAATTCCTGGCGCTATATCTCCGATATTGCTCTCACCGGAAAGTCGATCAGTTCCATCAATGGATTCACTCGTTTTGGCGACAAGATGTACATCGCCACAGCCTTCGGTATCGCCGTCTTTACGGTCTCAAAATTCGAGTTTTCGGACACCTATACCGGATTCGGCTCGGCAAGCCAGCCGAATGTCGCTTCTGTTGCGCTCTTCCAGAATAAGGTCGTCGCAGTGACGAATGCCGGGATCGTTTCTTCAAAATCGTCTGCCGTGAATCTTGCCGCACCCGAATCATGGGAGATCCTGTCTCCTCTCCTCACCGGAAATACACTCCGCATTTTCAATAATGAACTCTATGCTTCAACCGCGGCCGGATTGATTAAATTCCAGTCCAATACATGGAATCCGGTTCCCGGTATTTCCACGGCATGCCGAATCATCACTGCGCTCGATACGGCGCTGATCGTTGCGGAAGGAAATCAGTTGAGATCGGTCAATATGTCCGGAGTGATCTCATCGCTCGGGGCATCGGTCCCGTACACTGTCACCGGCGGGATAAATGTAAATCGAACCATCTACTTAGGATTCGAGAATAACGGGATCGGCACGCTGAAGGGGAATATCTGGGAGAATTATTTTCCGAACAGTCCGTTCGCAAATTCTTTTTATCAATTGGTGATCGATGAAAAAGGGATCCTGTGGGCCGCTTCCGGTCAGTATAACGCCGGCAACGGTTTCTACAGTTACGACGGATCGAAGTGGAGGAATTACCATACCGGCAATACTCCGCTGCTGCTGAACAACGATTGCTTTGCGATCACCGTTGGACCGAACAATTCCAAATGGATCAGCACATGGGGTGAAGGGATGATGCTTGTGAATTCGAATGGGGATGTGGTGAAGCGGTTCGATTACTTTACTTCGGGCATCCTCGGTTCCATCCGGAAAGATGGTCAGGGTCTTCCTTCGTACATCGTTCCGTCAAAAGCGGCTGCGGACCGGTCCGGAAATGTCTGGTTCTCCAGTTTTCTCTCGGCGAATAATGATAAGGTGCTGTGGAGGATGAAACCCGATTCTACGCTTGAATCGTTCGCCGGCACTCCGTACGGTGCATTTCCGTCGTTTATGATGGGGACATTCATCGATCAGAACAACACGAAATGGTTCACCAATGCCATTCAGGGAAGGAAACCTGAATCATCTACTCTTGTCTATTATAATGAATCTAAAAATCTTCCGGGCTCACTCTCGAGCGGATGGGGTGTGATCACATTGGATGACGGAGCGACGAACACACAATCTGAAACGATGGTCTTCGATAAGGAGGGGGATCTGTGGATCGGCACCGGTACCGGCATCACGATCATCACCGATATCAATAATCCGAAGTCACGTATCTCGAAAGTGTTCCTCGGCGCCGTGCGGGACCAGATGATCAACTGCATTGCCGTCGATCCGTTGAATAATAAATGGGTCGCCACATCCACAGGAGTGTTCGTCCTTTCGCCGGATGGAACGCAGCTGCTGAATCAGTTCTCATCGGAATTGACCGGCGGACAGATGCTTGATGACAACGTCCTCTCCATCGCCTTCGACACGAAAAAGGGAATTGCGTATTTTGGCACGGAAAAGGGACTTTCCAGTGTGGAGATCGCCGCAACCGCCTCAAAAAATTCGTTTTCTTCGATTGACCTTTCACCAAATCCCGTTTATCTTCCCAACCATTCAACGGTGGAGATCAGCGGGCTGGTGGATGAGAGTACGATCAAGGTACTGGCGCTGAACGGAAAAGTGATCAAACAATTTCCGGCACAGGGCGGAGGACGGGCGTTCTGGGATTGCCGGGACGGTGAAGGAAGACCGGTGGCCAGCGGTGTGTATATCATTGTTGCACACAACCGCGCAGGGGACCAGATCGCCTCGTCGAAGATCGCCGTCATTCGAAAATGATCGCAACGTTGTTCGTTCGTGTCTCGACGGACCGCGGCGCGGACAGCATGTAAGCAAACCGTGCAGAAGTTCTGCACAATTTTCAATCATCAAATACAGGAGGGGTAGACTTGGAAACATCTACTACACAATTGGCGGAAAAGAAAGAAGAAGTATTCAGCAGACGTGTACGTGCCGGAAAGCGGACGTACTTCTTCGATGTAAAAGCGACGAAATCCGAAAAGGACTTTTACATTACCATCACGGAGAGCAAGAAGATCGCAGAAGATGAGTTCAAGAAACACAAGATCTTCCTGTATAAAGAAGATTTCGAAAAATTCGCCGATGCATTGGCCGAAGCGGTCGATTTCGTCCACGACGAACTCGGCAAGCAGGGAATTCCGATCACAACCACTCGTGAAGAATCCCCGGTCACCGAACCGGCGGTTGAAGAACAAGCATAGTTCCTACGGACAGAAGCACAGAAAGCCAATTGGTACCCCCAATTGGCTTTTTTCTTATCCCAAACCAATTTCTTGACTCTCTCCCCCAATATTTTTATATTTGGACGTTCTTTTTTACAATTTCTTTGAAATTTTGAAGAAAAACGGCAATTCCTTCTGAAAAAGCCGGGGGAAACAGAATGAAAATCAATATTTCGGGGCTTTCAGAGGGTGTTCATCAGTACGATCTTTCCTCGCCGGCAGGCGAATTGGGATTGGAACCGAACTTCATCGGTGACGCCGCAGCGCACATCACCCTTGAGAAAAGCATTCACCAGATCCTTGCACGGGTCAATGCTTCTGTCAAGGGCGTTTTTGTCTGTGACCGATGCGCAGAAGAATTTACGGACGATGTGAAGACATCGTTTGCAACGGTCTTTTCCTGGGAACAGACCGAAGAGAGGGAAGAGGACGATGATTTTCACATCCTCCGCAAGGAAGACAACCTCATCGATCTGTCGGGACCGGTCGGGGAGTATCTGAAACTTGCCGTGCCGGTAAAACTTCTCTGTAAGAACAATTGCACCATCCCGGATCATGTTGCGGCGGAAGAACAGGCTGCCGATCCGCGCTGGGAAAAGCTCCACTCATTATTGAAAACAGAAAAAAACTAACACATTATCCTGAAGGGAACGAAGCAATGCCAAATCCAAAACGACGACATTCCAAAACGCGCGGCCGTAAACGCCGTACACATTACAAAGCGGAAGCTCCGACCGTGCAGATCGACAAGACCTCCGGCGAAGCACATTTGAGCCATCGCGCTGTCTGGACATCGGAAGGAAAACTGATGTACAACGGCCGTGTGATCAAAGAGAAGAAGCAAGCATAAGGATGTTGGGAAATTCAATAGCCACTGACGGTACTCTCCGCAGTGGCTTTTTTGTACATAACCATACACTAAGACTGCGATCCTTTTGAGCCAATCCGTCAAGAAAATCCGCATCGCTTTGGACGCCATGGGGGGCGATTTCGCTCCCGGTCATGAGGTCCAGGGTGCCGTAGAATGTCTTCGTCAAAGCAGCAACCGGTTCCATGTGGTGTTGGTCGGTGATGAGGAACGGATCAATGCCGAGTTGAAGAAGCACGACACCAGCGGACTCGACTTCTCGATCATCCACGCACCGGATGTGATCGACATGCACGATTCACCGGTGGTCGCGATCAAGACCAAGCCGAACTCGTCGCTCGTCAAAGGAATGACGATGCATAAAGAAGGTCTCGTCGATGCGTTCGTCTCTCCCGGCAATACCGGCGCAGTGACTGCCGCATCAACATTGATCCTCGGCAGGATCCCGGGAGTCAGCCGTCCGACGGTCGCCGCGATCTTCCCGAGCGAGCAGGGACCGACACTCATCGTGGATGCCGGAGCGGTCTCCGATTGCCGGCCGCAGTTTCTGTATGAATTCGGCGTGATGGGCAGTATCTATTCCGAATATATGTTCAAGAAGAAGAATCCGCGTGTTGGATTATTGAATATCGGTGAAGAGGAATCAAAAGGGAATGAACTTGCGAAAGAGACATTCAAGTATATGTCCGAACGCAAGGACAAGTTCAATTTTGTGGGGAACATCGAAGGGCGCGACATTCTGAAAGGTCATGTGGATGTGGTGGTGTGCGACGGCTTCGTCGGGAATGTGCTGCTGAAGTTCGCCGAAAGCATACCGGGATATCTCAAATTCCAGTTCAAACGGTTCGCCGATGCAAGCCTCATCAACAAACTGATGATCGGCATCCTGCGAGGTTCGCTCCGCGAGATCTTTAAGGATATGGATTATACGGAGCACGGCGGCATCCCTCTGCTCGGCGTGAACGGTGTAACGATCATCGGTCACGGCGGTTCGCCGCCGAAGGCGATCAAGAATATGCTCTACAGAGCGGAAGAAGTCGTTCAATTCAAAATCAATCAGCACATTCAAGAGAAACTCAAGGCGCAGTAAATACGATGACAAAAGTACGGGCAGCGATCACCTCAGTCGGACATTATGTTCCTGAAAAAGTATTGACGAATTTCGATCTCGAAAAGATGGTCGAGACCAATGATGAATGGATCCGCACGCGGACAGGCATCAGCGAACGGAGAGTGTTTGAAGGGGGTGCAACATCAGACCTCGCACTTCCCGCCGTGCAGATGGTCCTGAAGAACCGCGGTATCGGTGCCGAAGAGATCGATGTGATCATTTTCGCTACCGTCACTCCCGATATGTTCTTCCCGGCTACCGCCTGCGTTCTGCAGGAGAAGATCGGTGCAAAGAAAGCGTGGGGATTCGACATCTCCGCGGCATGTTCAGGATTCGTATACGCGATTTCGCTCGGCACACAATTGATCGAGACCGGTGCCTACAAAAAAGTATTAGTGGTTGGTGCGGATAAGATGAGCTCGATCATGGATTACACGGACCGTAATACGGCGATCCTGTTCGGCGACGGTGCCGGCGCAGTTCTGCTTGAGCCCAGCACTGACGAGACTCTCGGCGTGATGGACCACAAATTGTATTCGGACGGCAGCGGCGGACAATTCCTCTATATGAAAGGGGGCGGAAGTCTTAATCCCCCGACACACGAGTCGATCGATCAGAAGATGCATTATCTGGTGCAGGACGGCAAGTCGGTCTTCAAAGTGGCGGTGATGGGAATGGCGGATGTCTCCGCAGAGATCCTGAAGAGAAATAATCTCACCGGCGATCAGGTGGACTGGCTCGTGCCGCATCAGGCGAACCTCCGCATCATCGATGCGACCGCGGAACGGATGGGACTCGATAAATCCAAAGTGATGATCAACATCAATAAGTACGGCAATACAACTGCTGCAACGATCCCGCTCTGTCTTTCCGAGTGGTGGCATGCCGGCAAAGTGAAGAAGGGTCAGAATCTTGTTCTGGCAAGTTTTGGCGCCGGTTATACCTGGGGCGCTGTGTATGTGAAGTGGGCCTATTAAAAGCAATTGACAATGGACAATTGACAATGGAAAATAAATTGTCAATTGTCCATTTTCAATTTTCAATTAACGATTATTTATGAGCGTAGCATATATTTTCCCCGGTCAGGGTTCCCAATACGTCGGCATGGGCAAGGATCTGTGCGAACAGTTTCCCGAAGCGAAGAAGTATTTTGATGAGGCTGATGCTGTGCTGGGAGTTTCCCTTTCCAAGATCTGTTTTGAAGGACCGGAAGAGGAACTGAAACAGACAAAGAATACCCAGCCTGCCATCTTCCTGCACAGTGTTGCATTGTGGAATCTTTTAAAACCGTCCGATGCTGCGATGGTCGCCGGTCATTCATTGGGAGAATATTCTGCATTGGTAGCAGCGGGTGCAATTTCGTTCGCTGATGCGATCAAGCTCGTCCGCCTTCGCGGTGAACTGATGCAGAAAGCGGGAGAAGAGAATCCTGGTACCATGGCGGCGATCGTCGGACTCGATCCGAATGCGGTGAATGAGATCACCAAGAATGCTTCCGAAGCGGGGGTCGTTCAGCCGGCAAACTTCAATTCGCCCGGACAGATCGTTATTTCCGGTTCGGTGGACGGAGTTCGCAAAGCGATGGAATTGGCAAAAGCCGCCGGCGCAAAGTTAGTGAAAGAATTGGTCGTGAGCGGAGCGTTCCATTCCCCGCTCATGCAGAGTGCGAAGGATAAGCTGAAAGAAGCATTGGATGCTGTCATGATCACGGATGCTTCCATTCCCGTGTATGCAAATGTTACGGCGAAGCCGGTGCAGAAAGCGGACGAGATCCGCAGACTGCTGTTCGAGCAGGTGACAAGTCCCGTCCGGTGGGAAGAGACCGTCGTGAATATGTCCGCGGACGGTGCAGCAAAATTCATTGAAATTGGTCCGGGCAAAGTGCTTCAGGGACTCGTCAAACGCACGGCGGCCACGGCAGAGATCGCCGGTGTCGATAAAGCATCGGAAGTGAAGAAATAATGTCTGAACTGACCATCGGCAAATATAAGATCGACCCCGTCCTGTTTGAAAAAGGATTCTCCAAAGGATGCGGACCGTATCAATGCGAGACCACCTGCTGCTCATCCGGCGTATTCCTGGATCCGAAGGACCGTGATGTGATCATCGCGCACACGGAAGAAGTGAAACTGCAGATGGACGAAACGCAGACGACCAATGAAGCCGTCTGGTTCGATAACCGTCAGGAACAGGATATGGATTTTCCGTCCGGTTATGCCGTCGGAACGGAAGTGTTCAATGATAAATGTGTCTTCCTTCGTAAGGACGGACGGTGCAGTGTGCAGCTCGTCAGTGCAGAAAAATATAATGATCCGTGGAAGATCAAACCGTTCTACTGTATCGCATTTCCCATTGCCGTGGATAACGGTGTGGTGACCTACGATGACTATCAGGACGGCAAGACGAAATGCTGCTCCATTGTCCGCGATACCGAAGCAACGCTGGTCGATTCATGCAAGGCGGAGCTGGAGTATGTGTTGGGGAAAGACGGATACCAGGAATTGAAAAATTATCAAATTTCAAAAATACAAGATTCTCAATGACAAACTACAATCTCTCAGGCAAAGTTGCTCTCGTCACCGGCGGTTCGCGCGGAATCGGTCGTTCGATTGTTCTTCATCTTGCACAGTCCGGCGCCGATGTTGCCTTCACGTACCGCAGTAAAGTGGATGAAGCGAATTCACTTGTTGCAGAACTGCAGGCAATGGGACGCAAAGCGGCTGCATTCCAGTCCGACGCGGCGAACTCTGCACAGTCCAACGACGTCGTGCAGAGCGTGATCAAGGATTTCGGCCGGATCGACATTCTAGTCAACAATGCCGGTATCACGAAGGACGGACTTCTGATGAGGATGAGCGAACAGGATTGGGATGATGTGATCGATACCAATCTGAAGAGTGTCTTTAATTTCACCAAGGCTGCCTGCCGTCAGATGATGGGGCAGCAATCAGGGAAAATCATCAATATTTCTTCAATTGTTGGCGTTATCGGGAATGCCGGTCAGTCCAATTATGTGGCTTCCAAGGCCGGAGTGATCGGTTTCACGAAATCTATTGCTAAAGAGCTGGCTTCTCGCAATATTCAGGCGAACTGCATCGCTCCCGGTTTCATTGAAACCGACATGACGGAAAAGTTGAATGAAAAGCAAAAAGAAGCTATCTTGACCGTCATTCCGCAGAAGAGACTGGCGAAGCCGGATGAAGTGGCGACCGTAGTCTGTTTCTTGGCGTCGTCGGATTCGAACTATATCACCGGTCAGACCATCAATGTTGACGGCGGTATGGGAATGTAAGGAATTGATTCATCGGCTCATTGATTCATTGATACAATGGAAAAATGGGATTGTGAACCGATGAATAAATGGATCATTTGGACAAAACTCGAAAGTTTTTAACAAAATAAGCAGTATAACTCAGTAACCTCAAAAGGAGAAACACCATGTCAGATGTCGCAGCAAAAGTAAAAGATATCATCGTCAACAAACTTGGCGTTGATGCAGCACAGGTCACCGAAACAGCTTCCTTCACCAACGATCTCGGCGCAGATTCACTGGATACGGTCGAATTGGTCATGGAATTCGAAAAGACCTTCGGATTGAGCATTCCGGATGAAGATGCAGAGAAGATCGGCACCGTCGGCGATGCGATCACCTACATCTCCGCTGCAAAGAAATAATTTATCATTTACAGACCACACCGTCCCAGTTCACACAGTTCGTTCTGTGACGTTGTGGTTTTTTATTTTTGACAACTATCCCTGTTGGACAAATAAGAATGTTTGTCCAACAGGGATATAATCTTTAGGATACTGTCATGGCTTCTCGTCAAATGCGCCGCGTTGTCGTCACCGGAATGGGTGCCGTTACCCCGATCGGACTTACGATCAAAGATTTTTGGTCAAACGCTCTTGCCGGAAAGAGCGGCATCGCGAACATCACTTATTTTGATACCACCGCATACGATACAAAGTTCGCCGGTCAGCTGAAAGGTTTCGATCCGCATAATTATATGGACCGTAAACTTGCCCAGCGTGTGGACCAATACACTCAATATGCGCTGGCAGCAGCGGAAGAGGCGATCAAGGATTCCGGCGTGAACCTGGAAGCCGAGGACAAGGAACGCGTCGGCGTCGTCTTTGGATCCGGCATCGGCGGATTCAAGACATTCCAGACACAGACCACCAATATGGTGGAAGCAAAAGGTCCCAGCCGCATCAGCCCGTTCTTTATCCCGATGATGATCCCGGATATTGCTGCCGGTCGTATCTCTATTAAATATGGATTGAAAGGACCGAACTATGCGACGGTCTCCGCCTGCGCCACAGCATCACATGCTATCGGCGATTCATTGATGCTCATCCAGCGCGGCGTGGTGGACATGATGGTCTGCGGCGGTTCCGAAGCGGGCATTTGCGAAATGGGGATCGGCGGATTCAATGCGCTGAAAGCGCTCTCCACGCGCAACGACGCTCCGGAAAAAGCAAGCCGTCCGTTCGAGAAAGACCGGGACGGATTCGTCATGGGTGAAGGAGGAGGGATCCTCATTCTGGAAGAATTGGAACACGCGAAAGCACGCGGCGCGAAGATCTATTGCGAACTGGCGGGAATGGGATTCACCGGCGACGCACACCATATCACCGAACCGGCTCCCGGCGGCGAAGGTGCCCAGCGCTCCATGAAGATGGCCCTTGCAGACGCCGGACTCAATCCAACCGACATCGATTATGTGAACGCGCACGGTACTTCCACCTATTACAACGATAAGTACGAGACGAATGCCATTAAGACCGTCTTCGGCGACCATGCGCAGAAGCTGGTTGTTAATTCCACCAAATCGATGATCGGTCATTTGCTCGGCGCTGCAGGTGTTGTCGGCGCCATTGCGACCATCATGAGCGTGGTGACGGATGAGGTCCATCCGACGATCAATTACGAAACACCCGATCCAGAATGTGATCTGAACTATGTGCCGAACAAGTCCGTAAAAAGGACGGTCAACGCAGCCATCTGCAACGCCTTCGGCTTCGGCGGGCACAACGCTACGTTGGCGTTCAAGAAATATCAAGAGTAGGGACGGGCTTCAGCCCGTCCTTGTTTAACCGCAAAGACGCCAAGTCGCAATGTAAATATGAAGAGGCGGACGCACTTGTCCGCCATTTTTTTTGGCGGAAGTCCGCCCATTGTATAATAAATCTCTCGGCAATTCTCCTCATTTTTCTCTATATTTATCATAATTAATCCATCTCTTCATTAGCGCGCATAACCTGTGGTTCTTTCGCGATTTCGTCAGTATATCTCTTCGTTGTTCGGCAGAAATAGTGACTGGATCCTCCTCACTCTCTATCCCCGCGTCGACTGGAACCAATTGGAAGCAACATTACGTTATTCCATTGTCAATAAGGATTATTTTGTCCGCGCTCTTGTCCATCGTTCATTCATTCCCGTCTCCCATATGGACGGATTGGAATCGAATGAACGGCTCGAATTCCTCGGTGATTCCATCCTGAATTTTACCGTGGCAGAATATCTGTACACGCAGTACCCGCAGAAAGAAGAAGGTGATCTGACCATCATGCGGGCCCGCTTGGTGAACCGCAAAGCGCTGGCATTCTGTGCAAAAGAGATCGACTTGAAGAAGTTCATGCTCACGCATACCAATTCCGCCGGCGTTCAGGAGAAGGGATTCGACACCATCCTCGCCGATGCTTACGAGGCGGTGATCGCCGCTTTGTATTTGGATGGCGGGATGGATGTTGCAAAGAATTTCATCCTCGAACGGCTACAGTCGGCGCTCAAGAATGGATATCTCCAGGTAAGCGACCAGAACTTCAAGAGCGAATTGCTGGAACTCTCTCAGGCAAAAGGAAAAGGGATACCGCGTTATCAGACATTGAAGGAGGAAGGACCCGATCACGACCGCACATTTACGATCCAGGTGCTGGTCGGCAATGATCCGTTCGGCATCGGCATCGGAAAGAACAAGAAAGAAGCGGAGCAGGCGGCCGCGGAGATCGCGATCGGAAAGCTGCAAATTTTGTAAAGGCTCAGGTTTCAAGTTTTGTCATAAATGAATCCTGAATCTTGTAACCTGAATCTTGAAACCTGAACCTTGAACCTTAAACCCGAACTATTATTTTCACTAAAAATACTATGACTCTTAACCTGAACCCTACCGACATTTTCGAACCCCGCCATATCGGACCGAACGACGATGAGACCAAAGAGATGCTGAAAACGATCGGCGTTGCTTCGCTGGACGAATTGATCGATCAGACCGTTCCGCCGCACATCCGTCTTGAAGGACCGATGAAGATCAACAAGGCGATGACCGAACATGAGACCATCAATCACATCCGCGGTATCGCTGCACGGAACAAGATCTTCCGTTCATTCATCGGGTTAGGATACTATGGAACGATCGTACCGCAGGTGATCCAGCGGAATATCCTTGAAAATCCGGGATGGTACACTCAATATACTCCGTATCAGGCGGAGATAGCCCAGGGCAGACTTGAAGCATTGCTGAATTATCAGACAATGGTGATCGACCTTACCGGCATGCAGATCGCCAATGCATCGCTGCTGGATGAGGCGACCGCTGCTGCAGAAGCGATGTTCATGATGTATTCGCACAATCATGAGAAAAAAGGGAATCAGTTCTTCGTCTCAGAAGAATGCTTCCCGCAGACGATCGATGTCGTGAAAACACGTGCCCTTCCGCTCGGTATCGAAGTGATCGTCGGCGACCACCGGAAGGATGTCCTCGGCGACAAGGTCTTCGGTGCGCTCATCCAATATCCCGCCGGCAACGGCGAGGTGTATGACTATTCCGATTTCTGTGCGCAAGCGAAAGCGAAGAATGTGCTGGTGACTGTTGCCGCGGACCTTCTTTCCCTGACGATGTTGACCCCTCCCGGAGAATTCGGCGCGGATATCGTTGTCGGAAGCGCACAGCGTTTCGGTGTGCCGATGGGGTACGGCGGACCGCATGCCGCGTTCCTGACCACCAAAGACGAATATAAACGCGTGATGCCCGGTCGTATCATCGGAGTCTCGATCGATTCGAACGGCAACAAAGCATACCGCATGGCGCTGCAGACGCGTGAACAGCATATCCGCCGCGAAAAAGCGACGAGCAATATCTGTACTGCACAGGTACTGCTGGCCATCATGGCAAGCATGTACGGCGTGTATCACGGACCGGACGGATTGAAGCGGATCGCCTCGCGCATCCACGGCCTTGCCAAAGTCCTGGATAAGGGACTTAAAAAGCTCGAATTCAAACAGCTGAACGGAACATATTTTGATACGCTCCATGTTGAGACCGGAAGCGCAACAGCATCCATCCTCAACCGCGCCGCCGGAGCGTTGATGAATCTCCGCCGCATCAGCGATACCGCCGTCGGTATCTCGGTAGATGAAACGACGACGCTGAAAGAGGTCGAAACGATCCTCTCCGTTTTTGCTTCCGTGAAAAGCAAAGTGATCACCATCGCGGAGCTCTCCAAGAATATCCAGCTGGAATGGGAGAAGAAATTCATCCGCACAAGTAATTTTATGCTCCATCCGGTCTTTAATTCCCATAAGTCCGAACATGAGATGCTCCGGTACATCCATTCATTGGAGATGAAGGATCTTTCGCTGAATTTCTCGATGATCCCTCTCGGTTCCTGTACCATGAAACTGAACGCGACAACGGAGATGCTTCCGGTGACGATGCCCGAATTCGGCGCACTCCATCCGTTCATTCCGCGTGAACAGGCGGTCGGATACACGCAGATCTTCGAGGAACTTTCCAACGATCTGAAAGAGATCACCGGATTTGCCGGGGTCTCACTTCAGCCGAATGCCGGAGCTCAGGGTGAATATACCGGACTGCTCGTGATCCGCGAATATCTGCGGTCAAAGAATCAAACACATCGGACGATTGCACTCATTCCATCGTCCGCACACGGCACGAATCCTGCGAGCGCTGTAATGGCCGGGATGCAGGTGGTGGTCGTGAAGTGCGATGAGCGCGGAAATGTGGAAGTAGACGATCTGAAAGCGAAAGCGGTGCAGTATAAGGACACGCTTGCCTGTCTGATGGTGACGTATCCCTCAACACACGGCGTGTTCGAAGAGAGTATTCAGGAAATGTGCTCCATCATCCATCAGAACGGCGGACAGGTCTATATGGACGGCGCCAATATGAATGCGCAGGTCGGACTGACCAGCCCCGCCCGCATCGGCGCCGATGTCTGTCATTTGAATCTCCACAAGACCTTCTGCATACCGCACGGCGGCGGCGGGCCCGGTATGGGACCGATCTGCGTTGCGAAGCATCTTGTTCCGTTCCTTCCCGGACACTCTGTAGTGGATATGATCGACAGCGATGATGAAGAAGCGACACCTTCCACGCAAATGTCCGCTGTTTCAGCGGCTCCGTGGGGAAGCGCCAGCATCCTGCTCATCTCTTATGTCTACATCAAGATGATGGGAGCGACTGGACTGACAAATGCAACGAAGTATGCAATCCTGAATGCGAACTATATCAAAGCACGCCTTGAAAAAGAATTCGACATTCTTTACGTGGGGAAGAACGGCCGCTGCGCCCATGAAATGATCGTCGATATGCGGAAGTTCAAAACAACCGCAGGTGTTGAAGTGACCGATATCGCAAAACGGCTGATGGATTATGGATTCCATGCCCCGACCGTTTCATTCCCGGTGGCGGGCACGTTGATGATCGAACCGACGGAAAGTGAGCCGAAAAGTGAATTGGACCGTTTCTGTGATGCACTTCTCCATATCCGCAAAGAGATCGCAGAGATCGAGCAGGGAATATTCACAAAAGAGGATAATGTGCTGAAGCATGCGCCGCACACCGCACAATCGGTGATGGCGAACGACTGGAAGCATTCCTATTCACGCGAGAAAGCCGCATTCCCGACCCAATGGGTGCGCGCGCACAAATTCTGGCCGAGTGTTGGCCGCGTGAACGATACGCACGGTGACCGTCAGTTGATCTGTGTCTGTCCTCCCATGGAGAGTTATATGGAAGAGATTAAATAATTTCAAAATTGTCAAGATTCCCGGATTCCAAGATTAAAGCCACCTCAAATTTTGATAATATTGCAATATTGTAATTAATTATGATCACCCAAGACGAAGATATTAGGAAGCTGTTAACGGAATCCCGAACAATAGCGGTGGTTGGCGCCTCCCCAAAACCGTGGCGCGACAGCGGCGCGATCGCCGAATACCTTCAGAAGAAAGGATACACTGTCTATCCTGTCAATCCGATGTATCCGGAAGTGCTTGGAATGAAGTGTTATCCCGATCTTGCATCCATCCCGGAGAAGATCGACATCGTTGATATTTTCCGTAATCCGGACGAGGTGATGCCGGTGATCGATGAAGCGATCCGTGTCGGAGCTAAGTCCGTATGGATGCAGCTGAATGTGGTGAATGAAGAAGCAGCGGAAAAAGCGGAAAAAGCCGGTCTCGGTGTGGTGATGGATCTCTGCATTGCCGTTGAACACCGGGCGCTCGTCCGTTGACTGTTTGAATACGTTGTGCTCAAGGCAGAACAAATGTTCTGCCTTTTTATTTTTGTTATATTGATGCGATGATCAGACAATTCTTTTTCCTGACGCTCTTCATCTCCGCTGCATCCTCCCAGGAAGTGACGCTGGTGAAGTTCAACTGGCCCGACTCCACATACCGGGTCGGACAGGTGTTCTATATCGGGAATGAAGTGACGAAGTACTACATCATCGAAGAGGAGATGTCCTTGAAACCTGGTGCACTCATCACGCACGAGGCCGTTCAATTCGATATCAACCGCATCTACAGTCTGAGGCTCTTCACCAAAGTGGAGATCCAGGTGATCCCGGATTCGAATGATGTAGCGACCCTGTCGGTGATCGTCAGTGAGCGGTGGTATTTTTATCCGTTCCCGGTTGTCGGATTGAAGGACAGGGAATTCTCCAAGTTCTATTACGGACTGGGACTGGCGCACAACAATGTTGCCGGCAACAATGTGCAGCTGTACGGCGCTTTTGCTGTAGGGTATGATCCGTTTGTCTCCATCAATTACACCAATCCTCAGATCGACATCAAGAACAAGATCTTCTTTTCTTTTCGCGCATATTACACGGAACAACGAAACCGCAGTCTTGTTTCGCTGGCCGGCGCTCCCAATTTTGACGAGCACCGTTCCGGCATCGAAACCACTATCGGAAAGAGATATTCCCTCTTCACGATGATCACCATGAAACTTGAATTCATGAATCTTTCCGTTACGAACAATCTTGCCGGCAGGACACTCTCCACCAGCGGACGGGATGAATTCTACTCTCTTCACACCTCTTACTTTTACGATACACGCGACCTGAAGGAATATGCGACATACGGAACATATCTCGCGCTGGGTATCTCAAAGTTCGGACTCTTTGAAAAGGAAGTGAACTATCAGCGGTTCGGCATCGACTACCGCCGGTATATCCCGACGTGGGATGATGTGGTGCTGGCCGGCAGGGCCTTCGGCAATCTCGCGGGAGGGGGACGGGTGCCGAATTACGGTCATACGTTCTTCGGATACAGTGAACGGATACGGGGATACTTCGACACGATCCTTGAGGGTGAGCAGATCGTCGGTACGACCGTTGAGGCCCATATTCCGGTGATCTCTCCCCGGTACATCAAATTGAATTTCATACCGCTGGAGCAGTTCAAGGATATCCGTTACGCAATGAATATCGCTTTCTTTGCGGATGCGGGAAAGACATGGTACAGGAATGAACCGTTTTCATTGAATTCTGTCTATTCCG
>CALRIY020000081.1:0-16576 GCA_943364975.1 Synechococcus sp. UW140
ATTCCTTCTAAAAATTAATGACGAATAATATGTCCGACAACAGTACAACGAAAGATCAATGGGACCTCTGGGAGGTCTTCATTCAGGAATCGGAGAATGAACCGCATCAGCACGCCGGTTCAGTCCGCGGTTCCGATGCGGAGAATGCACTGCAGAATGCGCGGGATGTCTTCGCGCGCCGCGGCACGATCAAAAGCATCTGGATCGCAAAGACGGAGAATATCGTCTCTTCCAATCCGTCGGACGCCGCTTCATTCTTCGATCCGACAGCGGAGAAAGTGTACCGCCATCCGCATTTTTACCGTTACACTCTGGATGATGAATTGTGGAAACGCTCATGAACGGACCGACCGCAGAATATCTCATTCGCCTTGCGGATGACAGACTCATCCTCGGCCACCGTCTCTCCGAATGGTGCGGCCATGCGCCGATCCTGGAAGAGGATATTGCGCTCGCGAATATCTCTCTCGATTGTATCGGCCAGGCGAATTTCCTCTACACGGCTGCGGCGGAGATCGAAGGGAAGAAACGGACGGCGGATGAGATCGTCTATTTCCGCGAAGCGGTGGAATACAGGAATCTGCTGCTGGTGGAACAGCCGAATGTCGATTTTGCACAGACGATCGTCCGGCAGTTCCTGTATGATGCGTTCGGCGTGCAGCTGTTCGATGCACTTCAAAACAGCCGCTGTGAACCGTTGGCCGGTATCGCACAAAAAGCGGTGAAAGAAATCCGCTACCACTTCCGCCACAGCAGTCAATGGATGCTCCGTCTTGGGGACGGCACACCCGAAAGTCACGAACGGACACAGCGTGCGCTGAATGCCCTCTGGCGTTATACCGATGAAATGTTCCTGACCGATGAACTTGAGAACGATTTGACGAAGCAAGGGATTGCCGTTCTCTCATCATCATTCAGGGAGCAATGGAATACCACAGTATCATCGGTGCTCCATTCAGCAACGCTTACGCCTCCTCCGTCCGATCAATTCCTCCAAAAGGGGGGAAGAGAAGGGAAGCATACCGAACACCTCGGCCATCTGCTCTCCGAAATGCAGATCGTCGCACGATCGTATCCGGACATCCGATGGTGAATCGGCCAGTGACAGTGACGGTGCATTCAGAAGTGACGGTGAGGGATCTCCTTTCCACGGTCAGCGATCCGGAAGTTCCGGCGATCAGTATCATAGAATTGGGCATCGTCCGAAAGATCGAAATGATGGGGGAGAAGGTCTCGATCACTCTCACGCCGACCTATTCCGGCTGCCCTGCCATGAAAATGATCGAGGATGAGATCCGCTCCGTGCTGAATTCCAACGGTATTTCGGCAGTCGATATCAAGACGGTCTTTTCGCCGGCATGGACGACCGATTGGATGAATGAATCCGCCAAACAAAAACTGAAAAATTACGGGATCGCTCCTCCCATGCATTTGGCACAATCAGCGCTGCTGCAGATCGAACTTCCGTCGGTTCAATGTCCTCATTGTAATTCACATGAAACGCAGTTGAAAAGTGAATTCGGATCGACCTCATGCAAAGCATATTATTACTGCCGTTCGTGCAGCCAACCGTTTGAGTATTTCAAACCATTCTAATAAAACCGAGCGGAGGATAATCATCCTTCACTCGTCCTTAAATATATGAGACCAGTCTATATTATTGATGCGATCAGAACGCCCATCGGAAAGTATGGCGGTGCATTATCCTCTGTCCGGCCTGATGATCTTGCTGCTTTGGTGATCAAGCGGCTGATGGAAAGGAACACGAAACTCGATCCCTCCTATATTGACGAAGTGATCCTCGGCTGCGCGAATCAGGCAGGTGAGGACAATCGGAATGTTGCCCGTATGGCTTCGCTGCTCGCCGGACTTCCTGTTTCGGTGCCTGCGGAGACGGTCAACCGGCTTTGCGCATCCGGTATGAGCGCTGTCGTAAATGCGGCGAACAAGATCCGTGTCGGCGACGGTGAATTGTATATTGCCGGAGGTGTGGAAAGCATGTCACGTTCTCCCTATATCATGGCAAAACCGTCCGAAGCATTCTCCCGGTCGCCGGAGATCGTGGATTCCGCTCTTGGTTGGAGATTCATCAATCCGAAGATGAAAGAGATGTACGGCGTTGATTCCATGGGAAACACAGCGGAGAATGTCGCCGAACAGTTCGGCATCTCTCGGGAAGATCAGGATACATTTGCCCTCTGGTCGCAGCAGAAAGCAAAGAAGGCGATCACCGGTCAGCGCTTCTTTAAGGAGATCGTCACGATCGAAGTCCCCGCAAAGAAGGAGACCATCATCATCGGCGATGATGAGTTCCCGAAATTGGATTCGACCATCGAAAAACTTTCAAAGCTGAAGCCGGCATTCCGGCATGACGGAAAAGGGACGGTCACGGCCGGGAATTCTTCAGGATTGAATGACGGTGCGTGTGCGATCATCCTTGCTTCGGAAGAGGCTGTGACAAAATATGGACTGACTCCCATGGCAAAGTTTATCGCATCTTCGGTTGTCGGTGTAGAACCGAGGATCATGGGGATCGGTCCGCTCCCCGCATCCCAGGCTGTATTGAAAAAGGCAGGACTATCCATCTCGGATATGGCAGTGATCGAAATGAATGAAGCATTCGCCGCACAATGTCTAGCCACAATGCGCGGACTTGGAATTTCGGATAACGATGCTCGTGTCAATCCAAACGGCGGCGCAATCGCACTCGGTCATCCGCTCGGCATGTCCGGTGCCCGGTTGATCGCCACCGCAGCCTATGAGTTACAATCCACCGGCGGTCGGTATGCCCTTTGCACGATGTGTATCGGGGTGGGACAAGGGATGGCGACTATAATAGAAAAGATGTAATTGCAAGATTCTTGAATTACAAAATTACAAGATTGTCAAAATTAATATCGTGAAGTTTGGTATTAATAAGAATACTTTAAAATATATTGCCACTTAGAATAGAAAGAATCATCTGTATAATATATCTCGATCATGATAAATATTGTAATCTTTTAATCATGTAATTCTGTAATTTTATTTTCATGAAGAATAACAACATTTTTTCTTTCAAGGGCTTTATTCCAGTGATCCATACGTCCGCATTTATCCACCCGCAGGCGACTGTCATCGGGAATGTGATCATCGGGAAGGATGTCTATGTCGGTCCATCGGCGGTGATCCGCGGCGATTGGGGCGGTATCGTCATTGAGGACGGCTGCAATATCCAGGAGACGTGTGTCATCCATGTCTTCCCGGGTAAATCGATCACGCTCAAGAAGAATGCGCACATCGGACACGGAGCAGTGATCCACGGCGCGAATATCGGAGAGAATGTGCTGGTGGGTATGAATGCCGTCGTGATGGATAATGCGGAAGTGGGGGACGGTTCCATCATCGGAGCGCTGACCTTTGTTCCGTCGGAGATGATCATCCCATCCCGGTCCGTTGTTGTCGGCAATCCTGCCAAGATCATCAAGCAGGTGTCGGACGACATGTTGAAATGGAAAACAAAAGGGACCGAACTGTATCAAACACTTCCTAAAGATCTGCGCACATCAATGAAACCGGTGAGACCCCTTCGAAAAGTGCCGAAGAAGACGAAAAAGCAGAATACTCTGTATGAAACATGGAAAGAGAACCTCAAAAAGCAGCAGTAATTTGAAATTTTGCTTGTTTCTATAACGTTGATTACATTATTATTACAAGTGAATGATAAAATTCACTTCAATAATATCGGAACATCTTGGGAAAGTATTTTTAATTATCGGTCAGGGACTGATCCTTGCCGGTATTGTTGGACGAATTATTCAACATGAGTCAACAATTCTCGATTCAATTGTTACGTATTTGTTGGGATCATATGCTATCGTCATTGGACTGTATTTTGTTGGCGGAACAGTTAAAGAGGAAGAGTGAATTATGGACATTATTATTATTTTTGGATCAATAACAGCAATCATTGGGACAATTCTTGTTCTTATAACTCATGTTCCAAAAAAGAAGAAAACTCAAACTCATCGATAATGCTGCAATGAATCATTCATATCACAGACGCCAAGCAGACCTTGGCGTTTTTGTTTTTCAAAATAACAAACAATGAAACTACCATCATACGCGTACGGACAATGGATCGAAGGGAAGGGGAAACCTTCCGGGATCTATCATGCAGTCACCGGCGAGCATATCTTCGATGCCAACAGTGAAGGGCTCGATTTCAACCAGATGCTCGAATACGGCAGGACTGTCGGCGGAGTCAATATCCGGAAATTGACATTCCATCAGCGGGCACTGATGCTGAAGGAACTTGCGAAATATCTGACCGAGCGGAAGGAGAGTTTCTACACATCATCGTACTGCACCGGCGCCACGAGGAATGATTCCTGGTTCGACATTGACGGCGGATTCGGGACTCTCTTCGCGTTCGCCAGCAAAGGAAGGAAAGAACTTCCGAATCAAAAAGTGTATATCGACGGGAACACTGAAATGCTCTCGAAAGGAGGGACATTCGTCGGCCGTCACATATGCGTTCCGCTGGAAGGTGTGGCGCTTCATATCAATGCGTTCAATTTTCCTGTTTGGGGCATGCTGGAGAAATTTGCTCCGTCATTCCTTGCCGGAATGCCGTGCATCATCAAACCGGCGACTTCCACAAGTTTCCTCGCTCAAAAAGTAGTGGAGGAGATCATCGCTTCACGGATCCTCCCCGAGGGTTCTCTGCAGATCATCTGCGGAAGTGTCGGCGATCTCTTCGATCATCTTACGATGCAGGATGTGGTGACGTTCACCGGCTCTCATTCCACCGGGACGAAACTCCGTCAGCATAAGAATATCATTTCCAATTCCATCCGGTTCAACATGGAAGCAGATTCACTCAACTGCTGCGTGCTGGGTGAGGATGCAGGACCGGATTCCGAAGAATTCACACTCTTCATTAAGGAAGCGGCGCGCGAACTGACGACTAAGGCGGGACAGCGCTGTACGGCGATCCGCCGGATCATCGTGCCGAACAGCAGAGTCACGGATGTCATTTCCGCACTGCAAAAGCGATTGTCGTCCGTTGTCGTCGGTGACCCGATTCTGGAGGAAGTCCGCATGGGACCGCTCGTCGGACGCGATCAGCTGGCGGAGGTCACATCACGTGTCGCCGAACTATCGCGTACGAGCGAAAAGGCATTCGAGTATAAAGGGGAATTCAAACAGAACGGACATTCCATCGAGAACGGTGCATTCTTCCGTCCGACCCTCATGCACTGCAGCAAACCCCTCTCTTCGAACGAACCGCATGATATCGAAGCATTCGGTCCGGTCAGTACCGTCATGGGATACGGTTCGATGAATGAAGCGATCGAACTGGTCCGCCGGGGAAAAGGGAGTCTTGTCGGTTCTTTCTTCTCGAACAATGATGCATCGTGCCGGGACTTTGCGCTCGGGATAGCACCGTATCACGGCAGGATCATGATGGTCAACCGGTACAGCGCGAAAGAATCGACCGGACACGGTTCACCGATGCCGCAGATGGTGCACGGCGGTCCGGGACGCGCAGGCGGCGGAGAAGAACTCGGCGGTATCCGCAGTGTGATGCATTATATGCAGCGGACAGCGCTGCAGGGATCGCCGACAACACTTGGGAAGATCTACGGTGAATATACTGTTGGTGCAGAAACGCATACGGATGGAGTTCATCCGTTTAAGAAATATTTTGATGATCTTGTCATCGGCGATTCACTGTTGACGAGGACAAGAACGATCACACTGGAGGATGTCGAGAAATTCGCAGATCTGAGCGGCGACCATTTCTATGCACACATGGATGATGACCTGGCCCGCAGGTCGATCTTCGACAAGCGGGTTGCGCACGGCTATTTCGTTCTTTCTGCTGCGGCAGGACTCTTTGTGGAGCCAGGATTTGTCCCTGTGATGGCGAATTACGGTCTGGAAGGTTTGCGCTTCATCAAGCCGGTCTATCCGGGAGATACCATCCAGGTCCGTCTTACGGTGAAATCGATCCGCCCGAAAGAAGGGGAGAATCAGGGAGTGGTGGAATGGGATGTGATCGTCTTTAATCAAATGGATGAACAGGTTGCAGTCTATACATTGCTGACACTTGTGGCTAAAAGACAGTACTGAGAAACAGTGAATTTAAATACATCAAATTCCAAGCATCAATACAATCCAGTATCCAGTATCCAGCATCCTATAATTTTTAATCCTTATGAACTATCAGCATCTTCTTGTCTCGGTCGATCATCATATCGCTCGCGTTACACTCAACCGTCCCCCGGTCAACGCATTGAATCGGGAGCTGGTGAGTGAACTGATCAATGCCGCATCCTCGTTCAAAGCCAACGAAGAGATCTGGAGCGTTGTTGTAACGGCTTCCGGCAAAGTTTTCTGTGCCGGTGCGGATCTGAAAGAGCGTGCGGGAGTGCCGTTGGATCAGGTGTTGAGTTTTGTGGAAGGGATCCAATTGGTTGCTGCAGCATGGTGTGATGTCCCGCAGCCGGTGATCATGTGTATCCAGGGAGCGGCGTTGGGAGGCGGATTGGAATTTGCGTTGGCGGGCGATATCCTGATCGCTGCCGAATCCGCAACGCTGGGATTGCCCGAAACAAGTCTGGGGATCATCCCTGCTGCCGGCGGAACGCAGCGGCTGGCACAGAGAACGTCCTCAGGGACGGCGAAGAAATGGATCTTCACCGCAAAACATTTTTCAGCAAAAGAAGCTTTGGTGGACGGTGTGGTGGATTATTGTTTCCCCAATCCTGTATTCGGTGCAGAATGCGAGACCGTCGTTCGGCAGATCACCTCCAATGCACCTCTCGCTCTTCGTCAGGCAAAGAAAGCGATCGAATCCTCATACAGTGACTGGTTGATGGACGGATTCGCAAACGAAAAGACATTCTATCAGCCGCTCATTCCCACAGAAGACCGCAGGGAAGCGTTGAAAGCATTCGCCGAGAAACGGAAACCGGTGTGGAAAGGGAAGTGAGGGGGAGTGCTAAGATCGGAAGTCGGAAGTCGGAGGTCAGAGGTCAGAGATCAGAGGTCAGAGATCAGAGATCAGAGATCAGAGATAAATGGTGAAAGGAAAAGTATTCAGTTGGATGATACCGGATGCTTGATTGCAGATAAAAAAAGAACAGATGTCAGATACACGGAAAGTGTTTGTGAATATGGTTATGCGAGTGTAAAATAGAACGCAGCAAGGAATCCCACGATCGTCGCAAGTCCCACCTCGGCTCCGCCGTCCTCATACGCTTCCGGCATCATCACCGATGCAACCATCGCAAGAATTCCTCCGCCGGCGAGAGCTTCCACCAGCGTGATGATCGAAGGCGGTGCATCAAGCAGGAAGATATTCCCAAGTGCAGCGGCGATGATCCCGGCTCCGATCAGACTAAACCAAAGAGTGAAGATCCTGGAGCGTGAATATCCCGCTTCGATCATATTCATGGAACTGCCGATCGATTCGGGAAGATTCGAGAGAAAGACCGCAAGCAGAAAGGTGAATGTGTATGACTCCAGTGAAACGAACCCGGCGCCGATGATGATCGATTCCGGGATGGTATCCATCATCACTCCGAGGAACAGTGCCAGAGGATTTCCTGTCTTCACACTCTTCTTCATATAGGTCAGTTCCTCTGCCCGCGACAGTCTGCGGATATTCGAGGAGGCGACCTTCCTCCAATGCTGTGTATTGACCGAGTCCCGTAAATTCTGGACGTTCTGAAGAATCCGTTTTGAATTGAGCTGCTCCACTGCTTTGCGCAGTCCGGGGGAGATCTCCATCAATGCATTGAATTGTTCCTTGCCGATCACCAGGAGACGAGTATCGGATTTTGCCACAGCGGTCGCGGTCCGAGCATCGCTGTGCAGCAATGCCATCTCTCCGAATGATTGTCCCTCGCCGAGTGATGCGATCACTTTCGCTTCATCGCCTGTCCCGGAAATGATCTCGACCTCGCCGTCATCAATGAAATACATTGCAGTTCCCGCATCACCCTGCCGGAACAGGACCTCGCCGGCGGCGGCGGACATCGGTTCGATGCATGTCAGCACCCCTTCCATCTCTTCCGGCGGGAGTGAACGGACGAGCTCAACTTTTGCCAGTCGATTCAGCAGCATCGATGAATCTTCACGTTTCTGTTTCAGATAATAGAATTTTGCGAGCGCAGGATGCCGGATGGCGGCACCTTTATTCTCCAGCCACTTGTTGATCAGATAATAGAGGAGTCCTCCCATCACGAAGCCGAATGCCACCCAACCCCATGCTTGCGGACCTGTGAACAGTGCACGGTCCGTCAATCGGTGTGCCCCTTTCAATGCGAGTTCTATCGCAAGCGCCTGAATGAGGGCGCCGGTGCCGAATGCCATGATGATCGCATTCGTCCGTTGTGTCGGCTTTGCATAGACGCCGATGAACGTTCCGATCACCATCGAAACGAGGGAGAGTGCGGCTAAACCGGCTGCGATCAGAACGCGGGTAATATCGAAATTTGTCAGTTCCATTTGGACTGATTAATATAAAAATTTATCCAAAACAGTGTTACTCTATTATGAAGATATTTTTGTCTGCAGATCAGCAGCAGAAAAATCGTTTTGAAGAGTTTCTCGTTTTTCGTATATTTGTCCGTTAAACATGGCATGGTGATGGTACGTTCCCGCTGAAGTCTGCGGGAATTGGTTCCTTAAAAAAACACGGGACTCAACCATTGGTTCAACTTTTTTGGAGAGCTGGCAGAACGGCTATTGCACCAGTCTTGAAAACTGGCGCCCTGACGGGCTTGTAGGTTCGAATCCTACGCTCTCCGCAAGTGTATACAGTGTACATTTTATATTCACCAATCTTTGACCAGACTTATATCGGTCAAACCAATAACCTCTCGTCAAGAATCCAAAGGCACAATCAGGGGTCAGTTCCGTCAACAAGCCGATATAAGCCATGGATCATTGTGCATTCTGAAAGATATTCTTCACGGAGTGAAGCAATGAAGCGTGAGAGGTATTTGAAAAGCGGTATTGGACGAGAGTATATCAAATCGTTGGGTTTCCGTAAACGGCTATTGCATCCGCCGAAGGCGGACGCCCTGACGGGCTTGTAGGTTCGAATCCTACGCTCTCCGCAATAATTTGATTTAACCTTTTAAGAACGGCTATTGCATCTGCCTCATTCTGACGCCCTGACGGGCATGTAGGTTCTGCCAACGGCATCCCTTTGGGAGAATCCTACGCTCTCCGCAAATAACTGCTCATTATGCTATGAGCAGTTATCATTTTAAATAGGTTGACTCTGGATCATGATCTGAAGTAGTCAAAAAAGAAAATGATCATGTTCGAAGGCTTATCTCCATTGCCTTTCGGTTAAAAAACTAATACTATCTTCACATAGTCCCTTTCAATCCCATCATCTTCATCCCCGCTTATGAAAACCATCGGATTCGTTCTTTTGCTTGTTTGTTCAATTGTTCACTCTCAGCAGCACAATCTCACTATCGCCGCAGTTACGCCGACAGGGATCCTCCCGACCGTTGACCAGGCGGAAGCGATCGCCGTCACTTTCTCCGAACCGATGGTCGCTCTGCAGGCGGTGCCGGGTGATCAGCGCACAGGGCTCCTCAATTTTTCACCGAAGATCTCCGGAAAATTCCGGTGGCAGGGGACCTCAACGCTGATGTTCATTCCGGACAAGCGATTGGCACGTGCTACGGCATATACTGTCTCGATACCCGCAGGGATCCAATCCTTAGCCGGCAACAGAATGACTGAACCGTTCGAATGGAGATTCATCACTCCCGTCCCCGCAGTCATCGCTACCGATCCGGTGAACGATCAGCAGTTTGTTGAATTCGATCATTCCATCATGATCCAGTTCAATCAGCCGGTCGATCCGTATGAAGCGGCACGGTTCATTTCGGTTGAAGTGCGTGCAGACGGACGGTCGTCCTACCCCGCATTCAGGACGGAGTGGGGAGGAAAAGGTGATACGGATCGGGTTTACATCCGCACCGTCACACCTCTTCCGCGGCAGGCTTCGGTGATCGTCAAAGTGAAAGCAGGAGTGAAAGGAAAAGAAGGTCCGATGACATTGGCTTCGGATGTACAATTTCAATTCCATACGATCAACCGGTTCACCTTCAACGGGATAGCGGCGGGGACGGTGATCACACCGGGACAATCCCTTCGGCTCACCTTTTCCACACCGGTTTTCGAGAAAGATCTTCTGGAACATTTACGGATCACGCCGGCAGCGATGATCATCGACAGGGATTACTATTCAAATTATGCGAGCAATGAATGGTATATAAATTTAGAACTGCTGCCCGAAGTGTCGTACCGCGGCACGATCCTGCCCGGCATGAGTGATCGGTACGGACAGACGTTCGATGATTCAGTCCAATTTTCTTTTATCACCACACCGTTCTCACCGTACTACAGCATGCCGACCGGTATCGGACTTTTGGAGGCGTATGAAAAACGGCGGATACCGATCACGACCGTCAATATCGATCAGTTCGAACTGAAGATGGGCAAGATCGATCCCGAAAAGCTGATCGCACTGCGGAAGGATTTCAGATCATACGGCGATCGATTCATTTCACAGAACGGGAATCGTGTTCCGACTCCCGAATCGGTGATGAACGATCGTTTCTTCACATTTACCAATTCCGTCATTCCAAAAACAGCGCGGAATACGGTCGGATATTATTATGCCGGACTCGATACAGTCCTGGGACCGGCGAAGAAAGGAACAGTGCTTCTATATACATCCGAACGGAATTCGTTCTATCAGTCCCTGGTGAATGTCAGCAACATCGGAGTCACGGCAAAGTTCTCGCCGGATGATATCCTGATCTGGGCGACCAATCTGAAGGATGCATCCCCGGTAGCACAGGCCGATGTCGAGATTCGGAACGACGAGAACAAAGTGTTATGGAAAGGGAAGACCGCGAATGAAGGTACGGTGAAAGCGCCGGGATGGGGAAAACTTGGGATCAACACCGAACGTACTTCGGATGTGTACGATGAAGAATATCGTTCACAGATGGATCGTCCCTCCCTTTGGGTCTTTGTGAGGAACGGTAAGGATTTCGCATACACCGGTTCGATGGACGGTTCCGGCGTCGATCCCTGGTCGTTCGATATCAATTATGAGTGGAGCCCCGCTGTGGAAAAAGTTCAGGGCTCACTCTTTTCGGACCGCGGTCTCTATAAGGCAGGAGAGAAGGTCGATCTGAAAGGGATCGTGCGCAGTTTGAAAGAGGGAAAATGGAATGTGATCAAAGGGGACAGTATCCGCATTTCGGTGAAGAATTCGAGGGATGAGGAGATCTTTTCAAAGGAGATGCCGTTGAGCAGTTTCGGGACTGCACATGCGGCAGTGGAGTTGTCCGGCAACGCACCGTTGGGGTACTATTCTGCCCGGATCGAATTGAAAGTAAAGAAAGAAAAGGCGGTCCGATGGATGAATATCGGATATCATTATTTCCGGGTGGAAGCATTCCGCGCTGCGGAGTTTGATGTGACGGCATTGATGGGAAGTAAGAGTTATATCATCGGTGATTCGGTAAGCGGAGTGGTCTCGGCAAAATATCTGTTCGGCGCACCGCTGAAGAATGCCGCTGTCCGCTGGAGACTGACTGTTACCGGCGGTTCATTCGAACCGGAAGGGTTTGACGGATACTATTTCTCCAGGATCGGCTGGTTGTCCCAGTATGACCGTTCACATTACCGCGAACTGCAAAGCGAAGAATCCGAACTTGATGAATATGGGAACCTGGCGGTGCTTTCGAAGCTGAATGTCGGAGAGATCCGTGCAACCTCCAATTTGATGCTTGAAGCGGATGCCACTTCGCCGTCGCGGCAGGTCATCTCCGGCAGAGCCTCGGTGATCGTCCACAACGGAGAATTCTATCTCGGTATCGGTCAGCCGTCGTCGTTCGTGAAGAAAGATTCCACCGTGAAGTTCAAACTAATCGCGGTAACGCCGGATGGGAAAATTGTACCGAGTGTGAAGATACGATTCAGGATCTACAACCGCATCTGGCGTTCCGTCCGCCGTGCCGAAGTGGGGGGACGATATTATTGGGAATCGAAGTCGGAGAATCTCGCCGTTGATTCTGCTGTCGTGACCAGCGGAATGAAACCGACGGAACACACATTCGTTCCGAAAGAACCGGGATTCTATTTCACGGAAGCGACCGGCACCGATCCGCGCGGAAATGAGATTACTTCCAACAGCTATTTCTACGTGACCGGTTCCGGATATGTACCGTGGGAACGCTCCAATGATGACCGGATCGAACTCATTACAGATAAGTCCAATTATCGGCCGGGTGATGTAGCAGGCATTATCATCAAGAATCCGTATGAATCTGCCGATGCTCTCGTAACGGTGGAACGGGAAGGGATCATGCATCACTTCACCGTGAAAGTGAAAGGGAGCGCACCCCAGATCGAAATCCCGATCAGGAATGAGTACCTGCCCAATGTGTTCGTCTCGGTGGTGCTCCTGCAGGGTCGCGTGGACAGTATCGCTGCAACGAAGGAATCGGATATCGGACGTCCTTCCTTCAAGATCGGCTATGTAAACCTTTCTGTCAGTCCGGTGGAAAAGAAACTCACCGTAAAGGTCGAAACAGCGAAGAAGGATTACCGTCCCGGTGATTCCGTCGAAGTGACGATCCAAACGGAATTCCACAACGGAAAACCGGCAGCATCCGAAGTGGCGTTGAGTGTGGCGGATCAGGGAGTGCTGAATTTGACCGGATACCGGCTTCCGGATCTGTTCGACGAGTTCTACCGCCAGCGCGGATTGGCGGTTTCAACAACAGAATCCCGCGCACATCTGATCGAGCAGCGGAATTTCGGCGAGAAAGCGGAAGAGGTCGGCGGCGGCGGTGCTTCGAAGATGTCTGCTCAGGTCGATGCGGACGGTGTGCGGAAGGATTTTCGTCCTTCGGCGTATTGGAATCCGCGCATCCTCACTGACGAGAAAGGGAAAGCGGCACTTAAATTCAAACTGCCGGACAATATTACCGGATTCCAATTGATGGCAACAGCACTCACCGCGGAATCGGAATTCGGTTTCGGAGAGAATTCCATCACCGTCAGCAAACCGCTGCTGCTTCAGCCCGCATTTCCTCGATTTGTCCGTGTGGGAGATGAGTTCGAAGGTGGCGTGGTGGCTCTGAACTATTCTGATCGCATAAAGACGGTCAGACTGACCGCAAAAGCAGAAGGCATCATCGCGGAACATCCCGACACGATCGTTGTCATCCTGAAACCAGGTGAATCGAAAGAGGTCCGTCTGAAACTGAAAGCGGTGAAGATCGGTACGGCAAAATTCATTTTCCGTGCCTATACGGATGATGATTATGACGGAATGCAGTGGACCATCCCGGTGCAGGTGCCAAGACTGAAAGAAACGGCGGCAAGTTCCGGGACGATCACCGGTGAAACTGCGTCGGAAAAGATCACCAAGCCGGTTGAGATCTTCGAAGAGCTGGGAGGATTGGATGTCTCGGTCTCCTCCACACAGCTGCTGGGACTCCAGCACAGCGTTCAGTATCTCTTTGAATATCCGTACGGATGTCTGGAACAGAAGATGTCGAAGGCGCTTCCGATCATCACCGGTGAAGCAATGGTGAAGTCGTTCGGTCTTGATGTGCTGAAAGGGAAGGATCATCGCAAGATCGTACAGGATATCCTGGATGAACTTCATCAATTTCAGATGCCGAACGGAGCATTCACGTATTGGAAGAATTCGTACTATGAACGGCCGAACATATATCTCTCCGCTTATGCGATGTACGGATTGACATTGGCGAAACAAAAGGGGTACCGTGTGGACAAGGATGTGATGGAGCAGGGGATGAATTTCCTCCGTCAGACTCTTTCCACGGACGGCACGCCGGGAAGCATTTGGAGCTTCACTGTTACATCAAAAGCACTCATTCTCTATACGCTCGCGCTGCACGGGAAACCGGATTTCGGGTATATGGAGAGGATGTATTCCGAACGGCAGAAACTTCCATTGACGGCAAAAGCGTATCTTCTGCGAGCGCTGAAACGGTCGAACGGGAACAGTGGCATGATCAATACGCTGGCGTCGGACTTCATGAATCATGCGAAGTATTCCCCCACCACTGTCCATTTTGAAGAAAAGACGGAATTCGACTGGTGGTATATGTATCATTCCAACGTGAAGACCACAGCGCTCATCATGCAGGCGCTCGTCGAAACGCAGCCGGAGAATCAGCTCATCCCCAAAACAGTCCGCTGGCTTTTGGATCAGCGGAGGAACGGGATCTGGAGGACCACGCATGAGAATATGTTCGTGGTCGATGCACTCTCGTCCTATTTCGCTCAGTATGAAAAAGAGGAACCAAAGTTTACGGCGACCGTGAAACTGGCGGGGAAACAGTTGATGAAGGAATTGTTTGAAGGACGGACATTCAAATCCGCACTCGCAACCGAACGCTTTACGACAATGCAGGAGGGAACGTCACCGCTCGAAATCACGAAGAACGGACCGGGCCGGTTATATTACACCATGCGTCTGAATTATTTCCCGCTGCAGAATGATGCGGCAAAGGAAGAAGGGTTCTCCGTCACGAAAACGATCGAGCATCTGAAGACGGACAGTGCGGGGAATCGGTCAATCGGGATCGGGAATATCGCAAAGGTCACATTGACGGTCTCGTCGAAACAGGACCGGCCGTTCACGGTGGTGGATGATCCTGTGCCTGCCGGTTTTGAGATCATCAATACTTCCTTCCGGACGACAGGATCGAATCTTGATGAGAACGACGGGGAGATGAATTATTATTTCAACCATAAGGAACAGAAGGATGACCGTGCGTTATTCTTTGCCGATTATCTCCCTGCGGGGATCCATACCATCACGTATCTTGTCAGGGTCACTTCATTCGGCACGTTCGGGATGCCGGCAACCAAAGTGGAACAGATGTATGAACCGGAAGTGTTCGGTCAGACCTCGTCGGGAGTGATCACAGTCCGGTGAGAAGAGGGCTGAAATATGGACTTTTTCTCTGTTCTTTTTCCCTCATTCTTTTCGTCGGTTCATTGCTCATCCCGCTTGAAGAGGAACGGTTCCGGAAGGAGAATATCCATTCCGTCAAGGTATACGACAGGCATCAGCAGCTGCTGCGGGAATTCCTGAACGACGAACAGGGACGGGGTGAATGGGTTCCTCTTTCCAAGATCGCACCATCCTTGATTGATGCGGCCGTTTCGGTGGAGGATAAACGGTTCTATGATCATCCCGGAGTCGATCCGATCGCTGTTGTCCGTGCTATCGGCGAAAACCTTGCGTCGGATGATTCACGGTACGGCGCATCCACCATCACCCAGCAGGTGATCCGCAATGTCTATCATTTTCCCCGCACACTCCGTTCGAAACTGACAGAAGCGTGGTATGCGCTCCGTCTGGAACGGATGTTGGTGAAGAACGACATCCTTGAACAGTATCTCAATCGCGCGCCGTACGGCAACCAGCTCTTCGGTATCCAGGCGGCAAGCCGGTATTATTTTGACAAACCGGCGTCCGATCTTTCTGTCGCGGAATCCGCATTCCTTGCAGGACTTCCGAATGCTCCGACGTTGTTGAATCCCCGCCAGCATCACGCTCGCGCAGTGACCCGTCAGAGAATGATCCTTCGGAAACTTTTCGAACTGCAGAGGATCACTCCTGAGCAATATGAACGTGCACTCCGTCAGCCGATCCCGGTTGTTCTTCCGGAGAGTAAGTTCAAAGCCCCGCATGCGGTGGAAATGGTCTATCGGCAGATCAAAGCGCAGCCGGAAATTTCCTCCGTGCAGACAACGATCGATGCGGCACTGCAGTCCGATGTGCAGTGGATCGTGAACGATCATCTGGACCAGTTGAGGGAGCGAAATGTGACGAACGCCTCCGTCGTGATCATACACAATGCGACAGGAGAGATCGTCAGTCTGCTCGGATCTGCCGATTACTTCAATGATGCTTTCCTGGGAAAGATCAACGGCGCACTTGCACTACGGCAGCCGGGTTCTTCCGTGAAACTCTTCACGTACGGAATAGCTATGGAAGCAGGATGCACTCCGGCTTCCATGATTGCGGACATTCCGACCTCCTTCCCGAATGAAGGAGGAGATTACGTTCCGGAAAATTATGACAGAGAATATCACGGTCCGGTACTGCTGCGTACCTCTCTGGCGTGTTCCTACAATATCCCCGCAGTCAGGATACTCCACTCCGTTGGCGTTGAAGCGCTGTATCAGAGGATGAAAACAGCGGGGTTAACATCATTGAATGAATCACCGAAACATTACGGGTACGGACTGACATTGGGGAATGCAGAAGTGACGCTGTTGGAACTGTCGAATGCATATCGTGCGGTGGCGAACGGCGGGATACTTACACCGCTGACCCTTTCCCGTTCGGCGATGACCGTGAATGGAACTGCTGCGTCTCTCACTCCTTCCGCAATGGAACAGATGCGGCCGGCGAAGGTCTTCGATCCGGAAATTTCCTTTCTGCTGACCGATATCCTGTCCGATCATTCCGCACGGCGTCCCGCGTTCG
>CALRIY020000082.1:0-16568 GCA_943364975.1 Synechococcus sp. UW140
GTGGACGAGGCCGGAGTTTGTTCCAAGTTTGTACGTAAAGCCGGCAGCGTCATCGAAAATGGCATCCGGTGCACGGTAGAATCCGCTGATGCTGTCCTTCAGATCGAACTGGAATTTCGGATCATATCCTTTTTTATTTCCTTCAGCATCGGTCACGGCGAACGCATCATTGAACTCATAATCGGTCGCTTTATAGATCTTATATCCCTGGAAGTCCTTGATCTTCAGCACAGGGTCGATCGCGCTCTCTGCTTTTCTGTCCCAATACAATTTCACGATGCCGTCCCCTGCCACTGCGGTCAGCGTCGGTACCGGTTCCGGTGCAATCGGGAATTGGTAGTTCGCATCATAGATCTTCTGCACGGTCTGTTTGTGTTTCAGCAGATCGGTGATATCATCCTCACGTGAACCGCCGTTGCCGCCGCCGTAGACAAGCGCAAGCGAGAACCGTTCGGTCTTTTTGGAGATCAGCGGGAAATAACCCGATGCATAGATGAAATCGCCGTCCTGTCCGTATTCGGGCCGGTTGTTGACGATCGATTTCGGCACGGAGAAGAATCCGGGATTCATTCTGGTCCACATCTCTTCGTCGTTACCGAGCGGGACATCATTCGCGGGTGTGAAATAGAGAAAACTCGTCAAACCAATCTGATCCGATTCATCCACGTCGGTCCTGTCAAAATTCGGTTCGCCGTCGGAAGGAATTCCGTCGCTCTCCCCCGCTCCTTTGTCGCCGGAGTTGGCAAGACCGTCGCCGCCGACGTCATCAAAGGTCGGATTCCAATCCTTATCGTTATCGATCTGGTCATCGCGACGTTCATCGATCATTGCGAACGGACCGCCGTTGAACGCCGGATTATACGACAGGTACCGGACCGGACGCAGGATGTCGATCAGTGTTTTCACCGGAGGTCCCGGATCGGTCTTCACCTGACGATAGTGGAGATAAAAATTCTCATCGATGATGCCGTCCAGATCATTATCGATTCCGTCGTACGCATTCGGATTGATCACCGGAAGTCCGGAGATCGTGATCACGTTCCCTTCCGCGAGTTTCGTCGTCCCGGCTGTGACCGTGACCGTTCCACCTCTTGTCGTGAAGACCGTAGTCCCTGCGGCAACCGAAACCACCTGTCGACTGAAATCATTCTTGATCAGAACAACATTCGCACCGGCATTGATGCGGGTGGAATCGAAATCGGTCGCAACGAACAGTGAAGTCGGAGTGCCGAGCACTTTCCGGTCCACATCACCGTCATTATCGATGGCATCGTACGGATTTCCCGGACTCTCGAGGAATGCATATCCGACCATACCGACCGGACCCTGCCAAAAAGGATTACGGGAACAATTCCTGTCGAAATCACCCGTGTAGGTGATATTCTCATTCACATCATAGAAGGACCAGTCGTCATCATATTCATTGAACAGCTGTGAACCGGTGACACCGACCAGTGTTCCGACGATCATGCCGAAGGTCGCACGGTCATAATTGGTCGTTCCGCTGTTGGTGATCTCATACAGCCAGAAGATATTGTCCTGAGCGAGGAACTGGCTCCACTGCATACCGCGCACTTTCACATCCAATCCCAATCCGTTCCTGGAGGAATTCAGGGAATCCGGTTTGAATGCGATACCGGTCCCGCCGATCGTATTGTTCGTTGTAAAATTGAACCGACGGTCGCTGTTATCATCCATCACGACATAACTTTCCTGGTTTGCGCTGGAGCGTTTGCCGAAATATCCGTTCCATGAACCCTGCCATCCCGGATCGATCGGATCGCTCAGTTTGTCCGGCCACGAAGTAGGCCAGGTGGTCTGATCATCGCTCATCGCGATGCTCTGCTTAGCCGAGTTGAAGTATCCGTTCACCGGCATGAATGTCCAGGGAATTCCCCCTTGTGCCCCATCCTGCGTATCGTAGATCGTCGCGGGGCGGGCGACCGGACTGGTCACGACCGAATGGAATGTCTGTCCGGCGGATTTCACTTCGGCACCGACAAGAAGCGAAACGTCGCCGACGTATCCGTTCGTGGATGAGATCCAGGCGCCGCGCGGCCGTGTATCCACCGGCTGACCGATCACACCCCAGTTCCCGAACACCGTCTTGACACGGTTCGCATTATGGACCGCGGAACGGTAATACTGCGAACCGGACTGTGCATTGATCCGTTCGGAACCGGCGAGAAGAACCAACAACAAAAAGAGTGCAGAGATTTTTTTCATAGAGAATGTCCTGATTAAAATTCGATCGTCGTACCGACTTCGATCCTGCGCGGTTCGGAATAGTTCGTCGGAATGGTGTAATAATCCTGAATGGTGTTGATGTACGGTTTCTGTCCTGACAGCAGGGCTTCCCGTTCAAATTTCGTCTCGCCGGCCCTTCCGGAATCACCGAAGACTCCGACCTCATTCTTGGTATCGAACAGATTATTGACACGCAGGAACAACGTCACCTTCAAGGCATCGATGGTGATGTTCTTATACATGCGGATATCGGTATTGAAGTACGACGGCTTGATCTCGGAATTGGTAAGGAATACCGTCACGTCGCTGGTCACATCGGGAGTGTACGGTGTGCCGCTGCCGTACTGGCTGATGAAGCTTCCGCCCCATGTCTCTTCCGAATAGGAGAAGATCGCATTCACCGTATGCCGCTGATCCCAGCCGAGCGGGGTCAGTTGAACTTCGGGAAGCTGTCCGCCGGCCACTTGATTGCGCGCCTGATTTGGATCCGATGCGCTGCCGCGGGCGATCTGAAATGTATAGTCCAGTGCGAGGGACATCCCCTGTGCAAACCTTTTGTCCAGCGAAAGAATGAATCCGCGGATGAATCCGAAATCGCTGTTGACATATTTCGTGTATGTGCGGGATGCGAATCCTCCGCCGATCGGGATCTGATCGGCACGCGAACCGGTCAGATTACGGATATCACGAAGGTAAGCCGTCACATCCAGACTCATGTCGTCGGTCAGCTGCTGTTGGAGTCCGATCTCGCCGTTGATGGTCTGTTCGGGATTCAAGTCCGCATTGCCGGTCGGTGAACCGCGGTGATCGACATTGCCGGTCCCTTCGCCGACTTTGAATCCCGGATTTGCATAGAGCCGCTCGAAGTTCGGTGTCTGGAAGAAATGACCGTATGAGAAATGGATCACTCCGCGGTCTGTGATCGGGAACGATGCACCGAAGCGGGGACTGACTTTCAATTTGGTCGATGCTTTTTTGTACCAATACTTCCGGCGGTCATTGACGGTCTTGGCAGGTTCATTGCTGTCCTGAACACCGTTGCCGTTGTTATCGAAGAATGTATTGCTCAGCTTCGCGGGAGAATAGATATTCGGATCCTCATCATCGGCCAGCACGTCTGCATCAGGTTCAAAATAATCCACCCGGACACCGATATTGATGATCAGGTCTTTGAATTCCATCTTGTCCTGGATATAGCCCGAAAGTTCAACCGGTTTATGCGTGTAACGGTCACGGTAGGATGAGGTATCACTTTCAATATAGGTGGCGATGTACGGATTGGAGAGCGTATTCTTATAGGATGATTGACTTGCAACGGGACGCAGCGTCAGGTCATCCAGGAAAACTTTGTGCTGACGTGTTTCGACGCCGGCTTTGATGAAGTGTTCGTTATTTACCTGACTGCTCAGGTCGAATTTCAGAAGACCTGTTGTTGTGGCGCGCTGATACCGGCTCAGATCCGAACCTCCTGTGCTGAAGGAATAGGTGCTTTGCGCCCGGCCGAGTCCTGCAAGATCAGGATGAGTATATCGGGGATCGTACGGATTCTCGTAAAGATAATGCTTGTAGGTCTTTTCAAAGAAGGAGCCGCCGAGTGTATAAAATGTCGTCGCGCTGAGGGTGTGGGTCAACTGGAAGATACCGGTGTAACTGCGGGTGTAATCCTTACCCTGACCGTCGGGATTATATTGGAAGTCCCTGTTATACCCCTGAGATTCCACATTATCATAGATACCGGTCATGTTCAATTTCAATTCCGGGGTGATCTTCAGTGCAAGTTTTGCCTGCAGATAGAGTTTGTCGTTCCAGCCCATCGGTACAGTCTTCCCGTCCCCCGTGCCGTTGACGTAGTTCTTTTTAAAGACGGAATAGGCGGAATCGAATTTCACGCGGTTGATGGAATCGATGGCTGTTCCGCTTCCGGAAAGTGCAGTATAATTATTCCGGACATAGATAGAATCATTATAGAAATTTGTTCCGAGGATATAGACTTCGTCCTTATCGAACCGTTTTGCCACGGCAGTCCCGGGCATATAACGGCGGATGCCGTTTAAATATCCTCCATAATGGATGCTGCGGCCATTTAAATAGAGCGATACATCTTTACCGACCAGCGGTCCGCTCAAACTTGCTTCGATGTTGCGGATGTTGAGCGGTTCAAATTTCTGGATCCCTTTAAAGATACTGCTGTGGTTGCTCAGAAAGTCTCCGGCATACGCCGTTACGCTTCCGGAATATTTTTCCGCACCTTCTCTTGTGACGATATTCACGATACCGGACATCGCTTGTCCGTATTCCGCATTGAATGCACCTGAGAGCACTTGAAGTTCCTGCACCATACTTGGATTCACATCCACCACAGCGCTTCCGTTGAACACGTCCGTTACCGGAACGCCGTCGATCCAATATGCGGTCTCGCCGGAACGTCCGCCGCGGATACTGCCGGCGACATTTCCTGCCTGCAGACCGATCACCTGGCCGATCTCCGTCACCGGAAGCTGCTTGATATCATCGCCGCCGACGACAGCGGTAGTGGATGTAAGATCCTTCTGAACCAACGGACGCTCTGCCGTGATCACGACCTCTTCACCGATCACAGTCTCTTCGCTGATCTTGAAATCCTGACGCGTGGTCAGATCGGATGCGACCCTGATATTCGAATAGCTGAGCGGGGAATAACCGATCGATGAGACGCGAATGGTATAGATGCCGGGCTGAAGATTCAGGATCAGATAATTCCCCTCAAAGTCCGACACAGCGCCGTAGGATGTCCCGACAAGGATGACGTTGACACCCGGGAGGGGCTCGCCTGTCTTGGCATCGGTGATCTGTCCGACGATCTTACCGGTGGTGCCGGCAAAGAGCATTGAGCAGAATGAAAGGAGTGTGATGAAGAACGTGAGTGCAGTACCAATTTTTTTCATTCCAGCGACTCCGAAATGATAATATGAAAAACGTTGTTTCGTTTATTGTTGATGGAACACATATTTCCTGTTTGCACCGCAGCTGGCGCGGACGACCAGAGTCGGTTTGAAATCCACCGATGTGACCGGTGCACCGGGATTCTCGATCCGCTCCAGCATCTTCTTCACCGCAAGTTCTCCCATCTTGAACATGGGCTGACTCATGGTGGTCAGATCGAAATTCTTTGCCAGTTCCACATCGTCAAAACTGACGATCGCCAGATCTTCCGGAACGCGGATGTTATGTTCACGCAGAGCCGCAAGGACGCCGATCGCCTGGATATCACTGGAGACAAAGAATGCCGTGGGCAACGATGAGCCCCGTGCGATGAATTCCTTCATACAGTGGTAACCGGATTCCCTGCTGAATCCGTCATTCTTCGCATCGGAACTATTGACGATCAGATCATCGCTGATGTCTATACCGTGGGCGGACATCGTTCGGCGGAAACTGAGGAGACGTTCCTTCGCCGGCGAACTTTTCAGATTTGCATTGATCATACCGATGGAGGTATGACCAAGAGAGAGGAGATGCTCGGTTGCGATCTTCGCACCCATTGCATTATCCACCCGGATGGAATCGAACAACGGATGGTAGGTATCCACCAGCACCAGAGGGATCTTCCGTTCAATGATCTCCTGTGCATTTTTCTCGGGGAGTTCCAACGAAAAGAGTAACGTGCCGTCGACACGCCCTTTTCTCATGGAACGCTGGAGATACTCCTCGACCTGATCCTGATTATTGGCACCGTGAATGATGAGATCATATCCTAAGGTGGTCAGTGTCTCCTGGACCCCTTGAAGGACCTCGATAAAGAAATAATTGGTAAAGAAAGGAATGATCGCGCTGAGGGTGTTGGAACGTTTACGGGCTAAAGCCTGTGCAAAAGCATGCGGCTGATAATTCAGCCGTCGCGCAATGGTAATCACCCGTTCCCGGGTCTCTGAAGTAACGTTGGCGCTGTTATTCAGGACGCGTGAGACGGTACCGATCCCTACATTCGCTTCCCTTGCAATGTCGTATATCGTAACGGACAATCGATTCCTTATTAATGAGTTCTATGGAAGGGCTTTCAAAAGTAGGGTATTAAATCAAAATTGTCAAGAAGTTATTATCACCTTTCATTTCTTGTTTACTTTATCGATGACTTTAACTGTCACTGCCTGAAGCACTTCCCGGGTATAGTCGTCCTGAGCAAAGGCGACAATAACGAGATTTTTGGGATCGATCGCAGTCTTTTTCGCGTTGATCTTCGCCCCGACTTTGGCAAATTCAGCAGTCATTTTGGTATGGTATTTTTCAAGGTCCTGCTGGACCGTTTTCACATTGATCTTCTCCTCCACTGTCAAAATACCGTTGGACGGGAATGCGATACCGTCTGCTGAGCGGATCATCTTCCGAACGACGAATTTGTGGTGTTCAATTCCGTTGGCGCCGGTATAGGAGACCGCTTCCTCTGCAAGGACGATCCTCAGTTTCATTCCGGGCCTGGGGAGCATGGACTGAGCGGTTGCTTTGAAGGTGATCACATTCCCGGTCCTGACTGATGATGCTTTGATGGTCACATTGGAGGGTGCTTCCAAATGCCTGTCGATGATGTCCGAATAGAGAAGGAATTTATTCTTTGCCGCTGCTTTACTCCCGCCGGAGGTGTTGACCGATGTCCCTCCGAAGACCGCCGTCGGCGTACTGTTCAGTCTGTAGTACTCCGAACGCTTTTCGGTATCCTCGTTCGCGAACGGATCAGGTGCCGGGACATGCAGATGATACTGAAGGATGGCGAGAGAATTTGCACGATATCGCTCGATCAGATAATCGAAAGCAATATCCGAAGCCTGACACGGTTTGCATTCAGAACCGGTGAAGAGTTCCGCAAGAACGATCCGTTCTGATTGATCCTTCTTCAATTCACGCTTTGGACGTTTATATTCCTCCGGCGTGAATCTCAAGAGCGACGCCTGGCGGACCAGCATAAGAGAATCCAAATTGATATTCGGAAACAGTTCGGACCGCAGCGCATTGACCTTGGAATAGAATGACATGGTCCTCGTCGTCACTGCACCGGTCACATAAACATCGAATGCCTCCTTCTTCTTCCCGAGGCGATCCTTCGAATCCGCCAGGGCATACAATACTTCCGAACCGTTCGGTGACTGGAATTGCGAAGCTTCCGTCAGATACGGTTCTGCATCGGCATACCGGCCGAGTGCATGGTATGCCAGTCCAAGCGATGCCGCGGCGCCGGAACGTTCGTCGATCAACGCACCTCTCGATGCAGTATAGGATTCCATCGCATACGCAATGGCTGTTTCGGGAAACATCTTTAACCGGGCAAGCGCGATCGCCATAACACTCTTTGCTTTGGCACTGTCCGTGGAAAGCCGGATGTAGGTCGCTACTGCTTCGCGATAGAGACTATCCCTGATCGTCCGAACATTCGCTGCAGGGATGTTCTTTGCACTTAAGATCGAATCGATGATCGTGGTCGGGATGCTCTGCGACGGAACGAGAATGTTTCCGAGCACAACCTTCTGAAGTCCCACCAGCAATTCCCCGCTTTCCGCCTGGATGAATCCGAGCTGCACAAAGAAGGTCATATACCGCTGATCGATCTGCGCATTCGCCGGGAGCAGTGCGACTGCTTTTTTCTGCAGTGTCAGCGCTTCAGGGAGCCTGTTCAAGCGGAATTGGATCAACGCCTTGGTATTCAGCAGCACCGGCTCTTCCCTTCCGTGCATCGCGATCGCCGAATCGATCATCACCGCTGCAGAATCCACAAAGAATGAGCGCTGCGCAAATTCGAATGCCAAACCGTTCAGCGCCGTCGGCAGTTGTGACCGTTCCAACAGTGAAAGATATTTCTTCACCGAGAAATACGCGCCGCTGTCATTCCCCAGATTATAATAGACTTGAAATTTCATCGCATATGCATTCGGCAGCATCGTGCTGGCAGGACGCTGCCGGATGAATTCCTGGATCAGTTCCAATCTGGCCGAATCTGTCGGCGCGGAGAATGCCTTTTGAAGCGCTGCCTGATCGTCATTTGTCTGCGCAGCAGTGATCCCGGTGAAAAGAAGAACAGCAAAAAGGGAAAACTTGAACATAAATTTCCTTCGTTAATTCTTTCGTTGTGAATTCATGAATACTCTCATGGCAATGCCTGTAACCGCACAGACGGCGGCACCGCAAAGGACCGCATTCCGAGGTCCGACCTCATTGGCCAGCCATCCCATCCCGAAATGACCGAACGGCGCCAGTCCCTGAAAGACGAGCAGATACAATCCCATCACTCGTCCCCGCATTGCATCCGGTGCACGCCGCTGGAACGTGGCGTTCGCCGTTGATATGAACATGATCAGTCCCATTCCCACGACCACCAGACTGTACAATGATACGGCAACATTGGCGGATAATGCAAATATCGAGATACCGATCACGAAAAGGGATATCCCCGAATAGATGAAAAGACTCGGACGGATCCGGCTTTCGGAACTGGCGACAATCATGGCACTGATGAACGCGCCGATACCGAAGGACATCATCAGATTCCCGAGTCCGACAGCGCCGATGTTCAGGATCGTATCGGCGAAGATCGGCAGCAGCACAGTGTACGACCAGCCGAAGACAGAGATCACCGCCACCAGCACCAGCACCGCCATCATGGAACGGTCCGAACGGATATAGCTCACGCTCTCCTGTAGTCCGCGCAGCACACTCTGTTGTTCCTTCGGCTGGACCGGCCGGGCTTCCGTTTTCATCTTCAGGAGAACGATGATCACCGCAAAGAATGAGACTGCGTTCACGAAGAAACACCATACGACGCCGACCGCGCCGATAATGACGCCGCCGATGGCAGGACCGATGATCCTAGCGGCATTGAATGATGCGGAATTCAGTGCGATCGCGTTGGCAAGATTCTCCTTCCCGACAAGGTCCACGACGAAGGATTGACGTGCAGGAACATCGAACGCATTGATGGTGCCCAAGGAAAAAGCGAGCATGCAGACCAATTCCACTGTCGCAGCATCAAAAAAGACGAACCCGGTCAGGATCACCGCCTGAACGAGCGACAGACTCTGGGTGATGAGGATGATCCTGTGCTTCGGGAAACGATCGGCAACCGATCCGCCGTAGAAAGCGAACAGCAGCATCGGGAAGGTATTCAGAAAACCGACAATGCCGAGCCAGACCGAAGAATGCGTCAATTGATAGACAAGCCACGCCTGTGCCATCGTCTGCATCCAAGTACCGACAAGCGAAAGGACCTGTCCGGAAAAGAAGAGCCGGTAGGAAGGCTGACGGAGAGAACGGAATGTCGGGATCACTGTGATCCTGCTGAGCAGGTTACTCATACCGGTAGAATTTGAAACGAAGATTGATCGCTGCATAGGCCAATCCGCCAAAGGTATCCGCAAGGACATCATAGATGTCCGTCGACCTCCCCGGAGTATATAACTGATGGATCTCATCCGAGATGCCGTAGAGAAGAACGAACAGCACCGTGAGCCATAACGAATTCCGCCGGATAAAATCGTTCCCCTGATGATGGAGCGCCACATGGACCAGCCAGGCGAGGATCATGAAGACCCCTGCATGGACGAACTTATCGGAATAATTCTCCAGCGAAGGAAGCTTCGCCATTGGAATAGAGGAGGCGATGTAAATGAAGAAACACCATGCCGCGGCCGGAAGTTGGAATTGTATGAATGAGATCGTACGCTGATGTGAATTCATGATGTGATGACCTTTCGTATCGCTGCCGGCAGATTTCGGACGATATCGCCTGCGATCATACCGTGCATTCCGATTCTTTCTGCTGCACAATCCCCTGCCTCTCCATGGAGATACGTTCCGTTGACCGCAGCATCAAGTGCGGAATTTCCCTGACCTGTCAGCGACGCAACGATCCCCGCAAGAACATCACCGCTGCCCGCAGTGGACATTCCCGGATTCCCTGTCGGATTCACAAAAACTTTTCCCCGTTCATCGGCAACGATGGTCGGTGCTCCTTTCAGGATCAGTGTGACCTTATGCTTCCGTGAAAAACCGGATGCCAGTGCAAATTTGTTCCGCTCGATCTCTTGCGCCGGCATTCCGGTCAGACGGGAGAATTCTCCCATATGCGGCGTCAAAATGACACTTCTCTTCCGTGAAAGAAGATGGAGATGTCCCGCCAATGCATACAATGCATCCGCATCGATCACCATCGGTTTTTCGCAGGAATGGATGATCGTACGGATGAGCAGTTGTGTTTCCTCATTCCGTGATAGACCGCAGCCGATCAACAGAACATCGCACCATCGCAACCGCGCATGGATCTCCGACAATGCTGTCAGCGCAACGCTCCCGTCAGCAGTGGACGGAAGCGGCAGCGGCATCACCTCCATGGTCCTGCGCGCAACGACGGGATATTCACTCTCAGGAATTCCCAGGATCACCTGACCTGCTCCGCTTCGCATCGAAGAGAGACTGCACAGGAGAGCTGCACCGGACATACTTCTCGATCCGGCAAGGATAAAGATCTTTCCGACGGAATGTTTGTGACTGTTCACTGCCCGTTTCGGGAATGTTCTTTGCACATCGAACCGTTCCGTCAGAAAAAGGTTCGAAGCCGGCAGCGCTTTCACCGGAATTCCGATCTCCGCAATGACGATCTCTCCGGTGTATTCTTTAGCACGTCCCAGGAAAAATCCGCTCTTCGGGTTGGACATCGTCACCGTCAGGTCCGCCCGGAATGCAGAGTTGACGACTTCACCTGTCTCCCCGTTCAGTCCGGTAGGGATATCGACAGCGATCTTCAATCCTTTCTGCAGATTGCACCATTCAACGGCCGAACGATATCTCCCCTTCAGCGCTCCGCGGTAGGAGATTCCGAGCATCGCATCGACGATCACATCGAACCTGCCTCGCCTGCCCGGACCAATGATCCTCTTGACCGGAACAACAAGCACTGTTCCTTTGCAATCTTTCATCAATCGGAATTGAACAGCGGCATCACCGGACAACTGACGTGCTGATTCGATCAAACCGACCGTCACTTCATATCCCCGCTCACACAATAACCGGGCAGTCACAAATCCGTCCCCGCCGTTATTCCCTTTACCGCAGAGGATCAACACACGTAACGATTTCTTCTTTGAGAGAGTACGGGAATGGGTTTGAGATTCGATCTGTTCGGCAACAGCGAGTCCTGCATGCTCCATCAGCCGAAGGGACGGGATGTGCAGCCTGTCGATGGCAGTGTCATCTGCCTGTTTCATTTGCTGCGGTGTGAGGATTGGTTTCATAAAACAAAAAACCGTCCTGCCTCGTTGTGAAGCGGACGGTTCTCGTTATTCGAAAATCACGTCAGAATATCGATTTCATCAGATCCAGGATCAAAGCCGGGAAGAGTCCTAGGATCAGAACACCCGCAGCGCAGAGAATGACCGCGGCATAGGTCAATTTCGGCAGCACGATCTCTTCTGAACTGACCGCCTCACGGAAATACATATAGACGATCACACGGAGATAATAATAGGTGGAGAAGAGACTGGTGATCACACCGAAGATGGCGAGCCAGGTGAGCTGTGATTGGACAGCGCTTGCGAACAGATAATATTTCCCGACAAATCCTGCGAACGGCGGAAGTCCCGTCAGCGAGAACATGAACATGGCCAGAAATGCAGCAAGGGCCGGAGAACGTTTCCCGAGTCCTGCATAATCCTCATAGTTCAGATTGCTTCCGTTCACTTTTTCCAGGATGGAGATGACGCCGAATGCACCGAGATTGGTCAGAGCATATGCAACAAGATAGAAAGCGATCCCCTGCTGTCCCATGGAGGTCGCCGATGCAATGCCGACAAGCATATACCCGGCATGCGCAATACTGGAGTAGGCGAGCATCCGTTTCAGATTCATCTGCGATAATCCAAACCAATTTCCGAGCAGCATCGAAGCCGCGGCCAGAACTGCAACGATCAGGATCAGCCGTTCATCTTTCATGGACATCGGGACGGAGAATGCGATCACAAATGCGGAGAACGCGGCTGCTTTACCGCCGGTGGACATGAATGCGGTCACCGGTGTCGGAGCTCCTTCATACACATCAGGAACCCACATATGGAACGGAACAGCAGCCACCTTGAAACCGAAACCGATCAGGATCAATCCCCAGCCGATAATATGCAGCGGATCGGCGAACGCCTGCGGATACATCGTCACAATGCGGAGAAGATTGGTGGTCCCGGTGCTGCCGTAGATCAAGGCGATGCCGTATAGCAGGAAGCCGGTGGCGAAGGCTCCGAGCAGAAAATACTTCAGCGCCGCTTCGTTCGCGGAGAGTTTCCCGCGCATGAATCCTGCCAGAACGTAGAACGATACGGACATGATCTCGATCCCGAGGAATACCGTGATCAGATCCGCCGAAGAACCGAGCATCACCATTCCGATCGCAGCAAGAAGAAGCAGCACGTAGTATTCACCGAAATGATACTCCTCTCGTTCGAAGAACGGTTTGGAAATAAACAGGGTCAGGAGCGTGATCATCAGGAAGAGAACAGAGAAGAAACTGGCATATCCGCCGACGAGGAGCATATCCGAGAATGCCGTTGTATTCATCGGGAAGGTATGGACGGCGAACGCCGCTGCGGTAATGACTCCGACGACACTCACGCCGAAGACGACCTTCGCTGAATCCTTCATCAACGCGTTCACCAGGAGAGCGATGAGCGAGAAAGCGGACAGCACGAGGATCGGTGAAGAACCAATGATATCTGTAGGTGAAAAGAAGTCCATAAAAATTTTTTCTGTGATAACGGAATGGTATTGGGAATTATTTCAGCGGAACACCGGTCTGCACCGTGTTGCCGCTCTTTGCATTCTGCATCTGTGTTACGATCTGTTTCACCGCCGCTTCGGACGGTCTCAGGAACGTTGAAGGATAAACACCGATCCAAACGATGAACAGCAGTACGGGAACCAGAAGCGAGATCTCCCGTTTGGTCAGATCCAGCAGCGAACGGTTCTCATCATGCGTGATCTTTCCGAAGAAGACCCGCTGACACATCCAGAGCATATAGACGGCGGAGAAGATCACCCCGGTCGCCGCTACGGCACCGTAGACCGGCGAACCGATGAACGGCGAATTGAACGAACCGAGCAGGATGAGGAATTCACCGACGAATCCGTTCAGTCCGGGCAGTCCGATGGACGAGAATGTAACGATCATGAACATCGTTGTAAACACCGGCATCACCTTCGCCAGACCGCCGAACTGAGCGATCTCACGCGTATGGCGGCGGTCATAGATCATACCGACCAGAAGGAACAACGCTCCGGTGGAGAGTCCGTGATTGATCATCTGTATGATCGCACCCTGCACTCCCTCCTCCGTCATGGAGAAGATACCGAGGACAACAAATCCCAAGTGGCTGACCGACGAATACGCGACCAGTTTCTTTACATCGGTCTGCACCATTGCCACCAGCGCGCCGTAGACGATGCCGATCACGGAGAGTGTCGCAAGCAGAGGCGTGAATTGGAATGAGGCATACGGAAAGAGCGGCAGACAAAATCGGATGAGTCCATACGTTCCCATTTTCAGCAGCACACCGGCCAGAATGACCGAGCCGGCGGTGGGAGCCTGAACGTGAGCATCGGGAAGCCAGGTGTGCAGCGGGAAGAGCGGAACTTTGATCGCGAACGAGAGAGTGAACGCAAGGAACATCCAGATCTGGATCCCCATCGGTATTCCCGGAGCGACCGCATATAGTTTTTGAAGATTCGTCGTGAAATATCCCCCCTCAACTGTGGAGGCATAATATCCAAGCCAGAGGATCGCGATCAGCATTAGCAGCGAGCCGGCCATCGTATAGAGAAAGAACTTCACTGCGGCATAGATCCTCTCCTTCCCTCCCCAGATACCAATGATGAAATACATCGGGATCAGCATCGCTTCCCAGAACACATAGAAGAGGAAGAGATCGGACGCAAGGAACACGCCGAGCATACCGACCTCGAGCATCAGCATGAAAGAGATATATTCTTTCAGACGATCGGTGATCGATTCCCACGATGCGATCAGAGCGATCGGCGTCAGGAATGTCGTCAGCATCACCAGCAGAATGGAAATACCGTCCACACCGACGATGTAAGCGATGTCAAGATTGGCGATCCACGGAACATTCTCGACGAACTGCATCTGCGTGTTCGCGGCATCAAATCCGGAATACACAATGAGAGACAAGGCGAACGTGATCAGCGACGTGCCGATCCCGACCGATTTGATCAGTGTCAGTTTCGCCTTCGGGATGAAGAACATCGCCAGGATCCCGAGGAGCGGTGAAAAAAGTGTATAGGTCAGGATATTATTCATACTAGTTCAAGATTACAGGATTGCAAATTTACAACATTGACTGCTCAGTGGACCGGGAACGATTACCGAACGATTAAGAATCCGAGGATCAAAAGAATTCCCGCGACAAAGATCACCGCATAGCTCTGCACAACTCCGGTCTGGATGCGGCGGAAGATGTTCGATGTCGCTTCGATGAACTTCCCGGAATAGTTCAGCGTATTGTCGATGATCTGCACATCGAAGATCTTCCACAGGAACTTATCGGAGGTCTTCTTGATCGGATTCACGACAACGGCATCATACACTTCATCAACGAAATACTTGTTCCAAAGAAGTTTGTGCAGTCCGGAAAATTTCTTCGCAATATTGTCCGCCGTCTGCTGCTTTTGTGTGAAGATCTTCCACCCTGCATAGATACCGAGAAGTCCGATCGCGACGGAGACGGCCATCAGACCGAGTTCCAGCGCGGCAGAATCATGGATCGGCAGAATCATCTTTGCATTGGCCGGAGCGAAGACCGGTTCCAGGAATTCCTCAAAATAATTATGACCGCCGAGCACATGCGGAATGCCGATATAACCACCGATCACGGAGAAGAGCGCCAGCACCAGGAGCGGAATGAGCATCGTCTTCGGCGCTTCGTGCGGATGAACGTGATGATGATCGAAGCGCTCCTTGCCGAGGAACGTCAGCGAGACCAGACGGAACATATAGAACGCCGTAACACCGGCTGCAAGCGCAGCGATCAGCCACATCCACGGAGCGCCGTCTGCATACGCCTTCCACAGGATCTCATCCTTCGAGAAGAATCCGGAGAGGAGCGGGAATCCGGCGATCGCGAATGACCCGATGGCAAATGTGCGGAAGGTCCACGGCATATATTTCTGCAATCCTCCCATCTTCTGGATATCCTGCTCTTCATGCATCGCATGAATGACAGCGCCGGATCCGAGGAAGAGAAGTGCCTTGAAGAATGCATGGGTCATCACATGGAAGAGACCGGCAGAGAACGCACCGACACCGACGCCGAGGAACATATATCCCAGCTGACTGACAGTGGAGTATGCGAGAACTTTTTTGATATCGTTCTGCACCAGACCGATCGTACCGGCAAAGAATGCAGTGAACAATCCGACGACTGCCACGATCTCCATCGTTGAGGGAGCCAGCGCGAAAAGGATCGAACTGCGGGCAACCATATAGATCCCGGCGGTGACCATCGTTGCAGCATGGATCAATGCGGAGACCGGTGTTGGACCCGCCATCGCATCCGGCAGCCAGACATACAGCGGGATCTGAGCTGATTTTCCGGTGGCACCGAGGAACATCAGAATCGTGATCCAGAACATCAGATTGTCACCGACGGAAAATCCGTTCGCCTGTGCGAAGACCGTCTCATACGTCAATGAACCGAAGGTGTTAAAGATCAGGAACATCGCAAGCAGGAATCCGAAATCACCGATCCTGTTGACAATGAAAGCTTTCTTCGCTGCATCACCCGTCGTCCCCTTCTCAAAATTACGGTCATACCAGAAACCGATCAGCAGATACGAACAGAGTCCTACCCCTTCCCAGCCGAGGAACATCAGCAGATAATTGTCCGCCAGCACCAGATTGAGCATGGCAAAAATGAAGAGGTTCAGATACGTGAAGAATCTCCAGAATCCCGCATCGCCGTGCATATATCCGATCGAGTACAGATGGATCAGGCTGCCTACTCCGGTGACAATGAGGGTCATCAGAACAGAAAGCTGATCGACCTGATAGGCCACATTCACGGAGAATGATCCGGCGGAGATCCATTGGAAGACGGTGACGATATGCTTCCGTTCTTCCGCCGGCATGCCGAGCATCTCAAAAAAGATGAGCAGAGCGATGATGAATGAGGAAGCAACCGCAAGCGTTCCGATACCGCCGACGATCGCTTCATTCTTGATTTTCCGTCCGAAGAATCCATTGATCAGAAATCCGAGCAGCGGAAAGAGGACAATATACGGGGCGAGTGAATACATATTTGTTA
>CALRIY020000083.1:0-16462 GCA_943364975.1 Synechococcus sp. UW140
CATATTCAGCATGAGATGGAACTGCTTGAGCGGATCTCGAGAGGGGATTCCTCCGCATTGTCCGATCTGTACGACAGGACCTCAGCACTGCTCTATTCCGTCATCATCCGTATCCTGAAGGAAAAAGAGGAAGCGGAGGATATCCTGCAGGAGGTGTTTGTGAACATCTGGGAGAATGCCGAAAAATATGACCGGAGCATCGGCCATCCTTCATCATGGCTCTGCCGTGTAGCCCGCAACCGTGCAGTGGACCGGCTTCGTTCGAAGAATTACCGGAACCGTTCGCAGGAATCAGATATTAAGAATTTTGAAGAGATCTTCACCGCGGACCTGGCGGACAATCCCGAACGCCGCGCCGTCCTCTCCGGACAGCATGAGGAGATCCTGATCGCCCTCACTGCTCTCCCGAATGAACAGAAGGAACTGATCGAATTCGCCTACTTCCGCGGATACACCCAGTCGGAACTCGCCGACCATTTCAAACTTCCCATCGGAACCGTTAAGACCCGGATGCGGACGGCGATGTCCATCCTCCGCCAGAAACTGCGTCACCATTTCGCATAAGTTGTTTTTTGACCAATTTTTCCCAACATTCCCTGAGCTAATCAGAAAGGATCGTCGCTCGTTCTATGGATAAATTTGTCATCAAAGGCGGAAAGAAACTGAATGGAACCGTCTCCATCAGCGGTGCAAAGAATGCCACGCTGGCATTGATGCCCGCCACTCTCCTTGCAAGCGGAAAATACGAATTACACAATACTCCCGATCTGCGCGATGTGTCCACCATGTCCAAATTACTCCAGACCATGGGTGTGACCTTCGAACGGAAAGGACGAACGCTCGAAGTGAATACGTTCCGCGTGAACAAATTCGAAGCGCCGTACGAACATGTGAAGAAGATGCGCGCTTCCATCTATGTTCTCGGACCGCTGCTCGCCCGGTACGGACAGGCAAAGGTCTCCCTTCCCGGCGGATGTGCATGGGGACCGAGACCGGTCGATCTTCACATTGAAGGAATGAAAAAGCTCGGAGCGAAGATCGAACTTGTCCGCGGATATATCCACGCAAAAGCAAAACGTCTGAAAGGTGCGAGGATCTCGTTCAATGTTTCCAGTGTCGGTGCAACGGGAAATGTCCTGATGGCAGCCGTCCTCGCCAAAGGAAGTTCGCGGATCGAGAATGCCGCCATGGAACCCGAGATCACCAATCTCGTCGAGATGCTGATCGCAATGGGTGCGAAGATCGACGGGATCGGCACAACAACACTTGAGATCGAAGGAGTGGAGGAACTGCATCCGGCGAACGTCCATACCATACCGGACAGGATCGAAGCCGGTACGATGCTCATCGCCGGCGCGATGTGCGGTGGAACGATCCGGATCGAGGATGTGATCCCGGAGCATTTTGCGGCGGTCACGGCACGGCTGGAGGATTCCGGTGCTAAGTTGAAGATCGGCAAGAATTTCATAGAATTATCGGCTCCCCGTTCCATCAAACCGGTGGATGTGACCACGGCGGTCTATCCCGGTTTTCCGACGGATATGCAGGCACAATGGATCTCCTTGATGACGATCGCGAAAGGGACATCAACGGTGACCGATACCATTTACCATGACAGGTTCGCACATGTTCCTGAGATCGCGCGTCTGGGAGCGAATATCGAAATGAAGGAGAATGCCGCCATCATCCGCGGTGTGAAGAGTCTTTCCGGAACGAAAGTGATGTCAACGGATCTTCGTGCATCGGCTGCGCTGATCCTTGCGGCGTTAAAGGCGGAAGGTGAGACGGAGGTACTGCGGGTGTATCATTTGGACCGAGGATATGAAGCGATCGAGAAGAAACTCAGCTCACTTGGTGCATCCATCACGCGCGTCACCGGCGAGGAATTCTAAGGATCACGAAGGGATCTTCAGGTAAAACGTCGATCCCGTTTTTTCCCAACTTTCATACCAGAGTGCTGCCCCGTTCAATTTGGCCAGGTGATAGGCGATATACAGCCCAAGGCCGGATCCCTGCTGTTCGTACTTGTCCCTGTCCACCTGCCCGAATTTCTGGAAGATCATTGAACGCTTCGATTCGGAAATTCCCACACCGAAATCCTGTACCGTGAACAGATATCCATCCTTTTCCTCCCGGAGACCGACGATCACTTGCCCGTCCGGCCGGGAGAATTTGATCGCATTGTCCATCAGCCTTTTCAGGATATTCTCGACATGCGGGGCGTACATCCGCACCGAGATCGTTACATCCGGAACATTGTTCTGGATGGTCACATGTTGATGGCTCCTCTGGTATTCCAGTTCTACCATCAGACGCTGGACGATATGCATCGGCGTGATACGGTTCTCACTGCTCTCCATTTCACGCACGATTTCACCCGATTCGATCTTCGTTGCCGTCAGAAAATCATCCACCATCATATTCAGACGTTTGCTGCTGTTCTGAAGCATTTGAAGGAATTCGGTCAGCTCCTTCGGCGTGTAATCTCCCTGAGAATCGGTCAGGAGTTCCGTCGCACCGAGGATCGACGTCAGCGGTGTGCGCATCTCATGCGTGATCAAACGGAAGATCTCGGATTTCATTTTCTCCGTCTGCTGGACCGATGCTTCGCGGAGCTGTTCTTTCCGTTTCAGCTTTCCGCGGATCGAGGAAAGCAGCAGATGGAAATCCACCGGTTTCGTCAGATAATCATCACTCCCCATCTCCTTCCCCGCCACCATGCTCTCGGAGTCCGAATGAGCGGAAAGGAAGAGGAACGGGACCTGCTGAAGATGCGGCAGCGAACGGACATACTCGAAGAAATCAAAACCGTTCCTGCCGGGCATCGTGATATCCGAGATGATGATATCGGGAATGACCCTGCTCAAATGTTCGATCCCTTTCTCTACGCTGTCTGCGGAGAGCACCGTGAAGCCCTCCGCTTCCAGTACGGAGCCGACGATATCGAGAAGACTCTCTTCGTCATCCACAAATAGGATCGTTTGTTTATGCACCGTCATTTTCCGTTTCGCGTTGTTGTGATCACATCCATCATCTGCTGATGGATGAGTCCGTTCGTAGCAAGAGTATTCGGATTATAGATGATATCGTTTGTGTCATTGGAGAAGTTCGTCACTATCCCTCCCGCTTCCTTCACCAGCAGGACCCCCGCTGCCTTATCCCACGGATGCAGAAAGATCTCCCAATAACCGTCGAACCGTCCGCAGGCAACATATGCCAGATCGATCGCTGCGGAACCGAGCCGGCGCACGCCCTGTGCAAGCGGCAGAAAATTCACAAAGTGTCCGATCACATTCTCAGGATTCTCTTTGACGTTGTACGGGAAACCGGTCACAATAAGACTGTTGATCAAACGGTCGGAGGAAGAAACGGAGATCCTCTTGCCGTTCAGGAATGCTCCCTTCCCCTTCTCCGCCGTGAACATCTCATCGGCATTCGGATCATAGATGGCACCGGCAATGATCTCGCCGCGGTGTTCGATGCCGATGGTGACGCAAAATAACGGCAGACCATGCGTGAAATTCGTTGTCCCGTCCAGGGGATCGATGATCCATTTGTATTCGGATGAACCTGCTCCCGCTCCGCTCTCTTCACCGAGAACGGCATGGTCGGGAAAATGTTCCTTGATCTTCTTGATGATGAGCGCTTCGGACTGTTTATCGATCTCGGTGACGAGATTCGTCTCCTGTCCGATCTTCCGTTCGATGTTCTTCACATTCCCGACATTGGCTTTGAGAAATTTACCTGCTTCCAGTGCCGCTTCTACCGCTATATTCAGCATATCGATCTTCAATTCAGAGTAAGGTAAGTGTGTTGACTCTTCTTCGACTCAAAATAGAGAATTATTCAGCGCTGTTCAATTGATTTATTCGGAGTGTTGCTTGGAAGAACCGTTCGTTCTATATTATGGAACATCTATGCAGAATTTCATGAACGAACAGGAATTTCAACGGTGGATCGATGCAGGGATCGCATCGCAGCAGCAGTTTCGCGCCCGGTGGGATGCGATCGAACCGGACACTACCACCGCTCTCTCATCAGAACGGGCCTTATCTATTCTGTCGGAATTGACGGAACGGCTGAATGATAATTATCCGTTCTTCCATCCCCGCTATGCCGGCCAAATGCTCAAACCTCCCCATCCGATCGCTGTGGCGGCATATCTCACCGCCATGCAGATCAATCCGAACAATCATGCGCTGGACGGTGGACCGGCCACGGCAAAGATGGAACTGGAAGTTGTACGGCAATTCGCCGGAATGTTCGGATTCAACGATCCTCTGGGACATCTGACCTCCAGCGGTACCATCGCCAATCTAGAAGCGCTATGGATCGCCCGGTGTATCCATCCGGAAAAAGGGATCGCCTTTTCGACTCAGGCCCATTACACCCATCAGAGGATGTGCGATGTTCTGAAGGTCCGCTCTCAGTTCGTTGATATGCTGGATATGGATGCACTGGAATCTCTCCTTAAAAGCGGCACGATCGGAACCATTGTCGTAACACTCGGAACGACCGGCACCGGCTCCGTTGAACCGCTGCATACGATCCTCCCGCTGGCAAAGCGGTACGGAGTCCGCATTCATGCGGACTGCGCCTACGGAGGATTCTTCACACTTCTGGCACAGCGGATGAGTCCCACCGTCGCGCCGGAACCGTTCCTTGCTCTGAAAGAATGCGACAGTATCGTTATCGATCCTCATAAACACGGACTGCAGCCGTACGGCTGCGGTTGTGTCCTGTTCAGAGATCCGGGTATCGGAAAATTCTATAAACACGATTCCCCATACACATATTTTACCTCCAGTGAACTCCATCTGGGTGAGATCTCCCTGGAATGTTCGCGGGCAGGCGCCTCGGCTGCCGCACTGTGGGCCACGCTGAAAGCATTCCCGCTCCATCCGCACGAAGGACTCGGTCCGATCCTCGCCAAGTCCAGGAATGCTGCACTGGTGTGGAGTGAACTGATCAGATCAAGTTCCGCGCTTGCCGAGTATTGTGAACCGGACCTGGATATTGTCGTCTATCTGCCGAGAACAAAGATCTTCTCCGCATCTGAAGTATCATCCTGCACTGAATCGATCGTCAATACCGCCATGAACCGAAGCGATTCTCCGTTATACCTGGCTTCCTATACTGTCGATTCGGCACGGATTCAGGCGCTGTACCCTGCATTCACCATTAATGCCCCGTCAACCCGTATACTCAGAAGTGTATTGATGAAACCCGAACACGAACAGTTCGTGACGACACTTTTTGAAGAGATCTGCTCCACAATGGAAGAATGGTCAGGATCACATCACTGATTTTCTCTCAAGTTTGGAACATTTTTTGCCTTCCCGGCGTTTTCAACTGCAAACCATCACTCAAAAGGATTTATGAAAGCACTCTCATTTTTCTGTATCATGTTCATTCTCATCCCTTTCGGAACGGTCCTGTCTCAGGAAACCCCGCAAAAACTGACCGGAAAGATCGTCGGTCATGTGAAAAATATGGCCACCAAAGAGCCGGTGATCAGCGCAACGGTCGTTATTCAGGGGACAACGCTCGGCGCCGCAACGGACATTGACGGCAATTTCATGATCAATAATGTTCCGATCGGCACGTATGTTCTTCGAGCAAGTGCCCTCGGATTTCAGTCCAAAGTGAAGACCGACGTTGTTGTAGGGGTCGCAAAACCGGCCGATGTGCACTTTGAAGTGGTCGAATCATCCGTGGAGCTTGAGGGGGTCACCGTGACCACAGAGTATTTCCAAAAATCACCCGATGCGCCGATCAGTGTTCAGACACTCGGTGCTGAGGAGATCCGCAGACTGCCCGGCGGTCTGGAGGATGTTGTTCGCGCGATCTCCATCCTTCCCGGTGTCGCTCAGGTGCAGAACGGCCGGAACGACCTCATCGTCCGCGGTGGAGCGCCTTCCGAGAATCTTTTTGTCATTGACAACATCGAAGTTGCGAACATCAATCACTTCGGTACGCAGGGAGCAAGCGGCGGACCGCTGAGTTTTATCAATCTCGATTTTGTGGACGAGACATCGTTCAAGACAGGGGGCTTTGGGGCGAAATACGGAGATAAACTCTCCTCTGTACTGACGATCGACCTGAAAGATGGACGCGAGGACCGCTTCGGAGGGAAAGCAACCATCTCTGCGTCGCAATTCGGTTTGAATCTGGAAGGACCGACCGATGAGAATGGTTCATTCCTGTTCTCCGCACGCCGAAGTTATCTGGATTTTATCTTCAAAGCAGCCGGTTTCGGATTTGTTCCGGAGTATTGGGATTTTCTCGGAAAGGTGAATTACAAACTCTCACAGAAGGATCAGGTGAATGTTCTCAGCGTTGTTGCGCTGGATAATGTGAAGTTGTTCAACGATACGGAAAAGAAACGGTATGATAATTCCAGGATTCTCTCCAGCGACCAGACGCAGGTGCTTGGAGGTATCTCGTGGAGACACCTTCTCGAGAAAGGATTCACCAATGTCACGCTCAGCACCACGTACAATGAATTCGATTTCATGCAGAAAGATTCCCTGCTGAATCCGATCTTTAAGAGTGCATCCGATGAATATGAAACGACCCTGCGCGGGGACATCGTCCTGCAATTGAGCAGCGAATCGGAAATCGCCTTCGGCGTGATGGGGAAATTCATCGATTTCAATTCGAATATCATCCTTCCCATCCCGTTCTGGACGAATTTTGGACAACAGCTGACCGTAAATTCTGCGCTGGATACGACTGCCGTGAAATCATCGGCCTATGTGCAATGGTCCAGTGCACTCGCGTCCAATGTTCAGTTGACTGTCGGCGGCCGTCTCGATTATTTCAATCTTATCAAAGACAATCTCTCGTTCTCACCGAGGCTATCCGTTTCCTATGCCCCGACCCAGGTATTCACGCTGACCGGGAGCATCGGACAGTATCATCAGGCGCCCTCCTATATCTGGCTGGTGGCTAATCCAGTGAACCGGAATTTGAAGTATGTTTCCGTAGCACAGTATGTTGTCGGTGCCGAGTATCTGTTCCGTTCCGATGTGAAATTCAGTGTCGAAGGATACATCAAGGATTATTCCGATTATCCTGCGAGCACCGTTCGTCCGTATCTCGTTCTGGCCAACACCGGTGCAGGCTTCGGCGGTTCTCAGGACGGTTATGCTTCGTTCGGTCTCGATCCGCTGATCAGTGCAGGAAGCGGACAAGCGCATGGTTTGGAATTTTTCCTTCAGAAAAAACTCTCCGAAGTGCCGTGTTACGGACTGGTCAGCATCAGCTGGAATGAAGCCCGGTTCAAAGCATTGGACGGCGTTTCCCGTTCCAGTACATTCGATCAGCGGTGGATCATCAATCTCGGCGGGGGATATATCCTGAACGAACAGTGGGAGTTCAGCGGTAAATTCCGCGTCGCTACCGGCCGGCCGTACACTCCTTACAATGCGGACGGGACACAGAATGTCTCTGCTTACAATACCGTGCGAATCGGAGCCAATCACAGTTTGGACCTTCGTGCGGACCGCCGGTGGAATTTCGCCGACTGGAATCTGATCACGTATATCGACATCCAGAATGTTTATAACCGAAGACCGGTCGATGTTCCCGTCTTCGATGACCGGACCAAAGAGGTCAAGCAGACCAGCGGTTCCATCGGACTGCTCCCCTCGATCGGAGTCAGTGCCGAGTTCTAAAATGACAAAAGCCATCGAATGGAACATTCGATGGCTTTTTTTTGTCGAATCACTTCTTGCTTATTTATCCTTCAGCGGAATCCCCAGTTCTTCAAATTTCCGGTAGAGTGTCGAAAGACTGAGCCCGAGGTCTTTAGCGACCTTATCCTTATCGCTTCCGTGGTACTTCAATTTCTGTTCGATGTAACGCCGTTCGAACATATGCACCGCATCCTTCAGGGATTGTGAAGAATAATCGATCACCGAGATCTGCGCGCTTGCCTGGAGCTCTTCCGGAAGATGCTGTACATCGATGATCTCCGCGTCACAGAAGATCATCGCCCGCTCCACAATATTCTGCAGCTCGCGGATCTGCCCCTTCCATTGATGGTTCACCAGCGCACTCATTGCCTGATTGGAGATCCCCTTGATCGCCTTTCCCATTTCTCCTCTGAATTTTGAGATGAAGGAATTCACCAGAAGCGGGATATCCTCGGAGCGCTCGCTCAGCTCCGGCAAATGTATCTCTACGACATTCAGCCGGTAGAACAGATCTTCCCGGAATTTCCCTTTGGCGATCTCCTCTTTCAGATTCCTGTTGGTCGCAGCGACGATACGGACATTGATCGGAAGCGTATCGTTGCTTCCCACCGGAGTGATCTCGCGCTGTTCAAGTGCGCGAAGCAGTTTCGGCTGAAGATGGAGCGGCATTTCGCTGATCTCATCCAGCAGCAGCGTCCCTCCTTCGGCAGCTTTGAATGCTCCGTCCTTATCATTTGTTGCACCGGTGAATGATCCCTTTTTATGGCCGAACAGTTCACTTTCGAACAGTGTCTCGACGATCGCACCGCAGTTGATGGCATGGAATCGTTTGCTTGCACGCTTACTGTGTGTGTGGATCGCCCGTGCGACCAGCTCCTTTCCAGTACCGCTCTTTCCGGTGATCAGTACCGTCCCGTCCGTGGGCGCAACTTTTTGGATATCGGTGAAGATCTTCTTCATCGCTTCACTTTGTCCGATAATGGACGAAAAGTCGAATTTCCGGTTGACCTCCTGGCGCAGCAGAGTATTTTCTTGGATCAGTTCTTTGTATTCAAATAATTTCTTGATCCTGAAGAGCAGATCATCGAACTCGATCGGTTTCAACAGATAATCATACGCACCTTTGCGGATGGCTGCAATGGCCGTTTCAATGGACGCATAGGCGGTAATGATGATCACGAATGTCTGCGGGAAGCGCTCGGAGATCTTCTCCAGGAGTTCCGGACCGCGCAGTTCAGGCATCTCGATATCCGTGATCACCAGATCGAACAGATTCTCGCTCATCACTTTCAGTGCAACGGCACCGTTCTCCGCTTTGCGGACGATGTATCCTTCTTTCTCCAGGATAAAACTTATTGAATCACGGATGATCTCTTCATCATCAACGACAAGGATCTTTTTCTTCATTTATTCTCCCTTTTTCGGCATCCGAACATTGAATGTCGTCCCCTTACCCATTTCACTTTCCACATGGATATCACCTCCGAAATTCCTGATGATACCCAAACTTACCCAGAGACCTAACCCCGTTCCTTTGCCGACCTCTTTTGTTGTAAAAAACGGATCGAACACTTTTCCTAAGTGATGTTCGGCAATTCCCGTGCCATTGTCTGATATGCTAATTTCGACCTTTTCATCCGATTGTTTTGTCATTATTGAGATTGAGGAGTCGGGATTTCCCATACTTGCATCAACTGCGTTCATCAGGATATTGAGAAATACCTGGAGAACCTGGTCATGAACGGCAAGCACGAACGGCATATTCTCTTCCAGCGCCACATTGAACTTGATGGACCGGGCCTTTTTCCCGTATTGGACAATATTCAGCGCTTCACGGACAACGAGATTAATGCTGACCTCTTTAACTTCGTGTGTGGAGGGTCGGGAAAAATCGACCAGCTCGCGGATGATCTTTGCGATCCGGTTGATCTGATTCTTGACCAGTTCCAGTTTCTCCTGCACGAAATCATCCTCGGACTGACGCTGCACAACCTGTACCAGTGAAGAGATCGAAGTCAACGGGTTGCCCACTTCATGCGCGATACCGGCGGCCAGCGTTCCGAATGTCTCCATTTTCTGCGAGCGGACGACCTGCCGCTCCAGGATCTTTTGGTCCGTGATGTCACGGTGTGCACCCAGAAATCCGATCACGGACTTATCCTCATCCACGATCGGCGAGATGACCAGTTCGGAATGGAACAGCTCACCGTTCTTTTTTCTGTTCTGGATCTGTCCGACCCATTGCTGACCGGTATTGATCTTCTGCCATACCTTCTTCCAGAAATCTTTCCCGTGTTTCCCGCTGTTCAATTTGTTTGGATTCTGTCCGATCAACTCTTCTTTGGAATATCCGGTGATATGCTCGAAGGCCGGATTCACGTAGATCATCTTCCCTTCCGTGCTCGTTATCTGGATCGGATTGACCGTTCGGTGGATCACTTCGGAGAACCGTATCAATTCTAGTTCTTTCTCATGCTGAGCCGTAATGTCGCGGACGACAACGAGGGAATAATTGTTCTTCGGTCCGGCGACCGAGGTCACCGAGACTTCTGCAAAGATCTTTTCCTGAGGCGCATAGTTGAATTCCGAGCGGAAGACCATCGGTGCGTTGGACAAACTGCGTTCGAATATTTCAAGACCATTGCCGGAAAAACAGGAAGCGATCCGCGAATGCGGTATCTTCCGTTCTGCAGCTTTGTTGTTCATCTCAATGATCTTGGAAGTCCCGTCAATGATGAATGCAGGATCCTGGAAGGCAAGGAAGAATTGTTTATAGATATCTTGAGTCATAGTCATAAGTTAACAGAAATGGTTGGACTATTGTACAATATATTTGCGGTGATTTCAAACGGTACGGATGCTAATCTTGAAGAAATGGTGCTCACTCTCGGATAATTCCTCGGAATTTCGACTTTTCGGGACATCGAGCCCTCACTATTGTCAAAGAAACCTCCGAGCGGCAACAAAAAAGCCCTCTTCTGAAGAACAGAACAGGGCTGATGTGTTTCACGTCTCACTGCCACTCAGCGGTGATAGATCACCGAACGCATGGAGACCGAACTCATATCGAATTCATCATTGAAGAATGCGGGAGTTTCGTTGTTGTATTGGAATCCAAGCACATACATGAGAGGAAGAAAATGATCGTAGGTCGGATGGGCTAACTGCGCCACCGAACCGAGTTTTTGGAACTCCCTGATCGACCGGTGATCACCCGATTCCAGCCACTGTTTGATCTTCGCATCGAACTCTACAGCCCAGTCGTACGGTGCCGCATTCTGAAAATTGATCGCCCGAAGATTGTGGACTATGTTGCCGCTCCCCATCACCAGCACCCCTTTTTCTCGCAGTGCGCGGAGTTCCTGTGCCAGTTCATAGTGGTAACTCATCGACTGATTGTAATCGATGCTGAGCTGATAGACGGGAATGTCGGCCAGCGGGAACATTTGTTTCAGGACGCTCCACGTCCCGTGATCAAATCCCCATTCGTCGTCCAGCGTGATATGGTGCTTCAGCGCCAGGCGTTGTGTTTCTTTTGCCATTTCCGGTGCACCGGGAGCAGGATACTGCTGCGCAAACAGTTCCTCCGGGAAACCTCCGAAATCATGGATCGTCCTTGGCTGTTCCATCGCCAGCACGCGGGTACCACGCGTCAGCCAGTGTGCCGAGACCGATAGGATCGCCTGAGGTTTCGGAAGTTCCGTTCCGATCTTCTTCCATGCATTGCTGAATCGGTTGTTCTCAATGGCGTTCATGGGATTCCCGTGACCGACGAACAGCAGCGGCATTCGTTCGCTCGCGGAAAGATCATCGGTGATATTTTTCAATTCATTCAGTTGCATTGTCCCTCCCGCAAAGGGGATCATCGCCATTGTTCGTATGAAATCTTTTCTGTTCATCCCTGTTTAATTCAGTGAGACTGCCGGGAACATCGCCCCCGCCATATCATGGAACATCAGTTCAGTGAACTGATAGGAGAAGTATTTGTCCATCGGCTGCTGCTCCAGCAGTTCCCGCGCTTCCGGTTCACTCGCTGCGATCATCACGATCCAGACCTTCGACCGGTCGGCCGCCAGGGTATAGCTCAGGAACTTCCGCTTGGTCAGCAGATCCACTACCATCGCACGCTGCGAAGGGATCAGTGAAAAGAATTCCTGCGGCGGATGATACGGCAGCTGAACTTCAACCATAAATGTTTTCATCGTTTTTCCTCAATCATTCATTGATACTTCGATCACCAGGATCACGGATGGTTCCGCTGTGTGAAATAACGTTTGTTCTTCTTGAATAATTCCGACGGAATCGGCACGTCTGAGGATCTCTTTATTCACGGAAACAACGCCGGAAACCACATGTACGAATAAACCCACCGTCTCTCTGTTCAGCGTATATCCAATATGCTTGTTTTCCTCAAATTCTCCAAGCAGTACGGCCGCTGTCTGGCGGACAGTGAGCGATCCGGCATTGTTTGGAGAGACCAATTCGACCAGAGCATTCTTCTCTCCGGAAAGATCGAAGAGTCCTTTCGTTTTGATCGGCGTCTTGTTCAAACTGTTGGGGAGGAATCCGATCTGGATCTTTTCCGCTTCCGTCTCTCCCGGATTGAATTCCGCCTGAAAGATCCCTTTCCCTGCCGAGATCACCTGAAGCGTGTTCTTCGGGAAATGGGAGGAACCGCCGAAACTGTCCTGATATCCCACTGTCCCGGATAGGATGATATCGACCAATTCCATGTTCCGGTGCAGTTTCATACCGGATGAACCTGATGAGGCGTTGAGCACCGTCCGCGATAATTGGACGAGGTTGCCGAAACCGAGGTATTTCTCCTGTTCGGACGCAAAGAATGTATCGGAGGATACACCCCACGCTCCCGCAGTATTCAGCCGTTCATTATCTCGATAGAGTGTGTACATTACTTCCCAGATATCTTTTGGACAAATGCATCGATCGTTCCGATCTCATCGTCATTCACTGTATGCGCCATATTCGGATAGAGGGTCATGTCCACCCGTGCCCCCATTGCTGTGAACACTTCGGCACTTTCGATCACCCGTTCTTTCGGTATATGCGGATCGATGTCACTGCATCCCAGCATCACATATGTTCTGGAAAACGTTCCGGGATAGCGGCGCGGAGTTCCAGGCGGTCCGATCAATCCGCCGCTGAGTCCGAATAACGCTCCGATATTCCTGCCGGTCCGCGCAGTCCACTCCATTGAGAGAGATGCTCCTTGTGAAAAACCGAGCAGCATGATCCGTTCTTCCGGAATCCCCGACGCCTTCACAAAATCGACGATCTCGGTCAGCCGGTGCAATGCCGACGACAGCGCCGGTTCATTCTGTTCGATCGGCGCCAGAAAACTGTACGGATACCAAAGATGACCGTTCGCCTGATGTGCAATGTACGTTACACCAGCATGATCGAAATACTTCGACAACTCCAGAATACTCTCAGCCGTTGCGCCTCGGCCGTGCACCATGATCATCACTGCGGACGCATGTGCAAGCTCCTCGCCAAGTGCATAGACCGGCGTCCGGTGATGCGGTCCGATCCCGTTTCCGGGGATTTCCAATGATCTCATCACGCTACAATACTCCCGGGATCGTGATCGGAGGAAGTGAACGTTCTATGCTTGCACGGTGCGGTTCGAACCATGGGGGAAGCACCAATGCTGAACCGAGCTGCTCCAAAGACTCATCCACCGTGAAGCCCGGATTATCCGTTGCGATCTCATACAAAATCCCGCCCGGCTCCCGGAAATAGATGGAATGGAAATAGAAACGATCGATCACTTCCGTGGTCGAAAGTCCGTGCTTTTGGATCGTACTCTGCCACTCTGTTTCGGACGCATCATCCTTCACTCGCCAAGCGATGTGATGGACGGAACCGGCGGATTGCCGTGCGGACGGTATCGACGGATCTGCATAGATATCGACCGCCGCCTCATCGTTCCCGACGCCGATCGTGAAACGGTGGAGTGTACCTTCGGAACCGACATGTCTGGCACCGAGGATATCCCGAAGGACCAACACGGTCGGTTCAAGCTGTGCAACATTCATGGTAACGCCGTAGAACCGTTTGATGGCATGTTCGACCGGAACCACACTCTTCTTCCACGGATGCCGAAGTTCCTGCACATCACTGAACACCAGTTCGATCATCATTCCGTCCGGATCAGGAAAGGCGATCTTCTCTACACCGGAGCGTAGTTCCGGACCGTCAAATGTGATGCCGTGTTTGGACAGATGACCGATCCAAAAGTCCTTCGATGCGGTCGGAACGGCAAATGCAACACGGGAGATCTCCCCGTTTCCGCGCGTTCCTCGCGCTGCTCTTCCGAACGGGAAGAACGTAATGGCTGTCCCCGGACTGCCTGATTCATCGCCGTAATAGAGATGATAGATATCCGGTGCATCCTGATTGATCGATTTTTTGACGAACCGCAGTCCGAGAATGCTCACATAAAAATCAACATTCTTTTGCGCATCACTCGCCATGGCGGTGATATGATGGATCCCTATTATTTTGCTGTTCATGATCTATTCTTCTTTCTTATTTCTGCTCCAGGAAAGAGCTCCGGAAGGACATCCCTCCACAACAGTAATGATCTGATCGCTCGCTGCACCGTCGATATTGATCCACGGTTTCACCCGGGGATTGAAGACGGAGGATAAATTACGAGCACAATGTCCGGAATGGATACACAGTTCCGGATTCCAATGGACGGTAATATCACCGTTCGAGTAATTCTTGTTGAACGTCACCATACGTTCTTTGTTCCTTCAGCGTGATTAATTTGTCAGGCGGATCAATTCTTTCATCTGCTCACGGATCGCTTCCATCGTTTTCGTATCTGTCAACATACCATCGGAATTGAACTTTGTCAACGCCTGATTGACGAATATCTCGGGTTTAACGACTGCTTTCATGTTATTGAACAAGAACACCTGCCGTAAATGCATCTGCATGCGGGATGTTCCCAACATTCCCGGTGATGCCCCCATGATCGCAACAGGTTTATTGAGCAACGGCGAATCTTTCCCTCTGGAAGCCCAATCCAGCGCATTCTTCAGGACACCCGGGATCGAATAATTATATTCCGGCGAAGCGATCACCAGAGCGTCAGCGTGAGCCAATTGATCCCTGAATTGAGCGACGATCTGTAAAAGCGCTGCGTCATCCAGATCTGAATTGAAAAGCGGTAAATTTCCGATCTCGATCCGCTCAAACGTTACGTCTTCCGGTAAAAGGGACTGCACTGTGGTGAGCAGTGCAGTATTCATCGACCGTTTCCGAAGACTGCCGGAGATCCCGGCAATATGCTTTGAGGACATCGTTTCCCTTTATTTGGCTTGATTCAACTCAACATTGAGTGTCAATTCGATATCTTCTCCGACCAGAAAACCGCCCGCTTCGAGAGCAGCATTCCACATCAGTCCCCACTCCTTACGATTGATGGTAGCAGATGCTTTGAATGCGGCGACGATCTGTCCCCAGGGGTTCACGGCCTGTCCTTTGAATTTCGCATCAAGGACAACCTTTTTGCTGATACCGCGCAAATTAAGATCACCGGTGATGGCAAGCCTGCCGTTTCCTTTCACTTCAACGCCGGTGCTCTTGAAACTCAGCACAGGATGATTTTCCGCATCGAAAAAATCGGCGCTTCGAAGGTGATTGTCACGGTCTTGGTTCTCGGTATTGATGCTTTTGGCATTGATCGTCACATCGATCTGTGCATCGCTGAAATCCTCTTTGGAGGCCGAGACGGTCCCCTGGAATTCTTTGAATGTTCCTGTCACTTCCGAGATCACCATGTGGGAAACGGTGAAGTTGATATTGGTGTGGGCGATATCGATCACCCATGATTTGCTGACGGAGATGTTTTCTGTTATAGTGGACATGGTGGTTTTTCCTTTTATGCGGGCTTATGAGCCCTGAATGAGTTCTACGTTAATTGTTAGATCGACATTTTCTCCGACGAGCAGTCCTCCTGCTTCAAGTCCTCTGTTCCATTTGAGTCCCCACTGGGTGCGGTCGATCGTGGTATTCGACCGGAAGACTGCTACGGTTTTTCCACGCAGATTTTTTGTCACCCCTTTTAGCTGTGCATCAAGGGTCACCGGCTTGGTGATACCGCGCATCGTCAGATCTCCATGCACTTTGAATCTGCCTTCCGACGTTCTCTCAACGTTCGTGCTGGTAAAAGTGACGATACTGTCCTCGGCCGAATTGAAGAAATCCTTCGATCTCAAATGCCCGTCACGTGACGGATCCTGAGTATCGATACTCCCCGCTTTGATCGCGATCGAAACCTTCATATCGGAAAAATCTTCTTTGGTGCTTTCGATCGTTCCGGTAAAATCCTTGAAAGTTCCGGTCACTTCCGAGACAACAAGATGAGCTACGCTGAAATTGATATTGCTGTGTGAGCGTTCGATCTTCCACACCGTTTGTCCTGTCAGCAGCGACGTGAGCAATGTGAGACCAATGATAGTGCTTATAAACATTTTCATAACTTAAAATCCTTGCGCAGTGTGTGGTGAGGTTTGATGATACATATGATTGAATTTATTTTGAATAAACCCCAAAGTAGGTCAATGCCCCTCCGAGGAGTCCGATATCCTTGAACAGTCCGGACATAGCCATTTGCTGCATCGCGGGATCGGCATTTCCCATCCCGGGTACGTGGACCATTGCGATCGTGGAGATCAGGAAAATGGATACTCCGACCATGGCTTCTCTGGTCATTTTTTGGATGAACA
>CALRIY020000084.1:0-16187 GCA_943364975.1 Synechococcus sp. UW140
TTCCGCTGCATGACGCGCTTCGAAAGGATCTTCCGCGATAACAAGAGCGACGGGCTGTCCGATAAAATGAACGCCGTGCGATGCCAGCAGCTCCTCATCCTGCACAATACCGCCGATCTGATTCTCTCCAGGAATGTCTGATGCCGTCAGAACGGCATGAACCCCTCGGTATTGCTGCGCTGCAGAGATGTCCAGGGTAAGATTCTTTCCATGGGCGATCCTGGAATAACAGACATGCGCGAATAATGTCCCTTCCGGGACATGAATATCATCGAGGAAACGGGATTCACCCCGCACATGCTTTTCGGAATCGAAATTCTTCATCGCCATATCACAATGACTCCTTCGGCAGCGGGAGTTCAGGAAAGAATGTGAGGAGATGCGCGTGAAACAATTGACGGATGAGAAGCCGTTTATACTCCTCGGAACCGCGCGCATCGCTGATGGGTTTGATCTCGGACTGGATCAGGCCGTCTGCTTCCGTGATGACCGATGGCGTTAGTTCCCTGCCGGAAAGAAATGCGGAGGTCCTCGTCAAATATAACGGAGTCGCAAAGACACCTCCCGCCGTCAGATGAACTTCTGTCAGTTTCGTCCCTTCGGAAGCGATCACCATCGCTGAATTGACACTGGCGATATCGAGATGGCGCCGGCGGGACACTTTCTCGAAATTCACTCTTCTGTTTCCAACCGGTTTTGGGATATGGATCGAGTCCACGATCTCATTCTTTTTCTTCTCCACCTGCTTATAGCCTTTGTAAAATAGACGCAGGGGAATCTTCCGGACCGAATCTCCTTCCTTTAATAGAAGAGAAGCATCCAACGCAAGGAGCAAAGAGGTCATATCGCCGATCGGCGACGCATTCACGATATTTCCGGCAAGTGTGGCACGGTTGCGGATGGGCGTTGAGCCGAACAGGGACATGAATTCCGTGATGCGAGGAATGAGCGAACGGATGATCTCCGACCGAGAGAACTCTTCCACGCTCGTCTGCGCTGCGCAAACGATCTCACTCTGTTCCTCCCGGATGGCAGGGGAAATTTTTCGATGCAGGATCCGTGTTGTCCGCTCATATTTCATGGAAAAGGCGCGCTGCACATACAGATCCGTACCGCCGGAGACGATATGGGTATGTTCCGTCACTTCTAGAACACTGCTGCGCTTCTCCTGCAGCGCTTTCAGTCGCACCGGAATTCCGCGGATATATTCAGGAAGCAGATCGTGTTCGATCGCTCGTTCCAGCAACGCTTCATGAGGGACCGGATCGTGAGTGATCACTTCCAGCGCTTTCACGATCGAACGTCTGATCGGAGGATGACCGGTGCAGCGGCAGATATTCCCTTCTACCGCCTGAACAGCCTCCTCTTCGGTCGGTTTCGGAGTATGAAGACAATATCCGGTGAAAGACATGAGGAAACCCGGAGTGCAGAAACCGCATTGCGTACCACCCTCCTCCACAAATGCATTTTGTAGCGGATTCAACCCGGATGGCGGATTGATCCCTTCGATGGTGAGAAGATGTTTCCCATGAATGTCGCCGAGCGGAAGAAGGCATGAATTGACCGAACGGTACTGCAGTACATCATTCTGCAGTTCGCCGAGAAGGACAGTACATGCGCCGCAGTCACCTTCACGGCAGCCTTCTTTTGTTCCGGTCAATTTGGAATCGGTCCGCAGGAAATCGAGCACCACCATATTCGGATTGGCATTGCTCTCGACCGTTCGGTTGTTCAGGATAAAGTGAAGGGAGTTGTCGTCTGACATAAGGTAAATTATTTCATCAAGATACAAGAATGAGGCAAGACAGGCAAGGGATGAGTGATTCTCTCCTCTTTTTTTTTGATATTGTTGCCATCTTATGAGTCTCTCCACTACACTTTTACGACCGGACCATCGCTGGCGCAAAGCAGCGTATCTTGGAAGTCTGTGGGCTTCTGTGGAAATCGTCCTCGGAAGTTTTCTGCACAATATCAAATTCCCTCTTACCGGTACGATCCTCTCCGCCATCGGAATCTCTCTGCTCATCGCCGGTCATTCGCTGTGGAAAGAGCGAGGGATCGTCTGGCGTGCAGGAACCATTTGCGCTGTGATGAAATCTGTCTCACCGAGTGCGGTGATCATCGGACCGATGATCGGGATCGCACTGGAGGCACTTATCGTCGAAGTGATTATCCGTCTCTTTGCCGGTCATCCTACCGGTTATTTCATCGGAAGTGCGCTCGCCTGCACCATTCCGCTCATTCAAAAAGCCATCACTTATCTCTTCACCTATGGTACAGACATAGCCGTGGTGATCGAACAACTAATCGAGTTTGCTTCTAAATCGCTTCAATACCGGTCGCTCTCGCCGATAAATGTGATGCTCACTCTTATCTCGGCAAATCTGCTGCTCGGATTCCTTGCTGCATGGTCCGGAATTGTGATCGGGCGGCGGGCAAAAACGATTCGGACAGACAGAGAAGATGCATTCCATCCTGTGCGTCCGGCTTCTTCTCCATCGGTCCGACAGACGTACTCTTTGCTCCTTCTGTTCGTCCATCTGTTTGTGGTCGCAGCGGGATTGATCACACAATCGGTCTATTTTCTCCTCTTCATTCCGTTGTGGTATCTGCACTATCCCCTTGTGAAAGAACGATTCGCACGATGGATCTTTTGGGTCGAGATCGGTGCTGTATCCGTCTTTGCCGGAACATTTCTGGGTGCGGCGGTCCTTCATGACTACACCTCAGGAGCGCTCCTGGGCGCTCAGATGTTCTTCCGTGCATTGTTCATTGTCACTGCGTTCAGCGCAGTCAGTACCGAATTGAGAAATCCGGGGATCATCCGATTCATGCAGAAGAACCGATTGAAAGATTTCTCACTGGCATTGGAGAGTGCCTTCAATGCATTGCCGCTCATGATCGACAAAATTCAACTGGAGCGCGCATTCTTCAAACATCCGCTGGATTCTTTGTCAAGAGTTCTAGGATATACTGATGCGTTGATGAAGGAGCGGGAAAAGGAGCGTTCGATCATTATCGTGACAGGAGAAAAAGGGAGCGGGAAAAGCACCATGCTGAACCTGCTTGCTGATCGGTTGAAGAATGAAGGATTCAGTATCGGAGGAATCATACAACCGGGTATTTGGAAAGAGAACAAACGATACGGTTTTGAAATCCTCGATCTCACGTCCGGCAGATCGATGCCGTTATGCAGTACCGATGGACCGGAATCGGGCATAACCGCAGGGCCGTTCAGGTTCTTTCCTGAAGCTGTTCAATTCGGTACGTCAGCACTCACTGCGTACGGGTTGTTGGAAAAAGATGTCATTATCCTTGATGAGATCGGACCGCTGGAAATAAACGGCATGGGGTGGCATGATTCCCTAAAATCTCTATCTGCACAATATAACGGTGTTCTGATCATTTCTTTACGACCAACTCTGTTGGAAATAGTGTGCAGCCGGTATTCATTACATGCGGACAGGATATTTGATGTTAAAAATGATGATATCTCCGCATTGACCGAGCATATACTATCCCGGCGGACGGGGACAATTACCCAATTCTGATTGCATTCCCTTGTCAACGAGATGGAATATTTTCCTCCGTGCCTATTTCCCAGACACTCTTCGTTTCTCCTGTGTGATATTCAATATTCGGAGAATATCTTTTAAAACCGTGTAGCGTTTTTCACTTCCCACGCATCCAATAGCTGAATGGATAATACGACCAAGAATGCAGATGAGGCAGCCGTGATCTCCAGGATCATCAACGGCGATACTGCGGGATTCAGGATCTTGTACGATGCCCATGTCCTTCATTTGTTCCGTTTTTTGAAGCAATTCAGGAAGAATGATACTGATGTGCAGGAACTTGTCCAGCGCGCTTTCATCAAAGCGTTCGAAGGATTGGCGTTGTTCAATCAGCGGTCACGGTTCCGGACGTGGTTATTCCGGATCGCTTTGAATGAACTGCACGGCGACAACAGACGGAGTGCAATCCTTTCCTTCACCGAATTGGATCATGCCGATGACCGGTCCGGCGGAAACGAGGAGGAACAGCTGGAATGGAATTCCACGCTCCGCACACTGTTCGACCGGATGGATGATCTGAAAAAGAGTGTCTTCATTCTGCATGAGGTAGAGGGCTATTCACACGCAGAGATCGCAGAAATGCTCGCCGTTCAAGAAAGCACGTCACGCACGATTCTTTCCAGAACAAAACAAACCTTGCGGACACAATTACACCACATCACGAGGAATTCATGATCGATCCAACATCATTCTATCCTGAACATGACCAGCTTGATGAAAAGACCCGTGAGCAGGTCTGGTCAGGAATAGCGAAGAGTCTCCCACAGCAGCAGATCCCGTTCATTCCGCGAATGGAGCGGAGAAGTTTTCTCTACGGCATGGCCGCTTCGTTCATCATCTTTTTTACAGGATTGGGAATGGTCACTGCCTATAAGCACATCGTTGAACTTTCGCAACCGGCGGAGATCAAAACCGATAAGGCCTATCAATCGGCGATCAAAGCATTTGAGAATGTCCTTTTATCATCGGGAACAGCTTCCGTCCGTTCAGAGAAGGATGATCTTACTACATTGCGCGCTCTGCGGCTCCAGTATTTGAACAATGCGATCGAAGAACTAAGACGCGAAATGGGAACGAACGATCTTTCACCGCTCAAACGGCAGCGGCTCAATCAATTATATACCCTGAAACTGAAAATGCTTCAGGACATGATACAACAAGGAGAACTCCAATTATGAAAACAGTCTTGGTCATGCTCGCACTTATTGCCACAACCCTTTCCGCAGACATTAAAGAAATCAAAAGGACCATCCCGGCGAAAAAGATCCATTCCGTGGATATTCTTCGATTCACCGGCTCGGAGATCGACGTAAAGACATGGGAGAAAGAGGAGATATCGGTCAACATCAAAATCGAATATAATGCATCCAACAAGGAGAAAGTGCAGGAATATCTGAGGATGGTCGATCTGACGGACAAGGAATCGAACGGAAAGATCACCCTGACATATCACGATGTTGAAAAGAATGATGACGGATTCTCATTTTCCGATCTGTTCAACTCCCTCTTCTCCTCCTATTCCAATTTGAATGTCTCGGGTACGATCATCATCCCTGCATCGAGTGCATTGTTCACTGATATGCGGTATGGGACGTATTCTGTGGAAGGGGTCAAAGGGAATCTCTATCTGTCCGGCGTGTCGAATGGTTTGACCGTACGGAATTGTTCTTCCGTGCAGCGGATCGAGAACAACTACGGAGAAACAGAGATCGAAGAATGTGCCGGAGCGCTGGATTTTAAGGGAACGAGTTCAACCGTGAAGATCACGAAATTGAACGGTACGATCAAAGCAGATGCGGATTATTCCAATGTTACCGTCGCACACCTCACCGGCGATGCGAATATCCGTTGTATCAGCGGAACAGTGACGATCGAACAGTCGGCAAAGAATGTGAATCTTGATGCGAATTATTCACAGATCTCCGTAAAGAATACCGGCGGATCCGTTTCGATCAAAAGTCAAAGTGCGACGATCGCAGTATCGCAAGCGAATAATGTCAGTATCAATGCATGGTACAGCACCATCGCTGTTGAGTCCGTGACCGGCACCGGATCAGCGGTCGAGTTGATCACGCAATCCGGAGAGACCAAACTCACCAATATCTCCCGGACGGTCAATATTGAGGATTCGTATTCCACAACACGGGTGAATAACATCCAGGGAAAGATCTCGTTGGATGGGAACACATCGAATCTTCAGGGAAGAAAGGTCACCGGTGATCTCTCCGTCACCAATCAATACGGTACGGTCGATATCGAGGAGTTAACCGCATCCTCGATCGAGATCAAAAATAAAAGCAATACGGTGCAATTGGAGCTGCTGAACAGACCGACGACTGTCGAGATCGAGAACGAATACGGAGCGGTGATCCTCTCGATGCCTGAGTTTACCGGCGATGTTCGACTGAAAGCGAAGTACGGTTCGATCTCGACCAATCTTCCGGTGAATGTTGAAGAGATGGGGGGCGGTGCCATTGCGATCGGGAAGATCGGCAGCGGAACAGGGACGATGAACGTGTCGACAGTATCAGGTAATATCGAGATCCGGCAGAAGAAGTGAATCATGATCGTTCAGGACCGGTGTAGCGAAGCATCCGGTCTTGAACGATATCATATGAGTACATTTTTTTTGCCTGCGTTGCAGCATTATTTCCGTTTCATCAGCAGCAGATAGACTACGAATGCAACACCGAATCCGACGAACCATGCATAATTATACAGATGCATCAGAAAACTCCCGACCGATACCGGATCGACCGCTTTGATCGTTCCTAAGAAACCGGGGATATTCGGGATCACTCCCAACACCAACGCGATCACCGCCGCAGAATTGAATCCTCCTGTATACGAATATGCTCCTTCTGTTTTATACATCTCTGAAACAGAGAGGACCGTCTTCCGCACTACAAAATAATCCGCGATCAGAATCCCTCCGATCGGACCAAGCAGCGCTGAATATCCGACAAGCCATGTAAAGATGTAGCCGCTCGGATCGGAGACCAGTTTCCACGGCTGGATAAGGATGCCGATGATACCGGTAATGAGCCCTCCGATGCGGAACGTGATCTTGGACGGCCAAAGATTTGCGAAATCATTTGCGGGACTCACCACATTCGCGGCAAGATTCGTCGCCAGCGTTGCAAGACACAGTGCAAAGAGTGATACGGCCAGGACAACCGGATTTGTGAATTTGGTGATCAAGATGATCGGGTCCCAGATCGGGAATCCGCCGAAGATGACGATCGTGGCGGAAGTGACTGCTACTCCGATAAATGCATACAGTCCCATCGTCAGCGGAAGTCCGAGCAACTGCCCGAGCATCTGGCTCCTCTGCGTTTTCGAGTAGCGGGTGAAATCGGGAATATTCAGGGAGAGCGTCGCCCAGAATCCGATCATCCCGGTCAGCGAAGGAAAGAAGACAGACCAGAATTGTCCCTCCTTTATGCCGCCCGGAATGAACTGCGACGGCTGCGACAGCATCGGACCGAATCCTCCCGCCTGCTGATACGCCCAGAACAGGAGCGCCAGTCCAAGGATGATCAGCAGCGGTGCTTTGATGTCCAGCAGGAACCTGATCGATTCGATCCCTCTGTAGATCACCAGCATATTGATCCCCCAGAAGAACATGAAGCATCCGAATTGCGCTATGTTGATCCCCGCTATCCACACCGGTAGAGCATCCCAGGACGGAATATAGATCGTCATGATCTTGTAGATCGCCCATCCTCCGATCCATGCCTGGATACCGAACCAGCCGCATGCAACGAATGCTCTCAGCAATGCAGGGATATTCGCTCCCAGCACACCGAACGATGCGCGGCAATAGACCGGAAAAGGAATTCCATATTTCGTTCCTGCATGTGCGTTCAGGATCATGGGGATCAAAACGATCACATTTCCCAGGAATACGGTGATCACCGCCTGATACCAATTCATTCCTTCGGCGATCAAACCGGAAGCCAGCATGTAGGTCGGGATACAGGCGGACATGGAGATCCAGAGCGCTGCAATATTATATGTCCCCCATTTCCGGTCCGCCGCAATTGTCGGAGCAAGATCATGATTCAGCAGCGAGCTGTTTCGGATGGAGGAAAGATCAGTCTCGACGATCTCGTTGGAAAGGAATGTGCTCATAATAATTACGTTTATCGTCATACCTGCAAAGGCCCGGCAGGTATCAAAAAAAGATTCCCGGCAGGATCTTCCGGGAATGACGCGGGTGATTAAATGATACCGTTCACTTTATTTCGTTTTACAAATTTCCCATACCCCGGTTTCACATTGATCGCACTGTTCTCAATGGCTACTTGACCCCTCATCACGACGGTCTTCACTTTCCCTTTCACTTTCCATCCTTCGTATCCCGAATAATCCACATTCATGTGATGCGTCTTCGCTGAGAGCGTATGTTCTTCGTTCGGATCGAGAATGATGATGTCCGCATCCGAACCGACGGCGATGCATCCTTTTTTGGGGAACATACCGAATATCTTGGCTGCGTTGGTGGAACTGACCTCGACGAACTTATTCAAGGAGATCTTTCCTTTGTTCACTCCTTCAGAGAACAGCAATTCCATTCTGTTCTCGATGGCGGGATGTCCGTTGGGAATCTTTGAAAAGTCATCCTTCCCCATCAGTTTTTGTTCCCACTTGAACGGACAATGGTCCGTCGCCACAACCTGGATCGATCCTTGATTGATCCCTCCCCACAGCGACGCCTGGTCCTTTTTCTCACGGAGCGGCGGGGACATCACCCATTTCGCCCCTTCAAAATTCTGTTCATAGAGCGATGCATCGAGGATGAGATATTGAATGCAGGTCTCAGCATAGACCCTTTGGTTGCGCGAATTGACACGGCGGATCTGATTCAACGCACCTTCACAGGTCATGTGGACAATGTATGCCGGAACTCCGGTATAATATGCCATGTCCGAGAATCGTCCGGATGCTTCCGCTTCAGTGATCTCCGGCTGCGAAAGATAATGATAGAGAGGAGCAAGTTTCCCCTCCGCCCGATGTTTTGCAACAAGGAAATCGATCATATCACCGTTCGTTGCGTGAACGGTCACCATGCCCCCTTCTTTCTTCACTTCCTGCATCAGACCGACCATTTGCCGGTCATCGATCATCAGTGCACCTTTGTACGCCATGAATGTCTTGAATGAGGTGATCCCCTCATCGTTCACCATCTTGGTAATCTCTTTTTTAGTATTCTCGTTGAAATCGGTCACCGCCATGTGGAACGAATAATCACACGTCGCTTTTCCGTTGGAACGTCCCTGCCATTGTTCCAATGCATGATACAACGACTTCCCTTGAGTCTGCAGGACGAAGTCGATCACCATCGTTGTACCTCCGAAGAGAGCCGCACTGGTTCCGCTGGTGTAATCATCACTGGAGAATGTCCCCATGAACGGCATATCGAGATGCACATGCGGATCGATACCGCCCGGCATGACCAGTTTTCCTGCAGCATCGATCGTCTTATCAGCCTTGACATCAAGATTCTTTCCGATCAATGAAACGGTTTCACCTTCAATAAAAATATCGGCGGTGAAATCCTCATCCGCCGTGATGATCCTACCGTTCTTAATTAATACTGACATAAATACTCCTTATGAAGGGTTTCAGGGTTCAGGTCAATAGTTTCAGGATCCAACGTATCATCGCGTCACCGCAGAATTTCCCTGAAACATTAAACTTGAAACTTTAAACGACTTTTAATGTACCTCAATTCCGTGTTTTTTCTGGAATGTGCGAAGGTCTTCCAATGAGAGAGGCTGCGGAAGTTCCTTCGTCAGTTCATTCCATGTTTTGGACAGTTTGCCGTTGTCCTGCTGCTCCATGGTGATGCAGTTCTCAACAGGGCATACAATATAACAGAGTCGGCATCCGACACAATCCGCTTCGCGGACAACCGGCTGTTTTTTTCCGTTCATCGGCAGCAGATCGATGCATTGATGCGCTGTATCCTCGCAGGCAATATAACAGAGATTGCACTGGATGCATTTCTGTTCGTCGATATGCGCCACATGTTTCGAGAGCAGATTCATATCGCCGAAATTCCCGATGTTCGGCAGCGCTTTGCCGCGGATCTGCTCGATCGACGTGTATCCTTTCTCATCCATCCAATTGGACATCCCTTCGATCATATCATCGACGATCCGGAATCCGTAATGCATGGCAGCCGTGCAGACCTGAACGCTCGATGCGCCGAGAAGGATGAACTCAAGTGCATCTTTCCAATTCGATATTCCCCCCATGCCGGAGATTGGAAGATCGATCTCTTTGTCCCGTGCGATCTCTGACAGCATGTTCAGCGCGATCGGCTTCACGGCAGGACCGGCGTATCCGCCGTGACCACCCTTCCCGCCGCGTGACGGTTCGATCTGAAATGTATCGAGATTCACGCCGATGATCGTATTGATCGTATTGATCAACGAGATGCCGTCCGCACCTCCTTTTTTTGCAGCCCGTCCGGGGAAACGGATATCGGTGATATTCGGCGTTAGTTTGACCAGTACGGGGATCGTGGAGACTTCCGTCACCCATTCAGTGATCATTGCGCAATATTCGGGAACTTGTCCGACTGCGGATCCCATACCGCGCTCGCTCATGCCATGCGGACAACCATAATTTAATTCGATCCCGTCTGCCCCCGTATCGATCGTCCGTTTCACGATATCGTGCCATATCTGTCTGTCCGACTCGACCATGAGCGATGCAATAACAGCACGGTCCGGCCAGAGCCTTTTCACCTCAGCCATCTCCTTTAAATTGATCTCAATGGAGCGGTCGCTGATCAATTCGATATTATTCAGACCGATGATCTTTTGTCCATTATAATCGATGGCCCCGTATCGATTGACCACGTTCATCACCGGAGCGCCGATCGTCTTCCAAACGGCTCCTCCCCAGCCCGCTTCAAACGCCTTATTGATCTGATATCCGGAATTGGTCGGCGGCGCCGAAGCGAGCCAGAACGGATTCGGTGATTTGATCCCGGCGCAATTGGTAGAAAGATCTGCCATGATAACCTCGGAAAGTTAAAGAGAGAATAAAGTTCAAGGTCGATTCAGGTTTGAGGTTTCACGTTTCACCAAAACTCGTTAGTCTTCATGAATCCTGAAACATGAACCTTGAATCGCTGCGATGTTATTTCTTTTTCTTAAACAGAAAGTTATGGATCCCATACGCCGCACGTTTCCCGTCATACGCTGCATTCACCACTTCTTTTCCGCCGTTGATGCAGTCCCCGCCGGCGAAATACTTAGGATTGGCCGTCTGATAGGATCTCACATCAACAACCACCATGCCGTCTTTGATCTTTAATTTAGGAATGGTGGAAAGGAACGATTCATCAATATTTTGTCCGACCGCTTTGATCACCATGTCAACTTCGATCATGAATTCGGATTTCGGGACCGGTTTCACTTTCCCGTCAACGATCTTTGTGTGGAGACATTCTATCCCTTCTACTTTTTTCTTCCCGATGATCCGTTTCGGCTGGGAATGGAAATAGAATTTGATGCCGTCGCTCTTTGCCAATTCAAATTCGAAATCATACGCGGACATCTGTTCGCGGCCGCGGCGGTAGATCATAAACACCTCTTCTGCGCCGAGCCGTTTCGCTTCGGTAGCCGCATCGATGGCGGTATTTCCCGCTCCGATCACCGCAACCCTTTTCCCGACATTCACAGATCTCCAATCACGCTTTGTCACTTGTTCCACAAAATCCAAGGCGTCGAATACGCCCGACAATTCTTCGCCGGAGATCCGAAACTCGGTCGGCTGTGGGAGTCCGGCGCCGATAAAGATCGCATCATGCTGTTTCTCCAGATCCTTTAGTGATACTTTTTTTCCGATCTTCACTCCGGTCCTGATCTTCACTCCCAGATCCTTGACCATTTTCACTTCGTTCAGACTGTCCTGCTGTTTCATTTTATACGGCGCGATCCCGTGGGTGTCCAGTCCGCCGGCGATGCGGTTCGCTTCATAGATCGTCACATCGAATCCTAACAGCGCACATTCCGCAGCGCACGCAAGTCCCGCCGGTCCGGCACCGATGATACCAACAGACTTCTTATTCTTCGGAGCAGGAGTGAATAACCGCGGCATCCCTTTATCCACGTACCAATCCATCACATGACGCTGAAGTCTGCCGATCTGGATCGGTTTCTCCCCTTTCGCATTGTAGACACACGCACTTTCGCACAGCACATCCACCGGACAAGCCTTCGCGCAGGTCATCGCGACCCAGTTGGACGACAGGATCGTCTTTGCGGAGCCTTTCATATTATCCGTGGTGATCTTCTTGATGAAGGTGGAGATGTCGATGTGTGTCGGGCAGGCGGTCATGCACGGGGAATCATAGCAGTACAGACAGCGGTTCGCTTCAGCAAGAGCGGCGACATCGGTCAATGCAGGCTTGAGCTCGGCAAAGTTCTGTTCATACTGTTTCTGAGAAAGCTTTTTTGCGATGTTATTCATAAAGAGCACCGGAAAGAGGTAAAAGGTTCAAGGTTTAAGATTCAGGGTTCAATGTTCCGTAACCAAAAGACTGATCTTTTAAATACGCAGGCGATTCAAATTCTTTTTCAACGAAACGGATATAATTAAATAACATGCCGTTCAATTTTTTATATTCGGCCGCTAATTGATCGAAGAGCCTGACATCGTTCAAGGATTTCGTCTGAAAGAGAAGCAAAAGATGCTCTGACGTTTCTTCGCTGGAACCGTGCGCACGATACAGATAATGCAGATATTCATTATTATATTTTCGTAATGAATAACCTTCGACAATATTACAAGCCACAGATTTGGCGCTTCGCCTGATTTGACTTCCTTCTTCGTACATCTCATGTTTGGGCAGGGTCAAACTCATTTCATGAACTTGTACTGCCAACGAATGTGAAAGTTGATACACCTCAAGTTTTTTATATCCGTAGTCATTATCCATGAAACTTTTTCCTTTAACCTTTAAACTTCTACGAGTTCGTCTGCAATTTTGAGCGCTTCATCGAATACGGCGATGCCATTATCGATCTCTTCTTTTGTTACGATGAGAGGAGGTGCGATGACAAAATGACTCACCCAAGCCTGAAGGAAAACCCCGTTCTTCATCATCTGTGCCGCTACTTTTTCTACTACTGACTGAACACCGCTCACTTTATCCTTGTAGGTATTGAAGTACGTCTTGTTCGTTTTATTCTTTAACAGTTCCACAGCCCAGAAGAGCCCGAGTCCCCGCACATCGGCTATGGAAGGATGATGTGCCTTCAGTTCATTCAGCTTTTTGCCGAGGTACTCCCCCATCTCGGCGGAGCGGTTGATCAGGTCCATCCGTTTGAATTCATTGATGGACGCGATGGCGGGGGCAAGCGTGAGCGGATGTGCTTCGTAGGTATGTCCGTGCGAGAAGAAATGATCATCAAAGAACGCCGCGATCTTGTTGTTTGTGGCACATAATCCCAGCGGCATATACGCCGTGGTGATACCTTTTGCCGTCACGAGAATGTCTGGCACAACATCCCAATGATCCATTGCGAACCATTTTCCTGTGCGTCCCCAGCCGGTCATCACTTCATCGGCGATCAGTAGCACGTTATGCTTGTCGCAGATCTCCCTGATCTTCGGGAAATACTCTTTTGGAGGAATGAGGACACCGTTCGTTCCGACAATCGGTTCCATCATCACGGCAGCGACATCCCCTTCATTCTCGATCATATGTTCCAAATAATCAGCGCACGCGATCCCGCAGCCGGGATAGGTGTGTTTGATGGGACAGTCAAAACAGTTCACTTCCGGCGAGAAGATGACACCGGGGACCTTCCCGGCCGGCTCCATAGCCCATCGTCTTGGATCACCGGTCGCGGCGATCGAGCCCATGGTCGATCCGTGATACGACCGGTACCGTGCGATGATCTTCGTCTTCCCGGTATACATCCGTGCGATCTTGAATGCCGCTTCGTTCGCTTCCGTTCCGGAGGTAGTGAAGAAGAATTTTTCCAAACCTTTCGGAAGCACTTCGAGAAGAAGTGTGCTCAGTTCAGCACGGATGTCCGTTGCGAATCCGGGTGCGATATATGCCATGGATGCGGCCTGATCCTGAATCGATTTGATGACGGCTTGATTTCCGTATCCGAGATGGACGCACATCAATTGCGATGAGAAATCGAAATACCGTTTCCCCGTCGAATCGATAAAGAAACATCCTTCACCATCCACCACATGGAGCGGAGTCCACCCTTTTTGTCTGCGCCAGGTACCGTAGGTGTATTTGGAGGTGATCTCGACGACCTCTTGCGAGGAGAATTTTTTTGCCATAAAAAGCACTTTCAATTAAAGAAGTTCATCGTTTTATGTTTCATGTTTCAGGATTCAAGAATCAAGTCAATGCAACCTGAGACATGAAACGTGAATCTTCAAATTTGTGTATGACTAGTCTTTCAACTCGGTGATCTTTCCGTATGCTTCCGGCCTGCGGTCGCGGTAGAATTGCCATGTTTTTCTGACATCGGCGATCATCTGCATATCAAGATCACAGATGACCAGTTCATCTTTATCCCTGCTCGCCTGCTTCAGGATCTTGCCGCGGGGGGAACAGAAATAGCTCTTCCCGTAGAACTCGCCGATCTTCCACGGCTCCTCGGTCCCGACACGGTTGATCGCGCCGACAAAGTAACCGTTCGCCGCTGCGTGCGCCGGCTGTTCCAATTCCCAAAGATATTCTGAGAGTCCGGCAACGGTTGCGGAGGGATTGAAGACGATCTCGGCGCCGTTCAGTCCCAAAATACGTGCCCCTTCCGGGAAATGGCGGTCATAACAGATATAGACACCGATATCGGCATACTTTGTCTTGAAGACGGGAAAACCGAGGTTACCGGGTTTGAAATAGAATTTTTCCCAGAATCCCGGTTCCACCTGCGGAATGTGATGCTTGCGGTATTTGCCGAGATACGTTCCGTCCGCATCGATGACGGCAGCAGTATTATAATAGACACCTTCCATCTCGATCTCATAGATCGGAACGACCATCACCATCTTATATTTCTTTGCATACTTCTGCATCAGCTTCACCGTCGGACCGTCCGGGATCCGTTCGGTCATCTCATACCATTTTGTTTTTTGTTCAGCGCAGAAGTACGGTCCGTTGAACACTTCCTGAAGACAGAGAATCTGAACACCTTCCTTTCCCGCTTTCTCGATCATGGGAATGTGTTTGTCGATCATCGCTTTTTTAATTGCCGGGATCGGTTTGTCGTTGGATGTTGCAATGGAACACTGGATGAGACCACCTCTGACGATGCGGGACATAAACGCTCCTATACAGTGAATGGCAAAAATATGGCGGAATGAAATGTAGGCTATGTTAAGAAGTTCCCGCTGGATTGTCAATAGAATTGCATGTTGCAGCACAGGGTTTAAAAACACGAACGCCGTTTCGCATAGTACGAAACGGCGTTCACATGTTCAGACCTCAGAATGGATCAGATCACGAGCAGCAGAGGGTTCTCCATGATCTTCTTGAATGACTGGAGAAACTGAGCTCCGACAGCACCGTCCACCACACGATGATCGCAGGAGAGTGTCACTTTCATCGTATGTCCAGCAACCACCTGTCCGTTCTCCACCACCGGTTTCTCGACGATGGATCCTACCGCAAGAATGGCACCTTCCGGGGGATTGATGATGGCGGCGAAGTTCTCAATATCATACATGCCGAGATTGCTTACGGTGAACGTCCCGTTCGTGAATTCCTCCGGTTTCAGTTTCCCTTCCCGTGCCCGTTTCGCAAGTTCCTTCGTCTCCGCTGAGATCTCGGAAAGCGTTTTCTGATCCGTATTACGGATGACGGGTGTGATCAGACCTTCATCGACCGCCACTGCAACGCTCACATCGACACGCCCATGCTGAACGATCTTATCGGGATAGAATGAACTGTTCGCCTTCGGATTCTCACGAAGAGCAAGTGCAACAGCCTTCATCACGATATCATTATAGCTGATCTTTGTGCCGGTCGCATCATTGAACGATGCGCGGAAATCCATCGCCCGTTTCATGTTCATTTCAATGGTGAGATAGAAATGCGGGATCGTGTTCTTGCTTTCCAGCAGACGTTTCGCAATGGTCTTGCGCATCATGGACAGAGGGATCTCTTTTGTCTGAAGCGGAGCAAGGACCTTGCGGGGCATGGCTGATCCTCTTTTCCCTTCAACATCCGCTTTCACGATCCGTCCCATCGGTCCGCTGCCGGTGATGGTGCGTAGATCGATATTCTTTTCCTGTGCGATCTTCTTCGCGAGCGGGGAAGCTTTGACCCTTCCTTCATTCACGACGACAGGAGCAGGTGCCGGAGGCGGGATATAGACCGGAGCAGCGGCAGGGGCCGGTGCAGCAGGTGCCGGTTCCGCTTTCGGCGAGGCTGCGGCCGAAGCAGATTCGGATAACAACGCGGTAATATCCTCTCCCGCCTTTCCGATGATCGCCAACGGTGCACCGACCTTCACTCCTTCTCCTTCTTTCGCATACAGTTTCAGGATGACGCCGGAATCGTAAGCTTCCTGCTCCATATCCGCTTTATCGGACTGGATATCGGCAAGGATATCGCCG
>CALRIY020000085.1:0-15963 GCA_943364975.1 Synechococcus sp. UW140
CTTGCCGCCCGGCTGGAAGGAGTGAACAAGGAATACGGAACGCGCCTGCTGATGAGCGACAATACATACCGGAAAGTGCATGACAGGGTGCTTTCCAGAGAAATGGATCTGGTTGTCGTGATGGGAAAGTCCGAACCGGTCCGCATCTATGAATTGATCGCGCTCGCAGATGAAGTGCAGACCGATGCGACGAAGAAATTCCTTGAATCATATCATGCCGGACTCGAAGCATATAAGAAACGGGCATGGAAGAGCGCCATCGATCAGTTCAATCAAGCGCTCTCTATCCGCCGTGATGACATCGTGTCCAACATCTACATCCAGCGCTCCACGCTGTTCATGGATGCCCCGCCGCCGGATGACTGGAACGGCGTCTTTATCATGACGAAAAAATGACGGAACAATGATCACCTTCGACGGCTGAACAGCGATGTTCAGCCGTTATTATTTTATGCCGGACGGTTTGATTTTTCACGATTAAATTGATACTTTATCTCGGCAAATTTAATGAATTAACATCCATCCCTATGAATCCTTTCTTCAGATTTATCAATTCTTCGGTCGGTAAAAAACTTGTGATGAGCCTGACCGGTCTATTCCTCTCCATCTTCCTTGTTGAACATCTTGCCGGTAACCTGCTGCTGCTGAAAGGGGATAACGGCGAGGCATTCAATGCCTATGCAAAGTTCATGGGAGGAAATCCTATCATTCGGATCATGGAAATTGGACTCCTGAGTCTGATCCTGGTCCACATCGTGAATGGGATCCGCATTTGGTGGAACAACCGTGCAGCCCGGGAGAAGGGATACGGATCGTATCAGCTTCAGGAGAACACGACACTGCAGTCCCGACTGATGAAACTTTCCGCCGCGCTGGTGCTGTTCTTCCTGGTGGTGCATTTGAGGACCTTCTGGGTCTCCGCGCGCATCCTCGGCGAGCATGATATTGCAGCGATCGTCTATGCAAAGTTCCAGAGCGGCGTCTATGTGCTGTTCTATCTTGCATCCCTGGTCGTGGTGGGATACCATCTGCGTCATGGATTCCAGTCTGCGTTCCAAACGCTGGGTCTCCGCACGAAGAAATATCAAGCACTCATTGAATTCGTTTCAGTCCTGTTCTGGCTCGTGGTTCCTGCCGGTTTCGCATTCATCGTTCTGTTCATCTATTTCACCGGCGGCAGTCCGGTCGTTTCCGTTCAATAATGTCAGTGTGAAAAACCTATGACCCTCAATTCAAAAATTCCCGACGGACCATTGGAGAAAAAATGGTCCACGCACAAGTTCAACATGAAACTGGTCAATCCCGCCAACCGGCGGAAGTACAAGATCATTGTTGTCGGCACAGGGCTCGCCGGTTCCTCCGTTGCAGCAACACTCGGAGAACTCGGATACAATGTCCATGCGTTCAGTTATCATGAATCACCGCGCCGGGCCCACAGTATCGCCGCCCAAGGGGGCATCAACGCTCCCAAGAACTATTCGAACGACGGTGATTCGGTCTACCGTTTGTTCTATGATACCATCAAAGGGGGAGACTACCGCGCCCGTGAGGCGAACGTCTATCGGCTTGCTGAAGTGAGCGGTTCGATCATCGATCAATGTGTTGCACAGGGTGTTCCGTTCGCCCGGGATTATGCAGGTTATCTGGATAACAGATCGTTCGGCGGCGCCCAGGTAGCACGGACCTTCTATGCACGCGGTCAAACAGGACAGCAGCTGCTGCTGGGAGCATATTCCGCGTTGAACCGTCAGCTCGATCTCGGAACCGTAAAATTCTATGAGCGCCGTGAGATGCTCGATCTCGTTCTGGTCGACGGGAAGGCGCGCGGAATCGTTGCACGGAATCTTCTCAGCGGAAAGATCGAATCGTACACTGCGGATGCTGTTGTTCTGGCGACCGGAGGATACGGCAACGTCTTTTTCCTTTCCACCAACGCAAAGGCAAGCAATGCGACCGCTGCATGGCGTGCGCATAAAAAAGGAGCATTGTTCGGCAATCCCTGTTTCACGCAGATCCATCCGACCTGTATCCCGGTGACCGGCGACCATCAGTCCAAACTGACGCTGATGAGCGAGAGTCTGCGGAATGACGGACGGGTGTGGGTGCCGAAAAAGAAAGGTGATACACGGAGCGCGAAGGATATTCCGGAGAACGAACGCGATTACTATCTTGAACGGCTCTATCCGTCGTTCGGGAATCTTGTTCCGCGCGATGTCGCTTCGCGGCGTGCGAAAGAGATGTGCGACAACGGTTACGGAGTCGGCACTTCCAAAATGGCGGTGTATCTCGATTTTGCCGATGCGATCAAGCGTCTCGGCAAGGATGCGGTCTTCCAAAAATACGGCAACCTGCTCGACATGTATAAACAGATCACCGGCGAGGATCCGTATCAGGTTCCGATGAGGATATACCCGGCGGTCCATTACACGATGGGCGGACTCTGGGTGGATTACAATCTGATGAGCACGATCCCCGGTCTGTTCGTCCTCGGCGAAGCGAACTTCTCCGACCACGGTGCGAACCGTCTCGGCGCCAGCGCGCTGATGCAGGGACTGGCGGACGGATATTTCATTGCACCGTATACCATCAGCGACTATCTAGCCGGCAACAAATTCCCTGCGGTGAAAGAGGATGCCGCAGAATTCAAAGCGGCGGAAGATACCGTCACTGCGACGATCAACAAACTGCTGAGCATCGACGGAACGAAGACGGTGGACGAATTCCACCGCGAATACGGGAAAGTGATGTGGGATTACGTCGGTATGGGCCGCACGAAAGAGGGACTCCAAAAGGCGCTGAAACTGCTGCCGGAGATCCGCGAAAAATTCTGGAAAGAAGTGAAGATCACCGGCAATGCCCATGACATCAACACCGAGCTTGAGAAGGCGCAGCGTGTTGCCGATTTCATGGAGCTGGGAGAATTGATGGCGATCGACGCACTGCACCGTGAAGAATCATGCGGCGGCCACTTCCGTGAGGAATATCAGACGGAAGAGGGCGAAGCGAAACGGAACGACAAGAAATTCTCTTATGTTGCGGCATGGGAATACAGCGGGAAACCCGGCAAACCAAAATTGAACAAAGAACCGTTGGAATTCGACGAGGTACATCCTTCACAACGGAGCTATAAATAAGGAGCTATGAATGAACTTAACGCTTAAAGTATGGCGGCAAAAGGATAAGAATGATGAGGGACGGTTCGTTGAGTATCCGGCGAACGGAGTCTCACCGGATATGTCCTTCCTGGAAATGCTGGATGTCGTCAACATCGACCTGGTGAAAAAAGGGGAAACCCCGATCGTGTTCGATCATGACTGCCGCGAAGGGATCTGCGGCAGCTGCGGAATGATGATCAACGGCCGTGCACACGGTCCGGGCAGAGGCATTGCCACCTGTCAGCTCCACATGCGCAGTTTTAAGGACGGCGATGAGATCATCGTTGAACCGTGGCGCGCAACGGCATTCCCGGTATTAAAGGACCTGATGGTCGACCGGACGGCGTTCGACCGGATCATGCGTGCCGGCGGTTATACATCCGCGAAAACAGGCGGCATCCCGGACGGTAATGCGATCCTCGTCCCCAAGCCGACAGCGGATGAAGCATTCGACGCAGCAGCATGTATCGGATGCGGTGCCTGTGTTGCCGCGTGCCCGAACTCTTCAGCGATGCTGTTCGTCGGAGCGAAGGTCTCTCAGCTGGCGGTGCTGCCGCAGGGACAAGCGGAACGCGAGACCCGCGTGACGCGCATGGTGGCGCAAATGGATGAAGAGAAATTCGGAAGCTGTTCAAATACCTATGCATGCGAAGCGGAATGTCCGAAAGGGATCTCCGTGACGCATATTGCACGATTGAACAGGGAATTTGTATCGGCGCAGTTCTAGAACAGCCACAGAGGATACAGAGAAGAAATGAAGGGCGGGATTTATCCCGCCCTTCGTCTTTTTAAACAAACAAATCAGCTTATTAATTGAGGACGATATTCTCGCTGATGAACCGTTTCACCGACCAGCCGCTGCCGAGCAGACCGAGGATGATGCCGAAAGAGACCATGGCGGCATAGAAATACAGTTCGACGGCAAAGAACTCCGACAATTCCGCGCTGACGAACGTCTTTGCCAGATAGATGATCGAACAGATCAATCCCGCCGACAACCCGCCGCCGATCAGTCCGTGCAGCATTCCTTCGATCAGGAACGGCATGCGGATGAACCCCCGCGTGGCACCGACCAGTTTCATCGTGGTGATCATCTTCCGTTTCGCATAGATCGTGAGACGGATGGTATTCGAAACGAGAAAGATTGCCGCGATCAGCAGCGTCAGTCCTATTGCCGCGCTGGCGCCGATGAAGATCTTCACGCGCCGGTCCAGGATCTCCAGCAGCGTCTTTCGGTACACGACATCATCCACTCCGTCGATCCGTGACAATGCGGCGTGAACGGCTTTCGCACTGTCGGAATTCTTGTAATCATTCTCCAGTCGAAGTTTGTAGGAGGCCGGGAGCGGATTGAAATCCAGGACGGAATTGATATCTTCGCCGAATTCCTTCTTGAAGATCTTCGCCGCATCCTCTTTGGAGATATACGATGCGCTCAGTACGCCGGGAACATCCGTGACGGCGCCGCGGATCCGTTCAGCGGCGGCACTATCCGCTTCCGCGGAGATGAACACTTCCATCTCCACCTTGTCGCGGAACGACTGGATGATGGAATTTGTATTCCGGTAGATGATGGCGAACAGTCCGAGCAGCAGCAGTGAGATCGTCATCGTAAAGATGGTGATAACGGAGGAGAGCCGCGCACGCTTGAAGCCGGAAAGTCCCTCTTTGAAGGAATATAGGATCGTCATATTATTTCACCACTCTGCCGATGTCGTATGAACCGAGCACTTTAAGGTACGAGGTCAACTGTTTCAATTGTTTGAATGCCGCTGCACACTCCTTGTTCCGCTGGTCCGTTTCCACATCCACAAAGAAAAGATACTCCCACGGCTTCCCGACGAACGGACGTGATTCGATCTTCAGCAGATTGATCTTCCGGTCCGCGAAGAGGGAGAGGCACGTCACCAGCGATCCCGGAATATGTTTGGTCGCAAAGATGAGGGACGTCTTGGCATGCTGCTCCGGCACGGTCCCTTTCTTTGCCAGGACGATGAACCGGGTGAAATTCCGATGGTCCGTTTCGATCCCTTTCTTGAAGATCTTCAAATCATAATGACGGGCAGCCTGTTCGCTGGCAACGGCAGCGGAGGTAGAAAGCTGTTTCTGCGCGACCATCTTCGCCGCGCCTGCAGTATCATAGAACTGATGCAGTTTTACATTCTTCAGTGAACGGAGAAATCTGTCACTTTGACCGAGCGCCTGAGGATGGGAGTAGACATTCCGGATATTGCGCAGGGAGGAACTGCGGAGACCCATCAGATTCATTCTGATCCGGAGTTTCAGTTCACCGACGATATGGAGAGGATATTCCTGCAGCAGGTCGAAATTTTGGTGAACGCTGCCGAAGAGGGAATTCTCCACCGGAACGATGCCGTAATCGCTTTTTCCCCGTTTCACATCCTCGAAGACATCGCGAAAATTCTCGCGCGGTATGGGCGTGCAGCTGCTTCCGAAATACGCCACAGCGGCCTGTTCGCTGAATGCGCCGTACTCACCCTGGAATGATATTTTCAGTTCTCTCATAATCTATTGAAAGCGACTCACATCTTTCACCGCCGTCCCCGGCGATACCGCGCGGGAAGGAAATTCAACGTGAATAGCTGCTTAAAAATTCGATTCATCCCGCCAACGGGTGATCTTCCAGTCTTCTGATTTCTGAGCCCGCTCCAGCGTCCAGTTTGCATATCCGTCCACCCGGACGATATCGTTCGCGCTGAAGGTGACCGTCAGATTGAAACTGCGGATGACGGTCGCTTTCAGACTGTCCGCTTCCACGGTGGAGGCGATCATCGTATTCCAGACCAGGTCCAGCCGCTGAACGTTCTGGAACAATCCGTGCGTCGTCCGGATATCATCGTCCCGTCCCCAGAACACATCGGCGCCTTTCTCATAATCACGATAAATAAAAATAAAATTGGGAGCAAGTACCTGGCCGTAGATGGTGGAATCACGGAATGCGTAGGACTGCTTGAAATTCTGAAAGACGCCGTCGATCAGTTTCTGGTCGCCGAGGATCGTTTGACTGCCCGAAGGGGAGGAATCAAGTCCGGGAGCGAACGGATTGTTGCATCCGGTCAGCACAAGCAGCAGTATGAACGGAAAGAGGCGGCGCATTATTTCGTGAATTGTCCTTTGAATTCGCTCCAGCTGGAATCTTTCTTCGTCTCAAAATCCACCCACCGGTAGACGGACCAGATGTTATTCTTGTTCGGCGCCATGTACAATTCGCTGCGTCCGGTGAACTGTTTCGTTGATGACCGGGAGTGGGGGACGAACAGGACGTAATCGAGTGTATAGGCAGCAGAATCGGACTGAAACTGTACGGATGAGACAGTAGAGAAGGACAACTGCGGAGACGAGAGTGTGCCGATCTCCGTGATCGCATTGCGGAAATAATCCGATTCGGCCCTCTTGTTCCATGACAGGAAGACCGTACTGTACCGTGCATAGGCCGATTGAGCTGCGATAAAACTGAACGTGGAATCGGCGAAGAGCTTCTCATATTCCTGGATGTTCTTCTGCTGGAAGGCCGTGGTGAAATTCGAGATGAGCATCGCGGGAGAGGTGGCCGGCTGCAGCGTCTGATTGTCCGTCAACGGATTTTCGGGATCACGCGTATCGAACAGATTGCAGGAGAGCAGCAGGAGGGAGAGCAAGGCCATATGGAGACCGTTACAGCGCAACCCGTCCCTCCAACGCACGCGTCAGCGTCGCTTCATCGGCGAATTCAAGGTCGCTTCCGATCGGGAGACCGCGCGCAATGCGGGTCACTTTGATGGAGAGCGGTTTCAGCAGTTTGGCAAGATAGAGTGTGGTCGTCTCGCCTTCCACGTTGGGATTGAGTGCAAGAATGATCTCCTGCACATCCTCATGGAGGCGTGTGAGGAGTTCCCGGACCTTCAGGTCTTCGGGGCCGATACCGTCCAGCGGCGATAAAGCGCCTCCGAGCACATGATAGAGTCCGTTGAATTCATGCGTCTTCTCCACGGCGATCACATCATTCGGTTCCTCCACGACGCAGATCACTTTGCGGTTCCGTTTCTGGCTGGAGCAGATGGAGCACGGATCGCTTTCGGTGATATTGAAACAGACGGAACAATACCGGACCTTATCCTTCACGTCCACAAGGATCTTTGCAAAGGCGACGACCTCTTCCCTCGGCATTTTCAGAATGTGCATGGCGAGACGCTGGGCTGTTTTCCGTCCGATACTCGGCAGGGAGGCAAACTCTTCGATCAATTGTTCGATTGTTTCGGAAGTAAAGATCATGTTGACTAAAAATTAAGTGATTGCAAAATTGCATGATTACAAGATTGCAATATTATTGATCTATTATCTGATTTCTGACATCTGCCTTCTGATTGCTGATCTCGGCTCTTATCCGAACATCTCCTGTTCCACTTCCTGGAAGATGATGTGACCGATGGTGATGTGCCCTTCCTGGATCCGCTGGGTATCGTTCGAGGGGACGACAATCGCAAGATCGCACAATTCCTTCGCTTTTCCACCGTCCTTCCCGAGAAATCCTATCGCGGTCATTTTCATCTCCCGCGCTTTAATGAAAGCATTGTTGACGCTGGGGGAGTTCCCGCTGGTGGAGATGCCGATGAGCACATCGCCTTCATTTCCGAGGGCTTCGATCGAACGGGCGAAGACATTGTCATATCCGATATCATTGGCGCCGGCGGTGAGATTCGAAGCGTCGGTGGTCAATGCAATGGCCGGAAGGCCGGGGCGTTTGATATTCGGCGACAGGCGGATGACGAACTCCGTTGCCAGATGCTGAGCATCCGCAGCGCTGCCGCCATTGCCGCAGAGGAGCACTTTCTTTTTGTTCTTGAATGCCTGAATGATGATGTCGATCGCTTTCGAAATATCTCCGTTGCAATGTTCGGCGATCTTCAGTTTCGTTTCGGCGCTGGCTTTCAGCGAATCCTGGATGAATGATTGACGATAGACGAGAGTCAGAGGTAAGTGGGCCATAGTCTTTGTATTTGATAAAAATGGAATGTTAAATGAGAAGCTTGATTCTGGATACTAGATACTGGACGCTGGATCAAGTATCCAGTATCCAGTATCCAGCATCCAGCATCTTCAAAAACTATATATTATTACTTGCTGTGGATCGCGGCAGCGAATTCTTTCACAAGATTCGCACTGCCGTTCTTTTCCAGGACGGTTCCGGTGACAATGAACTTCGCTCCTGCCTGAACTTTTTTGAGAGCCTCATCCGGTGTGCGGAGTCCTCCTCCCACAATGAGCGGAACGGAGCAATGTTTTGTAACGGCGCCGATCATTTCCTCCGGGACCGATTGTTCCGCACCGCTGCCCGCTTCAAGATAGATCATCTTAAAACCGAGGATCTCCGCGGCCAGAGCATGCGCAACGGCGATATCCGGTTTATGACGGGGAAGGGGATGGGTATTGCTTATGAATTCAACCGATGTTGTCCTGCCCGACTCAACGAGCATATAGGCGGTAGAGATCGCTTCGAGTCCGATCTTCTTCACGATCGGTGCGGCGATCACCTGACTGCCGATGAGTTGTTCGGGATTCCTTCCGCTCAGGAGGGAGAGGAATAGGATCGCGTCGGCCTCTTTGGAGATCTGCACAACGCTGCCCGGGAAGATCACTGTCGGCACGTTCGTATGCCGCTTGATGGTGGTGATGCACTCGTCAAAGGAATCATCCACGATCAGGCTGCCGCCGACAAGAAATCCGTCCACACCGTCCGCCGTTGCCTGTTCGATGAAGGCGGGGAGTTTATCATTCGCGATCTTATCCGGATCGATCAGCACGAGATACGCCGCACCGTGTGCAGCGGAGGAAGCCAGCAGTTGTTCGTAGATGGACATTAGTTGAGCATTCCTTTCACGACATCGGCGAAGCCGGACAATGATGCATCCAGTTTGGCGACATCCTTACCGCCGGCAGTGGCGAGATGCGGTTTTCCGCCGCCGCCGCCGTTCAATTGTTTCGCGACAACGCCGACGATCCTGCCGGCCTGGAGATTCTTCGACGTGATCAGATCATCGCTCACCACACAGACCAGCGCGACCTTCTCATCGATCACAGATGCCAGCAGTCCGACACCGCTTCCGATCTTGCCGCGCAGTGCATCGCCGAGCGTCTTAAGGGACTCATTGTCCGCCGCTTCGATCTTCGAACTGACCACTTTGAATCCGCCGACGGACTGTGCCGATGCGATCAGGGCATCGATATTCCCGCTGGCGGACTGGACCGCCGCTTTTGCTTTTTCCTTTTCGATGGCCTTTTTTCTGTCGCTCAGTTCGAGGATGTAATTCTCCAATGCGCGGAACCGTTCGAATTGTCCGGCAAACTCCTTCTTCAGTTCATCCGTCTCGATCGTGTGCGGGACCTCGGGAATGTCCTCGAATTTCCGCAGTTTCGTGTCGAGTCCGAGCGCAAGTTCGTTGGTGAACGGCGATGCTGCGCCGAGTTCATTGTGCATGGATTGGATCTCGTCGATCACATCATAGGCATATTCGATCCGTTCACGGTATGTCTTGTTCTGCAGTTTCAGATACTCGACGGCATAATCATAGGTCAGCGCTTCCACGCGGCGGACGCCGCTTGCGCTGCTGGATTCGGTCCGGATCTTGAAGAAGCCGATCTCATTCGTATTCTTCACATGGATACCGCCGCAGAATTCCTTGCTGAACTCTCCGAACTGCACCACATTCACACGGTCCCCGTACTTGTCGCCGAAGAACATCAGAGCCCCCATCTTCTTCGCATCATCGAACGGAATGGCGCGGTGATGCTGCAGGACGATATTCTCCTTGATCCGTTCATTGACGATGTTCTCGATCTCGGTCATCTCCTGCTCGCTCATCTTTGCAAAATGGGCGAAGTCGAAACGGAGGTATTCCGGTGCGACGAGCGAGCCCGCCTGATGGACATGGTTCCCGAGAACCTGGCGAAGCGCCGCATGCATCAGATGTGTGGCGGTATGATTCCGCATGATGGAATAGCGGCGTTTCGGATCGACCTTCGCTTCCGCTTCGTACCGCGCGGAATACTTCGGCAACTCGGCTCCGAGGATGTGCACATGCACTTTTCCGCTCTTCTGTGTATCCACAACGGGAAAGGACTTCCCGTCGATGACGATCTCGCCGGTATCGCCGATCTGTCCGCCCGACTCAGCATAGAAGGGAGTCGCATTCAGCACGACGAGATTCTTCTCGGCACTGACAATGGCGGCCTTGGTCGATGTCAGGTCATAACCGAGGAACTGGAATTCCTTCTCGAACAATTCTGTCGCGAAATGACGGGCGGTCTCTTTGCTTTCGGCTGCAATGCGTTCGCTTTCGGAGATATCCGAACCGCTGTGGAGTTTGGACTCGCGCGAGCGTTCACGCTGGACATCCATCAACTGGGCGAAGGTGGCTGCATCGACGGAGAGTCCGCGCTCGGAACAGATGAGCTGTGTCAGATCGAGCGGGAAACCGAATGTATCATAAAGTTTGAATGCCGCTTCTCCGGGGAACACTTTGGATTGTTTCAATCCTTCCACCGTCTGCTCGAAGATCTCCAGACCGCGGTCCAGTGTCTGATTGAAACTCTCTTCCTCGCTTCTGATCACCCGCTCAATATGGGTCTGATGCTCTTTGATCTCCGGGAAAACATCGCTCATCGTATCAACGAGCGTCTGGACGAGCTGGAACATGAACGGTTCCCGCAATTCCAGTTTCCGTCCCCAGCGCGACGCACGGCGGAGGATGCGGCGGAGGACATATCCCCGTCCTTCGTTGGAAGGGGTTGCGCCGTCGCCGATGGCGAAGGTCAGCGCGCGGATATGGTCCGCAATAACGCGCATGGCAACATCGATATCCGAATGGCTGGCCTTGTATTCGATCTTTGAGATCTGAGAGATCCGTGAGATGATCGGAGTGAAGACATCCGAGTCATAATTTGACGGGAACCGCTTGAAATCGGATTTCATCGATTCCATCACTGCACAGACCCGTTCGAATCCCATGCCGGTATCGACATGTTTTGCAGGAAGTTCTGTCAGTGAACCGTCCCCATTTCTGTTGTACTGGATGAAGACGAGATTCCAGATCTCGATCAGTTCCGGTGAACCGGCGTTGACCATCGCTTCCGGAGCATCACCGCGCTGCGTCAAATCGATGTGGATCTCGGAGCAGGGACCGCACGGACCGCTGTCACCCATTTCCCAGAAATTCTCTTTGTCGCCGAAGCGCAGGATGCGTGAAGGATCGATGTACTGTTCCCAGATCTTCGCCGCTTCTTCGTCCGTCTTATAGACAGTGATCCAGAGACGTTCTTTCGGCATCTTCCAGACCTCGGTGAGGAGTTCCCACGCCCAGGCGATCGCTTCCTTCTTATAATAGTCACCGAAGGACCAGTTGCCGAGCATCTCGAACAGCGTATGATGATACGTATCCCGGCCGACCTCTTCAAGATCGTTATGCTTTCCGCTGACGCGGATACATTTCTGCGTATCGGCTGCGCGGGTATAATCCCGTTTCCCGGTGCCGAGGAAGATCTCCTTGAACTGATTCATTCCGGCGTTCGTGAAGAGCAGGGTCGGATCGCCATGCGGAATGACCGGTGCACTGTGTACAATGGTGTGCTGTTTGGACTTAAAGAAATCCAGAAATGATTGTCGTATTTCGCGAGATGTCATATATAATAAGAGAGATTAGCCACCGAGGGCACAGAGAATAAAAAAAGGTCAGACCTCGACCTGGGTCATTAATTCAATTTCTTCCAAAACACTGGTTACCTGAAGGCATTTCACCAGTTCGCCGGTGAAGACGCACGATTTCCCGGTGTCATGCACTTCCCATGTCATCTTTTCAGCCGTCGGGAAGTCACAGCCGGTCGCTTTGATGATCTGATTGATCACCTCATCGAACGTATGGACCTCGTCATTGAACAGGATCGCCCTTGCAGGATGCTGGACCTTCACCTCATCGATGACTTCTTCTTCGGTCTGTGGATTTTGGTTTGCCATGTTTTGTGATAATTAAACACTAAAATACGTAAAAAATGAGGTATGAGCAAGAAAAGGCGGTTTTCTCTGCACGCCTGGAGCTCCGATTCTTCTCCCGCGACCGCCGCAATACAGCAGAATTGAAGGGTGTGTTTCCTTTCTTGCAGACAACTGTAAGTCTGCGTATATTTGATAAAATATCCAATATCCTTCACCATTCAATTTCAGAAAGATCCTTCAATGATTTTCGACCTCGAAATGATCAAAAAAGTCTACGCCGGCTACGGAGCAAAGATCGCCGCGGCCCGCGGACTCGTCGGCCGTCCTTTGACACTGACCGAAAAGATCCTGTATGCTCACTATTTTGAAGCACCGACCAAAGCAGCGGAACGGGGGAAGAGCTATATCGATTTCGCACCGGACCGTGTTGCGATGCAGGATGCTACTGCACAGATGGCATTGCTGCAGTTCATGTCTGCTGGACGTGCTTCGGCTGCAGTTCCCTCCACAGTGCACTGCGATCATTTGATCCAGGCCGAGGTCGGATCAGTGACGGACCTTCAAAAAGCAAATACGGACAACAAGGAAGTCTATCAATTCCTCGCCAGCGTTTCCAATAAATATGGGATCGGTTTCTGGAAACCGGGTGCGGGTATTATCCATCAGGTCGTGCTGGAGAACTATGCGTTTCCCGGCGGAATGATGATCGGAACAGATTCACACACACCGAATGCGGGCGGACTCGGAATGATCGCCATCGGTGTCGGCGGTGCGGATGCAGTGGATGTGATGGCAGGGATGGCATGGGAACTGAAATTCCCGAAAGTGATCGGCGTGCATCTGAAAGGTAAGATGAACGGATGGACCTCTGCAAAAGATGTCATCCTGAAAGTTGCCGGCATTCTGACCGTAAAGGGCGGAACCGGAGCGATCGTTGAATACTTCGGCGACGGCACCAAGTCCATCTCTGCAACCGGAAAAGGAACCATCTGCAACATGGGCGCAGAGATCGGTGCAACGACATCGGTGTTCCCGTACGATTCGCGTATGGCGGATTATCTGAATTCGACGAAACGAGAAGAAGTGGCACGTCTCGCGGAAGGAATTGCCGAGCATCTTCGTCCGGACGCAGAAGTGCTGGCGAACCCCGGTCAATTCTATGACCGCGTCATCGAGATCAATCTGGACGAACTGGAGCCGCATGTGAACGGTCCGTTCACTCCGGATCTTGCCTGGCCGATCTCGCAGTTCGCGAAAGCGGTAAAGGAAAAAGGATATCCCGAAGAACTGAAAGTGGCGCTGATCGGCAGCTGTACAAACTCCTCGTACGAGGATATTGAACGCTCGACTTCCGTAGCGCGGCAGGCGCTGGCGAAAGGATTCAAAGCGAAAAGTGAACTGATCATCACTCCGGGAAGCGAACAGATCCGTGCGACCATTGAGCGGGACGGCCAGCTGAAGACGCTGACAGAGGCCGGTGCGGTGGTGATGGCGAATGCGTGCGGACCGTGCATCGGACAATGGAAACGGCACGACGTGGCGATGGGAGAGAAGAACTCCATCATCACTTCCTTCAACAGAAATTTCACGGCGCGGAATGATGCGAATCCCGCCACTCATGCATTCGTCGCAAGCCCGGAGATCGTCACCGCATTCGCGATCGCCGGTAAACTGACCTTCAATCCCCTGACCGATTATATTGAGAATGCCAAAGGGGACAAGATCAAACTCGATCCTCCGAAAGGGGACGAACTGCCCCGCGACGGTTTCAAACCGGATGAGGAAGGTTTCCTCGCACCGGCAAAGGACGGCTCCAAAGTGAAAGTTGCGGTCAGTGCAAAGAGCGACCGGCTGCAGCTGCTCGCGCCGTTCAAAGCATGGGAAGGGAAAGATCTGGAAAATCTGCGTGTGCTGCTGAAAGTAAAAGGGAAGTGCACCACGGACCATATCTCACCCGCCGGAAAATGGCTGAAGTACCGCGGTCATCTTGACAACATCTCGAACAACATGTTCATCAATGCGGTGAACGCTTACAGCGGTGAAGCAGGAAAAGGGAAGAACCTGATCACCGGCGAAGTGAAAGCATATTCCGATGTTGCACGCGATTATAAGAAACAGGGGATCAATTGGATCACCATCGGTGACGAGAATTACGGTGAAGGATCCTCGCGTGAACATGCGGCGATGGAACCCCGTTTCCTCGGCGGCCGAGCGATCATCGTGAAGAGTTTTGCACGCATCCATGAAACGAACCTGAAGAAACAGGGAATGCTTGCACTTACGTTCAAGAATCCTTCCGACTATGATCTGATCCGCGAGGATGACATTGCCTCGATCCGCGGTCTTACCTCATTCGCGCCCGGCGTTCCGCTCTTCCTGGAACTGAAGCACAGCGACAATACGGCGGATTCGATCGAATTGAATCACACCTTCAATGAAGGACAGATCGGCTGGTTCAAAGCCGGCAGTGCGCTGAATCTGATCGCATCGCAGATGAAAGCTGTTTCAAAGAAGAGAACGGCGAAGAAAACAGTGAAAAAAGCTGTGAAGAAATCCGCCAAGAAGACTGCGAAGAAGTCAGTCAAGAAGAAGATCAAGAAGACGGTCAAGAAGCAGATCAAGAAGACAGTCAAGAAAAAAACAGTGAAGAAAGTAACAAAGAAGGTTGTTAAGAGGAAAAAATAATTCGAAATTCAGAATGCAGAATGGTGAATATCCTCATCAGTTTGGGTATTTTTTGACATGCTCATTTAATTGGGAAACTCTTTCTTCCGGACCAATGTTCAAGGAAATAGGAATACAGAGTATTTAGTCTGATTATTCGCTAAAATCTTCGTATTTTAGACAAAAGAATGAATTCCGTCCTTCTTGGGTGGATGATTCTTCATTATTCATTCATCGTTCATCATTTCACAAAATTTTTAGGGAGTAACAATGCCATTCGATCCAGTGATGATCCAGCCGTTCCGCGATGAACTTCTGGAACTCGGAATCAAAGAATTAATCACCGCACAGGATGTGGATGATACACTCAGCAACAATAAAGGGACAATGCTGGTGGTGATCAACTCGGTCTGCGGCTGTGCCGCAGGGAAAGCCCGTCCGGCTATCCGGAAAGCATTACAGCATGTGAACGTTCCGGACCATAAAGTAAGCGTATTTGCAGGCCAGGAAGTGGATGCAACCGCGCGGCTTCGGGAGCGCTGGCTGCAGGGAATTCCTCCCTCCTCACCGGCGATCGCATTATATAAGGACAATGAACTTGTCCACTTCATTCCTCGCTTCAAGATCGAGGGAAGGATCGCCGACGAGATCGCGGCGGATCTCATTTCCGCGTTCGACGAGTTCTGCGGTGATAAAGTAACGGCGTAATCAGCCACAGAGAGCACAGAGGATTACACGAAGGCGGGATGATCTCCCGCCTTTTTTATTAGTAAAGATCTCACCACGGAGCGCACGGAGATCACGGAGAAAATAAATGAACATCCCAAAAGTAAAAGTGTGTTGTATCTCGTCTGTTAAAGATGCGGCAATGGCAGTCCGATATGGCGCATCGGCGCTGGGACTTGTCTCCGCCATGCCGAGCGGTCCCGGTCCGATTTCAGAAGAACTGATCGCAGAGATCATCACAACGGTTCCTCCGCACATTGCGACATTCCTGCTGACGAGCAGACAGGATGCCGACTCCATTATCGCTCAGCAGAGAAGGACGAAGGCGAACACTCTTCAGCTGGTGGATGCAGTCACCACGGAGGTCTATCGGCAACTGCGCAGTGCGCTCCCCGGTGTCTCCATCGTTCAGGTGATCCATGTGACCGGTCC
>CALRIY020000086.1:0-15949 GCA_943364975.1 Synechococcus sp. UW140
CGGTCCATCGGGGGATGTTACCTACTTTGGCAACAATTATGTGATAGGAAATCTGCGGAAGACTATTCCCTTCGGCGATCCGAATGTCATGTTCGAAATCGGTGATGCCTCACGATTTTCTCCGGCCGAGATACTCTTTTCGAGTGTCTCCAATTCCGGCCAGGTCACAGCTTCCACCTCTACCTCCGGTCCGTCATTGACAGGGAGTCTTATTGATCCGAACAAGAATCTGGACCGGTACTGGACCATCACAAATACCGGTACTGATTTTTCGCAGTCTTTGGCTACATTCCATTTTGAAAATACGGAGATTGACGGCGGTGCCAACACCTCGAATTTCGATGCGAAGCGGTGGGACGGCACACAATGGAACGATGAAACGCCGACCGGCTGGTCTTCGAACTATACGGATGTGAATTCCCTGACGAGTTTCGGCACGTTCGCGCTCGGAGAAAATATTTCGCACAATATTACGGCAACATCCTACGGCGGCGGTTCCATCTCGCCGAACGGGGTCACGGGAGTGATCGAAGGAAATGATCAGGAATATACGATCACACCGGATGCAGGATATTATATCGATTATGTCAATGTGGATGGAGTGAATCAGGGCGCCATCGCTTCCCACACCTTTACCAATGTGACCGAAACGCATACGATCGATGCATACTTTGCGGTCTATACGTATTCCATCACGGTCAATTCATTCGGAAACGGTTCGATCTCTCCCGGAACGGGATCTGTGAACTACGGCAGCAATAATACATACACCATTACTCCGGATCCGGGATATCATATTGACAGTGTTCTTGCTGATGGCATTAATGTCGGCGCAGTGGCATCTCATGATTTCAATTCGGTCACTGCCGCGCATACGATCGATGCTTATTTCTCCATTAATTCGTATTCCATTACGGTGAATACAACCGGCAATGGAACAGTCTCCCCCGGATCGACTACTGCGAATTACGGCAGCAACAATTCATTCACAATTGATCCGGACCCGAGTTATCATGTGGACAGCGTGTTGGTGGACGGTGTCAACATTGGTGCCGTCCTGTCCGTTGACCTGAATAGTATATCATCTGCACATACGATCCATGCATACTTCTCGATCGACACATATTCGATCACGGTCAATTCATTCGGGAGCGGTTCGATCTCTCCCGGAACGGGATCAGTGAACTACGGCAGCAATAATACCTACAGTATTTCACCGGATCCCGGATATCATATCGACAGTGTTCTTGCTGATGGCGTTAATGTCGGCGCAGTCGCATCTCATGATTTCAATTCGGTCACTGCCGCACATACGATCGATGCATACTTCTCGATCGATACGTACTCCATTACGGTTAATACATTCGGGAACGGCAGTATCACACCGGGATCGGGTTCCGTCAACTACGGCAGCAATAATACCTACACCATTTCTCCGGATCCGGGATATCATATTGACAGCGTTCTTGCTGATGGCATTAATGTCGGCGCAGTCGCATCTCATGATTTCAATTCGGTCACTGCCGCGCATACCATCGACGCATATTTCTCCATCAATTCGTATTCCATCACCGTGAATTCCTTCGGGAACGGAACGGTTTCGCCGGGCTCCGGGTCGGTAAATTACGGAAGCAATAATTCCTACACTATTTCTCCGGATCCGGGATATCATATCGACAGTGTTCTTGCGGACGGCGTTAATGTCGGCGCAGTCGCATCTCATGATTTCAATACGGTCGCCGCCGCGCATACGATCGACGCATATTTCTCGATTGACACGTATTCGATCACAGTAAATTCATTCGGGAACGGTTCGATCTCTCCCGGTACAGGATCAGTGAACTACGGCAGCAATAATACCTACACCATTTCACCGGATCCCGGATATCATATCGACAGTGTTCTTGCGGACGGGGTCAATGTCGGCGCAGTCGCATCTCATGATTTCAATTCGGTCACTGCCGCGCATACCATCGACGCATATTTCTCGATCGACACGTATTCGATCACGGTTAATTCTTTTGGAAACGGTTCGATCTCTCCCGGAACGGAATCGGTGAACTACGGCAGCAATAATACTTACACCATTTCTCCGGATCCCGGATATCATATCGACAGTGTTCTTGCGGACGGGGTCAATGTCGGCGCAGTTTCATCCTATGATTTCAATTCGGTCAGTGCCGCGCATACCATCGACGCATATTTCTCCATCAATTCGTATTCCATCACCGTGAATTCCTTCGGGAACGGTTCGATCTCTCCCGGAACAGGATCTGTGAACTACGGCAGCAATAATACCTACACCATTTCACCGGATCCAGCATATCATATCGACAGTGTTCTTGCTGATGGCGTCAATGTCGGCGCAGTCATATCTTATGATTTCAATTCGGTCAGTGCCGCACATACGATCGACGCATATTTTTCGATCGATACATATTCCATCACGGTCAATTCATTCGGGAACGGATCGATCTCTCCCGGAACGGGTTCAGTGAACTACGGCAGTAATAATTCCTACACGATAACACCGGATCCCGGATATCATGTTGACAGTGTCGTTGTTGGGGGAGTAAAAACGGATTCACTTTCGAGTTATACCATTATCAATACGACATCGCCGCAGACCATCGATGTCTATTTCTCCCAGAATTACTCGGTGACATTCCGGGTGGATATGCGTCCCGCGATCCAGCACGGGAAATTCGTTCCGTCCACTGATTCGGTCATCCTTCGCGGAAGTATTGCACCGCTGAATTGGACCGGAAGCACGTTCATTCTTACGGATGGAAATAATGACTCCATCTATACACTCACAGCCGAGCTCTACGGCATCGATTCACTCCAATTCAAATATGTGATGATCCACCGCGGTTTAGAGATGTGGGAAAGGGAAACTCCGGTCAATGAGAACCGCATCGTCGTCCTGACAGGATCGGAGACGCTTCCGGTCGAATCGTTCGATGATCTTCCTGTCTATACACCGTTATTCGGCACTTATAGTAAAGATGCAAACACCAATGTACTGCTGCATTTGGATGAGGATCCTTCCACCGGCCGTACGAACTACTCGCCGATGGGGTATGCGCTCTTCGATCATTCATTGAAAGGCAATAACGGGTATCGTCGATCGATGAATTATGGTCCCGGCCGATTCGGTCCGGCAATATCCCCCGGCGATTCGAATTTTGTTGTGATGATCCCTGATGATGCCATGCTGCACTCGTCCGATCTCACGGCTGAAGGATGGTTCAATTTCACTACCAACACCGGGAACAAGGTGCTGATGGCGAAAACGATCGGCAGCGGAGTGAATAATTCCTACATCATTCATTATAATAATGGAACGTTGTTGGCGGGTATTGGGACAAATACCGGGATGGGACCGATCCTTTCAGCGGCTTGGACACCGGTTCCGGGTACATGGTACCATATAGCTTATACATTTGATGATAACAACGATATGCATCATCTGTATGTGAACGGTGTCGACGTTGCGGCCGGCACAAATACCGGTTCCATCGAATACGACACCCATCCGGTGCTGATCGGAGCAGAACATCAGAACGAGATCATTTCTTACTACTTCGATGGCACAGTAGATGAGATTCGTCTCTCGTCCACCGTCCGAGTCCCGTATGATTTCAATCTTCAACTTCCTCCTATAGAAGTCGCCGCAGCTGTCACTGATTCAGTCGTGAGTCTTTCATGGTCCAACGGCGGCGGTTCAGTGCCGGCGTCACACTACCGCATCTATCGCGGTTCGGATTCGACTTCGATGGTACTGATCGATTCATCCTATACGACGGGATTTTCGGAAACACTACCGAACGGTCCTTCGATCTATTATTACCGGACGGCGACCGTCGATTCCACCGGTTTTGAAAGTGTGAAGAGCTTCGCCGTGAGCGATACTGTCTTCGACAATGTTTATCCCGCCGCTCCCCAGAATCTCATTGCGTCCGCTGCGGAATCTCAAGCAGCGATCCATTGGAACCCAAATTCAGAAGGGGATTTCTCAAAGTATATCATCTATCGAGGAACATCGCCGAATCCGACGACGGCGATTGATTCAACAACAGACATCAATGATACGCTGAAAGTCTATACCGGCCTGACGAATTATCAGCAATACTATTTCCGTATCGCGGCAAAGGATGTGAACGGGAACACCGGTCCTTTTTCCAATGAAGTGTCGGCCGTGCCGGTGGATCTCACTCCGCCCGCAACACCGGTCTCTCTGAATGCGGCGGCAGATGATCAGTATGTCGATCTCACATGGACCGCGAACAGCGAATCCGATTTTGCGAAGTATTATATCTACGGCGGCACTGCTCCGAATCCGGGCACGAAGATCGATTCCGTCTCCGTGATCGGAAATTCTTTCAGGACGATCGCCGGTCTCACGAATTACACAACCTATTATTACCGCATCACCGCTACGGACACCAGCGGGAACGAGAGCGGATTCTCGAACGAGGTCTCAGTGATCCCGGTCGATCTGAATCCGCCGTCCGTACCGGAAAATATGACCGCCGTTGCCGGAAATGGTTCGATCGAACTGAAGTGGGGGAGCGTGCCGGAAACCGATTTCCTGAAATATTATATCTATAAGGATGTCACTCCAAATCCGACGACCCTCGTTGATTCAATTTCAGTCGCATCCGATACGATGAAGGTCTTTTCCGGATTGACGAACGGAACACTCTATTATATGAAGGTCGCCGCAAAGGATTCCAACGGCAACATCAGCATGTCAGATGAGAAACGCTCAGTTCCGGTTGTTGAAGCCGGTAACGCGATGCTCTTCAACGGTACAGACGGCTATGTGCAGACTCCGATCATCTCGCTGACCGGTGATTTTACGCTTGAAGCTTGGGTGAAGCCGGGGGTTCCGACGGACTACCGCCCGATCGTTTCCAAGAATACCATCAACGGTTTTGGGAATGAAACTGCTGAGTTCAATCTGCAGGTGCAAAATGACGGAAATCTGAATTTCTTCATGGGGAACGGGTCTACATACGCGATCGGTTTGGACGGCGGAATCCTCAATCCCGGACAATGGTATCATGTTGCAGTGACTGTTTCCGGTTCTACCGGGACGATGTATCTTAATGGTGTTGAAACAGCGAACAGTTCGTTCAGCGGATCACGGATCTACAATAATCTTCCGCTGGAGATCGGCAAATATAACAATGGTTCCATCCAGTTCTTTGACGGTGAATTGGATGAGGTACGCATCTGGAATGTTGCCCGGACCGAAGCGCAGATCAAGAACAGTATGGTAAAGAATCTCCGGGGCGATACGCCGAATCTGGTCGGACTGTATCATATGGATGAACCTGTCTCCACGACCAATACCTATGATGCATCACCGTATAACAACACCGGTTCTTTGGTAAACGGCGTGTCATTTGTTGCCGGAACAGGTGCTATGGCGCCGTTTGCTCCGCAATTGGTGAATGCAACTCCTGCGGACGGACAGATCCAGATCACATGGATGCAGAACGGTGAACCAGATTTCGGAAAATACTATATCTACCGGGGCACTTCGCCGAATCCGACGACGGTTATCGATTCAACAATGGCGGTGAACGATACATCGAAAACAATGACGGGTCTGACGAATTATACGGACTACTATTTCCGCGTGGCGGCTGCGGATCAGAACGGAAATCTGAGTCCCTATTCGAATGAGATCGCCGCCATGCCGGTGGATATGACCGCTCCGGCCGCGCCACAGAATCTCGCCGCTGTTGCGGGGGACGGACAGATCTCCATCCATTGGAATCCGATCACCGGCGGAGATTTCGACAAATACTATATCTATTCCGGACTGACACCGAATCCGACCAACCTGATCGATTCGACCACAGCAGCGGCGATCGATGATACGCTCAGAACATATACCGGACTCACCAATTATACGGAATACTATTTCCGTGTCGCGGCGAAGGATACGAGCGGAAATAACAGTACCACGTCCAATGAAATTTCTGCCGTTCCAATCGACCAGACTGCACCGGATCCTCCGTCATCTCCGTTGGCAACCGCCGGGGACGGATCAGTGGATCTGTCCTGGACTGCCGTTGTTGAATCCGATTTTGCAAAATATTATGTGTATGCCGGAACAATTCCGAACCCTTCCTCGCGGATCGATTCCATCTTCTCCGTCAATGCAACGATGCAGACGTATTCCGGTCTGACGAATTATACGACCTATTACTATCGTATCACCGCAGTGGATACGAGCGGAAATGAAAGTTCCCGTTCAACGGAAGTGAGCGCGACGCCGTATGATATGACCTCGCCGTCCGCTCCGCAGAATCTTTCTGCTCTTGCCGGTGACGGTCAAGCGACCATCCATTGGAGTCCGACGGGTGACCTGGATTTCCATCGGTATTATGTATATATGGATGTCACACCGAATCCGATCTCGCTGTTTGATTCATCCTCAGCACCGAATGATACGCTGAAGATCTTCGAAGGGCTGGCGAATAATCAGACCTACTATTTCCGTGTTGCATCAATCGATGTGAACGGTAATCTGAGCACGTATTCGAACGAGATCGCGGTAACGCCGTACGATCAGACCGTTCCGGATGCTCCGCTGAATCTGATGGCTGCAGTCGGAAACGGCCAGCTCCAGCTCCATTGGAATTTCACGGGAGACGCCGATCTGAAGCGGTACCGCATCTATGCCGGACCGGCACCGAATCCGATGACGATCGCTGATTCCACCGATGCCGGCGACAGGTATGACACGCTCAATGTGCTGAAGGGATTAGCGAACGGGACAGAATACTTCGTCCGCATCACTTCAGTGGACAGTACGGGAAATGAAAGTACATTCAGCAATGAGATCTCCGGTACGCCGTTGATGTTCACGGAATTGAGCGAACTTAATCCGGATTCCTCGACCGTCCTTCTGCTCCACATGAATGAATCGAGCGGTTCTATGGTAAAGGACGCCAGCGGATACGGTAACGACGGCACGGCATATTCCGGTTCATTGGCGACCGCTCAGGGGAAATTCGGTTACGGCAGAGAGTATGACGGCACCGCCCAGGCAAAAGTGGAAATTCCCGCCTCGCCGAGCATTACATTCGGCAGCGGTGATTTCACGGCGGAGATGTTCGTAAAAACGACGAGTACTGCAGCATCGCAACGACTTTTCTTCCGTTATACCGGACATTCCACGAAACTATGGACCGTGAACCTTGGTTTCGGCGCGGATGCAGGTAAACTGAACTTTGACGGGCTCGGAGCTCCTTCGATCAATGGAACACGCGCTCTGAATGACGGTATCTGGCATCACATTGCCGCTGTCCGCAGTGACGACTCCGTCTTTATCTATGCGGACGGACGGCTGGAAGGTTCGGGACCGGTGGTTGAACCTGATACTGCGGGAGGATCGCTCTTTGTCGGCGGGGATGGTTTCAATCCGGACGGAACGTTCGACGAAGTTCGGCTCTCAAATATCGCACGCAACCCCGCTTCGTTCAATCTGCAGCTTGCTCCGAAGAACCTTGCGGCGATCGCTGCCGGAACGACGATCAATCTCTCCTGGAATAACGGCGGCGGAGCTGCTCCGCTCCGACGATACTATATCTACCGCGGTGCTGACTCAACGACGATGAGTCTCCTCGATTCAATTGCCGCCACTAATTATGCGGATGCCGGTCTGGCATCGAGTACGGAATATTACTACCGCATCACGGCGATGGATTCCACCGGGTTTGAAGGTGCCCGCAGTTATGCAGCGGAAGCGACCACAGGCGATCTTGCACCTCCCGCGAATCCGCAAGGTTTGATTGCATCGGCAGGGGACGGATTTGTTCAGCTGCATTGGAACCCGAATACGGAAAATGATCTTGCGAAGTACTATATCTACGCCGGGACATCGATCTATCCGACAACAGTGATTGATTCCGCTGACGGCGGATTGAACGACACACTGAAGATCATTTCGGGATTGGCGAATTATCAGCAATATTATTTCCGGATCAGTGCCATTGATACATTCGGAAACATCAGCGGGTATTCGGATCAGTCCGGCGCGATCCCGACGGATACAACGAAACCTTCAGTCCCGCAGAACTTCTCTGCTGTTGCGGGAGACCAGCAGATCACGATCCGCTGGAGTCCCGTCCCGAATTCTGACTTTGCAAAGTATTATATCTATCTCTCGTTGCTGGGGAATTCATCGGTCGTGTATGACAGTCTGACGGCGGTGGATGATACGGTCAAAGTGCTTTCCGGATTGAATAATTATACCGGATATTATGTCCGTATCACTGCGGTTGATACCAACGGAAATATCAGTGATTACTCAACGGAACTGTCATCCATGCCTTCCGATATGACCGCGCCCTCCGCTCCGGTCAGTCTGACCGTGGTGGATTCCATGGCAAGCTATTATACCATTGTCTGGAATATGAATACGGAAAACGACATCGCGAAATACTATATCTATCGTGATACCGTCCCGAATGTGACCACACTGATCGATTCAACCGTGAATGCAGTGGACACGGTGCGTGCGTTCACGACACTGACCATCGGACAGCCGTATTACTTCCGCGTTGCAGCGGTCGATACCAGTTTCAATATCAGTCCGTTATCGAACACAGCATCGGCGGTGCCGTTCATGATCTACGGTATCTCATCCTACGTCTACGGCGGCGGAACGGTCTCGCCTTCCGGTACGACGTATGTGGACCATGGTGATTCACTTCAGTTCACCATCCATGCCGATCCGCTGCATCATATCGACAGCATTGCCATCGATGCACCCATCGTTCTGCTGGATGCGATAACCGCAGCAGATACGAGAAGGAAAAAAGTTTCCATGGATGCGCAGCAGAAGATACTCTCTTCCGATCCGATCACTATCTTCGGCACGGGACATGACGACACACTGCGTACCTACACATTCCAGAATGTCACCGCCGGTCACACGATCAGAGCATATTTCGCGAAGAATTCCTTCCTGATCGATGCACAGGTGTTCGGGAACGGCAGTATCACTCCGGACGGAAGTGTACCGGTGTATCAAGGCGATACAGCTCTGTTCACCATCACGCCGGATCTGTATCATCATCTGGACAGTGTGATCGTGGACGGCATCAAGGTCGATTCTATCTGCACGTATACGTTTGAGAATGTGACCGCTGCTCATACCATTGCAGCGTATTTCAGTCCGAACGAGCTGCACCATTTTGTGATCACCAATTCCGATTATATGCCGATCGGTTCGCAGACGGCCGGACAAACTTTCACGATCATCACTACGGCGGTCGATTCTCTCGGCAATCCGGTGAATACCTTCACCGGCAATGTCTGGTTCTCCTCGACCGATACGACCATTGCGGTGCTTGGAGGGGATTACTCGATCCCGTTCACAGCCGGACAGCACGGACCGCAGATCGTTACTCTCTACCGCGGCGGGATGAACACCATTACGGTGATCGATTCCGTGAGCGGAAAGAGCGGTACCAGTGCTTCGTTCCTGGTGAACGGAGCCGGTCTGCATCATTTCAGCGTAAAAGATACATCGGGTTCCGGTATCCACGATCAGGTCGAGAATCATCCTTTCCCGGTGATGATCACCGCAGAGGATATGTTCAATAATATCCAGACCGATTTCACCGGAACGGTGGAAGTAACGGTCTCCGGCGCGGTTCTCACTCAAGGTGAAGGGGTCACTTCATCCTTCGCGGGAGGGATCCTGACACCGCATATCATGCAGATCGAGAACAGTGCTCTGTATGTGATCAGTGTATCGGATCCAATCTCGGAAAAATCCGGTTCCAGCGGACTCTTTACCGTTGTTCCGGACACCAATATTATCTTCACTGCCAGCATCAACGGCACGATCACTCCGTTGGGGGCACATCCGGTATCCTATGGTGATACCGTGACCGTTACATTCGCCCCGTTCGCCGGTCATCATTTTGACAGTCTGTATGTGGACGGCGTGAGAGTGATGGACTCCCTTACGCAGTACACATTCTTTGATGTGACCGCAACGCATTCGATCGATGTCTATAATTCCGTGGATCTGAATATTCCGCCGGTGTTCACATCCGTTCTATCGGATACTGCCATTGCGCGGTTCGATTCCCTCTTCTTCGATTATCAAGCGCTTGATCCTGATCTTGGATCGCTGCGGTATGCACTTGACTCAGCTCCGGCAGGCGCAGTGATCGACTCCGTCACCGGCGAACTGAAATATGTGCCGGCGGCAGATGCTAATGGGCAGTATACTTTGATCGTAAAAGTGTATGACGACAGTCTTGCTACAGCATACGATACAGTGAATGTCCGTGTGAATATCTACGGCGACGTGAGCGGCAACGGAACGGTCAGCGCGTTCGACGGCGCGATGGTGCTGCAGAATGTTGTTTCAGCGATCGCATTCACTCCGCTGCAGGAGAAAGTCGGCGACGTATCCGGTTCGGGAACGATCAGTTCTCTGGATGCATCCTATATCCTTCAGCGTGCAGTCGGTTTGATCTCGACATTCCCCGGCGGTTTAGGAAAGACGACGAAGGTTGATGCAGTGCTCTCTGCGTTCTCTTTCCGCATCCAGAAGAGCAGTAAACCGGAAGAGTATGATCTCTTCGTCTCGGTGAATAAAGCTTCGAATGTGTACGGCATCGCAATGAGTCTCGGATTCGATTCCAGTATTGTGACACCGTTGATCATGTCCAAGACCGCTTCCACGGACAGCATGACGATGGCATTTCGGTTCCCGGATGGATCAGCGAATCTTGCACTTGCCGGTATCACACCGCTCACATCGGCAGGAGATATCATCAAATTCACCTTCCGGTTGAAAGATCCGAATTATCCGAAGAATGCCGTGCTGTTCACCATGAAGAAATTCATCCTGAACGAAACGGACCATACGAACGATATCGGCGGAATTACGCTGAATGTGCGTGAACTTGCCCATCTGCCGTCGGTCTATAAACTGGAGCAGAATTTCCCGAATCCGTTCAATCCTTCTACGACGATCAATTATCAGCTGCCGGAAGCCGGTTCGGTCCGGATCGTCATCTATAACATGCTGGGACAAATAGTACGGACATTGGTGAACGAAGAACAATCGGCAGGATTCTATTCCATGGTGTGGAACGGTCAGGACGAATCGCACCGCGCGGTTGCATCCGGAGTCTATCTCTATCGGATCGAAGCTCTTGGACCGAACAACAAACGGTTCACCGAAGTGAAGAAAATGCTACTTGTGAAATAGTTCTCCGATTGATAGTTATGGAACAGGAACATCCCGCAACCGAGCGGGATGTTCCTGTTTTAAAGCAGTCGAGATGAATTGTCATTTTTTGGGTGTCCGTCAGCGGTCCGGTCCGCTGCTAAAAAACGCAGCAAAATCCGAGATAAAAAAGGGCTTGACAATGAAAAAAGTTTCTTTTAAGTTAACGTTAAAGTAAACGATATAGTATAAGAATAGGCCATATTATGAAAATATACTCTTTCACCATCCGATGTGTACTGTTTGCGCTGCTTGTGAGTTTCCAGTCTGCGTTCGGTCAAGGGATCCTTCAGGGGACAGTCTCGGATACCACAAATAGGGAGATCCTGGTCGGGGCAAACATCCTTTTGAAGGGGACAGCAGTGGGCGGGATCTCGGATATTGAAGGACGCTTCCGCATTGCCAACATCACCCCCGGGAATTACATCGTTCGTATTGCTTACCTCGGCTACAAGACCAAAGAACTTCCGGTGACCATTACACAAGGGGCGAATGTTATCCTGAATGCACCGCTCGTCCCCGATGTGATCGAAGGTCAGGAAGTGATCATCACCGCACAGGCACGGGGCCAGCTCTCCGCGATCAACCAGCAGCTCAAATCCACTTCCATCGTCAATGTTGTCTCCGAAGAAAAGATCAAAGAACTTCCCGATGCGAACGCAGCCGAAGCGATCGGTCGTCTGCCGGGCGTGTCGCTCATCCGTTCCGGCGGTGAAGCGAACAAGGTGATCCTGCGCGGCATGAGCGATAAATTCGCGAAGATCACGATCGACGGTGTCGGTATCGCTTCGACCGATTCAAACTCCCGCGGTGTTGACCTCAGCATGTTCTCCCAGGGATCGCTCTCCGGAATTGAACTCTACAAGGCTCTTACGTCGGACAAGGATGCCGATGCGATCGCCGGCAGCATCAATCTGGTGACGAAACGGGCTCCCGCCGAACGTTCGATCCGTGCCGACCTGAAAGGAAATTACAATCAGCTGAAACCGACGTACGATCAGTATGATGTCGGTCTGTATTACGGTGAACGGTTCTTTGACAACTTTTTCGGCTTCCAGCTTTCCGCCAATCTGGAAAAACGGGACCGGAGCAATGAGAAGATCAATGTCGATTGGAGCAATGAGACCGACAACACGGACTATACGCTTGCCGATTTTATCGTTGAGTATACCGATGAGAAACGTACGAGGAACGGTGTCAGTCTGTTCTTTGACGTGACAACGCCGGATAGCGGATCGATCCGGTTCAACAACGTCTACAGCGCCACGAAGAGAAGTTTTCTCTCCCATCTGCGTGATTATCCCTCCGGCAGTTCGCGGCTGATCTCGAACGGGAACGGTGTCTCTTATATCTACCGGGACCGAGAGCAGGAATTGGGAACATTCAACAACTCGATCCGCGGCGACAACCATCTGTTCGGATTCGATGTGGTGTGGGGATTGTCCTACGCACAATCGGAGGCAAGTTTCCCGTTCGATTACGAACTGGATTTTTCCGAAGTCTCCACCAGCAATTCCGCAATGCGCAATTTTCCCCAATCGCTTCGACACGGTCCCCCCGAAGCGATGCAGGACCTCGCCTACAACAATTTTGACGCGGCGCAGCTGAACTGGGGATATTTCCGCTCCCAGGAAAATTTTGAGAAGGAACGTTCTATATATACTGATATCTCCTACAAATATGTTCTCGGAGATATGATCTCGGCGGATCTGAAGATCGGCGGCAAACTGAAGATCCGAAACAGAAGCAAGAACACGAACGAAATGGCTGCATCATATTATCTTGGCGGAGACAGCTGGTCCTACACGCTGAATCCGGACGGAACAAGAAGTCTGAAGGACACGACGTATGCCGGAACACGGTTTGCCGGTATGCATTTCTATCATAAGGACCAGGTGATCCTCTCGTATTTTCTGGACCGGACTCCGAAAAGCAGGAATCTCTTCGACAAGTATAAATTGTATCCGCTGATCAACCGGGATGCAATGCGAGAGTGGTATAACTTCAATAAAAACGATTATTCGGGCGCAACGGGGGGAAGTGCAGAATACCGGAGCAATTCCGGTGAGATCGGGAACTACTATGATATCGAAGAGAATATTACCGCCGGATATGTGATGAATACGTTCTCCTACGGCGACCTGATCACGCTGGTTGCCGGCGTCCGCATTGAAGAAGAAAGCAATGATTACGGTTCCAAGTATTCACCTGATTCGTTCGGAGGATTTCCGGCGTCGGCGGTCTTCCGCGATTCGTCAGCTCATTACACCGAATCGATCCTGCTCCCCAATTTCCATGTGAACTTCAAACCGACCGATTTCCTGAATCTCCGCGTTGCGGCGTATAAAGCGCTGGCGCGTCCTGATTTCAATTTCCGTCTTGCGAAATTCGTAGCGAATGCCGGAGGACTGACACTCGGGAATCCCGGATTAAAAACGGCCAAAGCATGGAATTATGAGCTGAATGCATCGATCTTCGGCGGTTCGATCGGCTTGATCACGGTTTCCGCCTTCTATAAAGAGATCGCTGACATGTTCCATGTTGTCTCCGGTATGCGTGTGAAGGGGTCATTTGTTCATGACAGTCTCGGAATCATCATCAAGAACGATCCGTACAAGACCGATGATTATGAACTGACTGTTCCCTATAACTCACCGTCACCGACGAAGGTCTGGGGATTCGAATTCGAACATCAGGCGAATCTGAATTTCCTTCCCGGTTATCTCCAATATCTTGTCCTTTCCTACAACGCATCCATCGTCCGTTCAGAAACGCATCTGCTGACCGGCTATATCTACACGCGTCCGGAAACGACCTTCACGGAATTCGGCACCGTCATTGCCCCGAAGACCTACCGTACGACGAGGGTCCTGAAGAATAAACTGGAGAACCAGCCGGAGTTCTTCGGCAACGTCGGAATCGGATATGATATTGAAGGATTCTCCGGCCGGCTCTCGGTGTACTATCAAAGCGAGTTTCCGCGAAGCCACAGTGCGGACGGACAAAGCTCCGCGCTGGTGAACAACTTCTCCCGCTGGGACCTCTCGTTGAAGCAAAAAGTGTCCGAGAATGTTTCCGTGTTATTCAATATCAACAACCTGACAGATTTTGAAGAGGGAACCACGTCGGAACGCACCGCACCGGTTGCATGGCGACTGATCGATACGGCGCTGCGGTACGGACTCACGGCTGATGTCGGCGTTCGGGTTACCTTATAAATAAGTTGCATCAGCTGAAGAACCATCATTAACTCAATAACCAATCAACCATTTACTGGAGGAAACCATGAAACAAAAACAGTACAGTCTAGCAATGATATTGCTGATGGTATTGCTGCCGCTGGGATTATTCGGTCAGGCAAATGTTCTTCGCCTGGCGCCGTACACATCGTCGGCAAAGTTCTTGAACCAGCAGATCATTGAAGATTCGATCGCGAACGGACAGATCGTCCCGGGCCGGGTCTATGAACTGCAGCGCGGCGGATTGTATCTTGTGAATGCGATCATCCGGAACTACGGATGGACACTCACCATCAAAGCAAATGACAGTGCCACCACGGCAAAACCGGTCATTTTCCTCTATCCCAGCTCAACGACCGGACTTCCTCCGGGACAAATGGTGGATGTGAGAGGTGATCTTGTCTTGAAAAGTCTTTTGATCTCCGGATACTATGAACCGGTCGATTCCAACCTGAAGAACATTCAGGGATCGTTCATCAATACCGGCGCATCGGGAAAGAACATCACGATCGACAGCTGCATCCTGACAACAACCAACGGTAACCATGTCCGTACGGATCAGGCACCGAAGAATATCGTCATCACCAATACAATTTTTGCCGACATGGGATATCTCGGCAGATCGAATCTCGGCGCAGGAAAAGGGATCGATGTCCGCGCAGGTTCGGTGGACTCCTTGGTCATGAAAAACAATACATTTGTGAACTGGCAGGACCGGATCATCCGCCATTTCTCCAGCACGGCGGCCATCAAATATCTCGTCTTCGATCATAACACGATCGTGAACGGCGGAGGATACGACGGAATGCTGTCATTAGGAAAGATGGGAGTGAAAGCAACCATTACAAACAACCTCCTTCTCGATCCGATGGGATTCGGCAACGATACCGACGCGACGCGTCAGGCGGAATTCACGGACAGCGGTGAAAAAGATGCATTCGGAAAAGCGCGCATGACGTGGGTGATCTCCGCTCCGAACGATACGACACAATGGGTGATCAGCAATAATTATTACGGTATCTCGGATTCAAACCAGGCATTCTACAACCGGCATGCTGCCGCCGGTGTCACCGGAGCCGGTTCGCCGCTGACATGGCATATCAACAGCAAGCTTGGGGCGGATTCAGTGAACGCGTTCAAGAAAGTAACGCTGACCATGAAGAAGATCCCGAAACAGATGACAGCGCTGATGGATTGGTACCGCGATCCGAACGGCGGAGCAAAGACAAAGAACACGCCGACCAGCAAATGGAATTCATCATTCGATTACGACCGTAAAGGATACCGGTACTGGAGAGACACGCTCAACGCATCATTCAATGCAAGCGTGAATCTTTCCGCAGCGGCAACGGACGGAAAAGTGATCGGCGATACCCGGTGGTCCTATCTCGGATCGACCGGTGTTACGCAGACCGGTATGATGAGCCCCGGA
>CALRIY020000087.1:0-15573 GCA_943364975.1 Synechococcus sp. UW140
TGGAGATGCGCTCCTTCACCGGGACCTTCTTCGGTTCGATCATCTTCGCTTCTTCCGGTTCCAATTCCACCTCATCCTTATATTTGAATTCCCTGAAGAGCTGGTGGAACCGTTTCTCCTTCATCAGATCGTGATCGATCGATTCAGCCGCATGCCGGGCGATCCCCATCGCTTCGGAGACAGTTGCAGGCCCTGTCACGGCATCACCGCCGGCATACACTCCGGGAATATTCGTTCTGCACGTCTGTTGGTGGATCTTCACCGTTCCGTTCTTCCGAAGCTCCACACCGGCCTCCTTCGCCTGCTCGAAATCGACCTTTTCCCCGATAGCGAGAATCACATTGTCGCAAGGAACGATCTCTTTTTCGTTCGTTTCGACCGGTCTCTTCCGTCCGGAACTGTCGAACCCGTCGAACTTCATCTTCATGATCTCAAGACCTGTTACTTTTCCATTTCGATCGCCGATGATCCGGTACGGTGCGGACATGAACATGAAACGGATGTTCTCATCCATCGCATCCTTCACCTCGTGCTCATTCGCCGGCATCTCGTCACGGTCGCGCCGGTACACGATGGTCACTGCGGAACCGTTCCGCAGACAAGAACGTGCGGCATCGATCGCAACATTCCCTGCGCCGACCACCACGACATTCTTCCCAACCCTCAGTCTTCCGCCGACGGCGAGATCCTCGAGGAATTCGTATCCCTGCAATACTCCATCCAGTCTGTTCCCTTCGATGTGCAGTTCGATATCCTTCTGCGCACCGACGGCGATGAACACGGCGTCATTCTGCGACTGGAGTGTCTTCATCGAGATCTCCTTCCCGATGCGGGTCTTGAAGATAAATTTAACCCCGAGTTTTTTGAACAGCTCCAGTTCCTTGTTGACGACATCCTTCGGCAGGCGGTATGCGGGAATGCCGTACTGCAGAATCCCGCCGGCGCGCGCATGACCGTCGTACACGGTCACTGCATGACCGAGCCGGACAAGATAGAATGCCGCGGTCAATCCTGCCGGTCCCGCTCCGATGATGGCGACCTTCTTCCCTGTGGAGGAAAGCTTCTCCCTGATCAAACGCTGATATATCACTTTCTCCTTACCCATCTTATAGATGGTGTCCGCAAGGTACCGATGGATCTCACCCTGGTTCACCGGATCGTCCACCATATCCCTTCTGCACCGCATCTGGCAGTGGAAATAGCAGATGCGTCCGACAGTACCGGGCAGCGGATTATCGCGGAGGGTCAATTCGAATGCTTCCTCGATCCGGCCTTCCTTCAGCAGCTGCAGGTACCCGGGGATATTCATGTGCAGAGGACAGCTGTTCTCACACAGCGCCATGAAGAGATTCTCACACACCCCCGCCTTGCATCGTTTTTCGATGATATGTTTCTCATATTCATCGCGGAAGTACCGTAGCGTGCTGAGAACCGGATTTGCACTTGTTTGTCCCAGACCACACAGCGACGAATCCCTGATGACGTAACAGAGTCGTTCAAGCGTATCGAGATCGTCCATCGTGCCTTCGCCGTGTGTGATCTTATTCAGGATCGCGAGCGCCTGTGAAAGACCTTCTCGGCACGGTGTACATTTCCCGCATGATTCCGCCGCCGTCACTTCCACAAAATACCGCGCGACATCCACCATGCAGTTGTCCTGGTCCATCACGACCATTCCGCCTGAACCCATGATCGTACCGAGTTTCGTGAGGGATTCGTAATCGACAGGGGTATTGAAATGTTCCACGGGAATACAGCCGCCGGACGGACCGCCGGTCTGTACAGCGCGGATCCGCTTCTTCGTTCCTGTCCCTTCTCCCATCTGATAGATGATGGTCTCAAGCATGGTGCCGAGCGGCAGTTCGACGAGACCGGTGTTCTTGATCTTACCGACGAGTGAGAACACTTTGGTTCCCGTGCTGTTCGTTGTTCCAAATTTGGAGAAAGCATCACCGCCAATGGCGATGATGACGGGAATATTGAACCATGTCTCGACATTATTGATATTCGTCGGCCGTCCCCATAATCCTTTTTGTGCGGGATACGGAGGACGCGGCAGCGGCCTGCCGGCACGCCCTTCGATCGAAGCGATCAGTGCGGTCTCTTCGCCGCAGACGAACGCTCCGGCACCTTCTACATACGACAGGTCGAATGAGAATCCGGAATAGAAAATATTGTTCCCAAGCAGACCCGATTCCCTGGCAACGGCAACCGCTTTCCTGAATCGTTCGACGGCGAGCGGATATTCAGCACGGACGTACATTATCCCTTCGGATGCTCCCATCACATAGGCACCAATCAGCATCCCTTCGATCAATGCAAAGGGATCGCTTTCGATCTCATTCCGGTTCATATACGCACCCGGATCACCTTCATCCGCATTGCAGATGATATATTTCTGTCCGGTCTCGACCTTCTTCATCATTTCCCACTTGATGGCTGTGGGGAATCCCGCCCCACCCCTGCCTCGGAGCTTGGACCGTTTGATCTCTTCCAGAACCGAATCCCTCGTCATGGAAGTCAACGACCGCATCAGCGCACTGAATCCTCCCACTGCGATATATTCCTCTAAATCCTCCGGATCGATCAATCCCGCCTCGCGAAGGACGATCTTCTTCTGACCTTTGAAGAACGGCAGTTCATACCAATGCGGGACACTGACGATCCCGGTTCCGAACTCGATCTTCGATGTGAGAAAATCCCATCTCTCGATCTTGCAGAGCGCTTTCTTCAGGGGCATAAGCCCTTTCGAAAGGCATTCGACGATGTTCACCGCATCCTTCACCGTCACCTTGTGCAGGATCACCAGCGGTTTTCCCGGCAGGTAACAATTCACCAGGACCTCTTCAGCGCAGAATCCGAAGCATCCCGTCATGGAGAGACGGATATTCACATTCTTCGCTTTGATGGTCCGTTGCAGCGCCTCAAAGACATCCCGTGCGCCGTTCCCGATGCCGCATGTTCCCATGCCGACGGAGATCTTCGGAATATCGGGAAGGAGTTTCTTCAATCCGTTCCGGCGTACCAATTCCATTGCCGCAGCATCAATGATGTTCATGGGACCTCCGCACTTTTGAGATTCGTCGGACGAGCATCTGCAGTTTCGATGTCGTCACGTTGCTGTATATGATTCCGTCGATGGCGATCACCGGAGCGAGCGCGCATTGTCCGAAACATGCAACGGTAGTAACGGTGAATTGATTGTCCGGTGTAGTGAAGAACGGTTCCCCTTCATCCAATTCCTTCTTGCAGTTCAGGATCAATCCGAGATCGTCCAGCAGTGTACGGGATCCTTTGGTGTGGCAGGCAGTGCCGCGGCATACCGTGATGGTATGTTTCCCCTGCGGTTTGAGATTGAAGAACGAATAGAATGTGACAACATTATAGACGCGTGTCAGCGGTATCCCCGTCCTTCGTGCGACGTGATCCAATGCTTCTTCGGAGAGGAATTTATGTTCGTTGAGCAGCTGCGACTCTTCAAGGATGCCGAGGAGTTCGCCGTGCTTCCCCTTATACTTCGAGATAACGGTATCGATCTCCTGCAGCTCCTGAGTCAATGTGCGTGATCCATCCATAATTGCTCCTTTTTCAGAATTGTACATCGTTACACTGATGATACCGATCATTACGCCGAATACGGCAGACCGTTCACCAGCGAATTATTTAAAATACTTTCCGGGGACGAATGCATGCTGTTGAAGAGAGCATCGTCAAAACAGTGATGTGAAGAAATATTCCTGTTGGTAAGATCAGGGAACGACATAGAGACATCCCTGCTCGGGGCATATGGGGAAGGCTGAGCGGCGGAACTACGTCTGCTGCGAAGGATCGTACAGCAGACCGAACTGAAGTGTGATGAAGTATAGCGGTTCTATACTTGGTACGGTCCCGTAACGGTTTAACGTGATGCTGATCGTATTATTGTGCGAACGATTTCCATGGAACATTTCACGGGAGATATCCGGCGGAGAACGATTCCCAACACATATCATGATACCGCTTAACCATCGAGAATGCCGATGGGCATATGGAAATATAGAGAGATATTTCCCGAGAATCATTACTCCCGCGATGATACCGGAAAAATTATTTTTCAATCAGGACACGGATGTATTTTTTCGGAGAGAAATATTTTTTCCGCCGAAGATGGTGATTGCTATCCGGACATTGTTTCATTAAATTTTTTCCATCGCACATTACCTCCTGGTCATTTGCCGTGGCTGCTCCCGCATCAACAAACCATCCTGCCGTTTTTGCAGACCATTCACCTCTACGATGGTCAAGGATATTCCGGTTCAGTTCATTCTGTAGATTCTTTCAACGGCTCAACGTTTATCTTCTCAACACTTTTCTTCTGTTCTCATTCACTGCTGCCCAGGATGCCGCCGTCGATTCAGTTTCCGCAATCTTTCAATCAAAGATTTATCAATCGGATGAGGTCCTTGTCAGCAGTACCCGGATCGCTTCAACTGAGCGGAACACTCCGTTCCCCCTGAATGTCGCATCTCCCGGAGTATTGTCACAACATCCGGGAGCAACACCGTCCGACATGCTCAAAGATTCTCCCGGGATAGCACTTCTGCAAGATGGCATGTGGGAGACATCCGTTGCGATCCGCGGTATGAGCAGATCGGGCATTGTGACGATAGTGGATAATACCAGGATCGAAACGGCCAATGACATTTCCGGTGCACTGTCGCTCTTCAATGTGCACGATCTTGCAAGAATCGAAACGATACGGTCATCCGGAGCAGCTGTGTATGGGACCGGAGCCTTGGGAGGAATCGTCCATTTCATAACGAAACGGGCAGGGTTCAGCGAACAGGACCGCATGCTTGGAGAGTTCAGCAGTGATGTCTCCACGGTGAATAACTGCACAGCACAGTTCATCGCCTTGGAAGCATCATCCGAACGGGCAGCAGGTCGTTTCAGCGGCAGTTACCGCCGTGCAGACAATACCTCCACTCCATCCGGGATCGTCCCGAACTCTCAATTCCGTGATTTTTCGGCTACAGGCTCACTCGGGCTCAAAACATTCGGGGACGAATCCCTTCAGCTGTCCTATCAGGTATCGCAGGCTGAGAACACTGGGATCTCCGGAGGATCACCCATTTCGTCAACTGCGACCGCAACGTACAAAAGATACCGGAGGGAACTTGTCGGATTGGAATATACAATTCCCGCCCTCTCAGCGCAGTTCCTCTCACTGACCATCCGTCTTTCCCGGCAGGTCATTTCGCGCAACGTCGAGATCATCCAAACACCTTCGCTGACGCTCACACCGCACGCCATCCACACCACTCTCAGTTCGCAGATCGAGACCAAGATCGATGCCGGAGCAAACTCCCTTCTCGTTGCCGGAGCTGAAGTATGGCAGCGTGATCTTGTCAGCAGACGTGAACGGATCAACAAAACGGACAACAGCATCACCGGCGACATCCCTGTTCCGCACTCACAATTCCTTTCCGCCGGGATCTACGGCCAGTATGAATGGTCTATCATACCCGGAAGAATAACACTGATCACCGGTATCCGCTATGACCATATCGGTTTAACGAATGATGCGGCGGTCAATCCTGAATATGTCATCATGAACGGCAATTTAAACAGAACACCGCAGAACCAAACGATCCTCTGGAACAGCGGCAGCACATCGAACAAATCATGGAACATCAACGGCGGCGTACGGTATTCCCTATCCGACCGTATCGATCTTTCCCTGCTCGCATCCACATCCTTCCGTTCACCGTCGCTTGAAGAACGGTATCAGTATCTGACACTCGGTGACGGGATCCATGCGGGTAATCCTGATCTTGATCCTGAACAGAGTCAGAGTCTCAATGCGGGAATGCAATGGCATACGGAGGACATGTTCGTCCGGACCGATGTATTCATTAACAGTCTCAACGGTCTTGTCGCCGATGTTCCCGGGACCTTCGAAGGGAACCCGGCATTTGTGAAACAGAACATCAGTACAGCCAGACTCTATGGCTTCGAGATTTCCGGAGAATACAATGTCATACCGGGAACAGGTATCTCATTCACTGCCAGTTCCGTCCGCGGTGAGAATACCGCCATGCACACCAATCTGCCGTTCATTCCGCCGCTGCACGGTTCGCTCGGCATCCGAAACACCGCCGATGGCATCGGGACGCTGAGTCTCTCATCTTCATTCAGTGCAGACCAATCGCTAACAGCAGCAGGAGAAAAACGGACGGCAGGATATGCTGTGTTCGACATCGATGGTGTTTCCGTTCCCATCCGTGCTGAAGGATTCTCGCTGACCATCGCCGGCGGTGTCCGGAACATGTTCAACCGAGCATACCACAATCATCTTTCCACTATCCGCGGAACGAACAGAGAAGCACCCGGCAGGGATTTTTTCCTGTCGGTCACCGTGATAAAATAGATCTGCACGTCATCCAAAGGGTTCGATCAAATGGTCTGGTTCATATTAGCGACATGCTCCGCACTCCTCTCCGCCGTTTCCGCCGTGCTGCAGAAACGGATCCTCCGCACTCTTGATGCTGTGGAATTCTCTTTCTCCGTTTCATTCACTGTCGTCATTCTCTCATCCTTCATCCCGTTCACCTCTGACCTGACTGCGGTCGCGCCGAACACGATCGCGATCATTGTCGGGAAGAGCATTCTCGGAGCATCGGCATTCCTACTGGTGATGATGTCACTCCGTAACGGCCCGATCAGCAGCGCACTCCCCCTTTTGGGGTTGACTCCCGCAGCGACCGCACTCATCTCGCACCTGATCACCGGCGAAGGGATCCGTCCGTTGGAATGGGCCGGCATAGGTCTGATGTTCACGGGAGCGGCAATACTGGACAAAGGACCCGGCAATGTCTTCATGACACCATTGAGAACAATCCTATCTTCGAAGCAGTACTACTATGCACTCGGTGCCGTAGCACTCTTTGCACTCTCATCAGTTTTCGATAAAATTCTTGTAAGCGGACTGCATATCAAGCCGCTCTCCGTACTATACTATCAGCATCTGATCTATACTACACTATTCTTCAGCGTGCTCGTGCTCCGCAGGTATCCATTCACCCGTACCGTACGGAAATCGGCTGAGCAATGGAAACTGATTGCTGCCGTTGCCGTACTCACTCTGGCATACCGGTTCACACAACTGGAAGCAACGGTCCTCGCACCGGTCGCGCTGGTGCTCGCCGTAAAAAGGAGCTCCATCCTGTACGCATCATTCTTCGGCGGAAAGTTGTTCTCGGAAGAGCGGCTGAAACACAAACTGTTCGCCGCCGCACTCATCGTCGCGGCAGGATTCATGGTCCTGAGGAATGTGGGTTAGACCGGACGAAACTTCCCTTTTCCCTTTGGTTTTACACCAATCATTCTGTAATTTCACTGCGTTCGAACGGACCGATCTTGAGATCCGTTATCAATTCTTCCATCATTTTTGACAAAATATGGCAATATCTATAGGAATCGTCGGTGCGGGAACCATGGGCGCCGGAATCGCGCACATCGCCGCACTGAAGAAATTCAACGTGTCGCTGTATGACATCAACGAAGAGGTGATCCGCCGGAGCGTGGAGAAGATCAACTTCGAGATGAAGCGGAGCGTGGACAAGAACAAGATCTCGGACGACGACATGAAACAGGCGCTGACCAGGATCAAGAAGAGGACGAACATCAATGATCTGGATACCTGCGACCTGATCATCGAAGCGGTGCTTGAGGATATCAAAGTGAAGCGGGATCTCTTTAAAAAGCTGGACCAGATCGCCCATCACACGGCGATCCTCGCGACGAACACCTCCTCCCTCTCCGTCACATCCATCGCCGCGGCGACAAAACGTCCGGAGCGAGTGGTGGGAATGCATTTCTTCAATCCTGTTCATCAGATGAAACTGGTGGAGGTCGTGAAGGGGGCTCTGACCTCCGATGAAACGATGAAGTCCGCTACAGCCATTGCCGAACAACTTGGGAAGAAAACAATCCAGGCAAAGGATACTCCCGGGTTCGTTGTGAACCGTGTCGCTCGACCATTCTACGGCGAAGCGCTGAAGATCCTCGGGGAGAATGTCGCCACTTTGGAAGAGATCGACCGCATCGTGAAGAAGAGCGGCGGGTTCAAGATGGGACCGTTCGAACTGATGGACCTGATCGGAAACGATGTGAACTTCTCCGTGACCGAATCAGTGTATGAACAGATGTATCATGATCCGCGGTTCCGTCCCAGCCAGATCCAGCAGCAGATGGTGGAAGCAGGATTGTTCGGTAAGAAGTCAAAAAAAGGATTCTATAACTACGACGATAAATGAAAAAACAGACCAAAAAAGAAACACCCTCATCCGTACCGCCGAAGGCAAAGAAAAAAGCAGCTGCTGCAGCAGTGCCCGTTCCTGCAGCACACTCTGAGAACGTTGTCCCGGCTGCACGATCAACAGCGAAAGCGGCTGCTCCCAAAAAAGAGAAACTTGCCAAAACCGAAGTAAAACAACTCGTCTGTCTTCTCGGCGATGAACGGCTGGTGAAGGAGTATTCTGCGGCGTTTCAGGATAAAGGGATCGCGGTTCAGGAACTGAAGAATCTTGCCTCCCTGAAGACCTCCGCAAAGAAGATCACTGCGGCACTGGAACTGACGATCGAAGCGACGGAACAAAAACGGAAGAATCTTCAGGCCTTGGATGAGTTCCTTCCTCCGAACGTACCGATCATCTCTAATGCCCTCACCGAGACGATCCTGTCACAATCCCACCGGATGAAGCACCGTCACAGATTCGTCGGTATTGCAGCATTCCCGACACTGACGGCGAACCATCTGGTGGAACTTTCGCCTTCATTATACACCGCCAAGGAAACCGCCGATACAGTGAAAGCGTTGTTTGAATCCGTGAAAAAAGAGACGGCGATGGTGCAGGACGCGGTCGGCATGGTCATGCCGAGGATCCTCTGTCAGATCATCAATGAAGCGCTCTTTACTGTGCAGAATGATGTCGCTACGCCGAAGGATATCGATGAAGCGATGAAGTACGGAACGAATTATCCGCATGGACCCATTGCGTGGGGTGAACTGATCGGCTTTTCGAATGTAGCTGCTGTGCTGGATGCATTATATCATCAGCATCATGAGGAGCGGTATAAAGCAGCACCGCTATTGCGGCAGATGGCCATTGCCGGTGTCTTTTGGAATTCAGAACCGGAACCATCGGAGAAATAACAAAAAAAACCGGCATGAGCCGGTTTTTTTTCTTCACCACTTCCCTCCGGCTGCGCGGAAGGTGTTCACCATCAGCATGGCGATGGTCATCGGTCCGACGCCTCCCGGAACAGGCGTCATCGCTGAAGCGACCTCTTTCACCGAATCATAGTCCACATCCCCCGTCAACCGTGATCCGTTCTTTGCCGATGCATCGTCGATCCGGTTGATGCCGACATCGATCACGACGACCCCCGGTTTCACCATCTCTTTGGTGATCGCATGTGCTTTCCCGACCGCTGCGATCAGAATATCAGCCTGCTTTGTGTAATACGAGATATCCTTCGCCGCGGTATGTGCGATCGTTACGATCGCATTGGCCCATTCCTTCTTCTGTACGAGCATATTGGCGATCGGTTTTCCGACGATATTGCTCCTGCCGACGACCACCACATGTTTTCCCGACGGATCGATCTTGGACCGTTTCAATAATTCCACGATACCGTACGGTGTGCACGGGAAGAACGTATCGATGCCGATCATCATTTTCCCCACATTGGCGGGATGGAAACCATCCACATCCTTGCCCGGTGATATCGCTTCGATCACATTCTGTTCGTTGATATGTTTGGGGAGCGGAAGCTGGACGAGGATGCCGTGGATCAACGGGTCCTTATTGAACCGGTCGATCATGTGAAGAAGTTCCGATTCCGAGATCGACGCGGGGACGCGCTCAGTGACGGAATAGAATCCGATCTCCTCACACGCTTTTCCCTTGCTCTTCACGTAGGACTGCGATGCCGGATTCTCACCGACAAGGATGAAGGCGAGTCCGGGAACATATCCCTTCTCTGTTTTGAATTGTGCAGTGGCAAGACGGATCTCTTCTTTGATCTCCTGCGATATTTTTTTTCCGTCGATAATGTTCATACTCTTGTCCGTTTCAATGTATCGTGATCAGTGTTCTAGAATTTCGGGAAGATCAGCTGTTCAAAATTGACGCATTTCCCGGTCTCAACGTCAACTTCAGCGATCACCCCGCACAGCCGTACATCGTTGGAGGCAGTCTCATATTTATGCGGTGTCTGCGTGAGGAACCGTTTGATGGCGAGGTCCTTTTTCATGCCGAGCACGGAATCATACGGTCCGGTCATTCCGACATCGGTGATGTATCCCGTTGCACGCGGAAGGATCCGCGCATCGGCGGTCGGAGTGTGCGTGTGTGTGCCGACCAGAACGCTTGCTCGTCCGTCCAGATACCATCCCATGGCCATTTTTTCCGCTGTTGCCTCAGCGTGGAAATCGATGAAGACGATCTTTGTCTGTTCATTGATCTTGGAAAGCGCCCAGTCCACAGTGCGGAACGGATCCTCGATCGGCTGCATATAGGTGCGTCCCTGCAGGTTGATCACACCGACCTTCACGCCGCTTTTCATTTCATAGATCGTGTAGCCGATACCGGCTGTGCCGTGCGGAAAATTGAGAGGTCGAAGAAGATGCTTGAAGGACGTATAGACCTTCCGCATGTCCCAGCGGTCAAAGGTATGATTCCCGCCGGTGATCACATGCACCCCCAGCTCGAAGAGATGCTTCACCTGGGATTCCTCGATCCCTTTACCGTCCGCTGCATTCTCGCCGTTCGCGATGACGAAATCGATCTTATGTTTCTCGATGAGTCCTTTGAAGAGATTGGTGACAAGGTCCATACCCGGCACACCGATGATATCACCGATAAAAAGTATATTGATGGTTGACGCCATAGAGTTCTTTCTTTTAGATTCATCCGGACGGGATCTCCATTCCGGGTTCAAAAATTCAAATCGCGGATCCGTTCGGGATCGTCCGTCGGTTCCGCTGAAGATGCATCCGCCTTAGTTCTTTACCCTGTACAGAACGGAGGGCGGATTGACGGTGTACGTTATCGGTTCGAGCCATTGCGGAGCGCTGCGCGGATCGAGCAGCTGCCGGAATTCCGGACGCATGTTCGCCTCGAAGATGCCGTAGAAGAAATACGTCGCATTCAATTTCTTCACTTCCTGCTCCAGCGCATCCATCGTTGTGACATAGGGGAAGTATTTCATCGTTTTCCCCGTATAGAATGCGATGTGCGGTTTCCGGCAGACAATGATCTTCTTTTCATCCTGATCCTTCACATTGGCATTGAACCAATCGGCGATCACTTTGATCTCCTTTGGTCCCGAATCGATGTTCGTCTTATTGAAATCGTACGAATTCACGAACGTCCACCCGATCAGCACTGCCGCGACCACTGTTCCATTATAGAACGGGACCGTTCTCCACTGCTCCCATGTCAGCACGGCCATGGCAAACGAAGCATAGACGGGAATAAGGAACATCGAGAACCGTTCACCATAGAAGACGAGCAGGAGCACAGAGAACATCAGCGCGCCGAAAGTGAAATATGCCGCCTGACGGCGGTTGGGTCGGACCTTCCACAGGCCGAGCAGACCGATCACAACGAATCCGCCGGTCCACCATCCGATCAGCTGGGTCAGATCGTTCTTCGCATGTTCAAAAAGATTTCCGGCGACCGTTGAGACGAAGAGTCCCGGATCGGCAAAGATCACCTGAGTAAGCGAATGATACTTTGTCGATTCGACATTCCAATACTGGTCCCAGCCGACCCTTCCTTTGGCGAACATTTCATATGCGATATTGAGATAGTTCTTATTATAGAAGAAGCTTCCCTTTTCGCTGAAGCAGTAGATGCCCCACGGCGAGATAAACAGCAGGAATCCCGCAAGGAAGATGCCGGATGCGATGACCCGTTTCTTCATGGTAAGATCGAAGATATTGAAACCGATGATGACTGCCGGAACCGCTACGAGAACGAAGATCCCATTATAACGTGTCAGATAGGCAAAAGCGGCTGCAAGTGCGGCGAACAGAAGGTTGAGCACGGACATCCGTTCATTCTTCATCAGGAAATAGACTGCAGCGGCGGTAAAACAATTGAACGTCATATCCGTCCCGGCCGTGTATGCATACTGAACGAACGTCGTATTCAGGCCTGTCAACAGGACCACGACGAGCGCCAGGTCCGCACGAAATAATTTCTTTAGGATCTCGAATGTAAAGAAGAGCGTCAACGAAGCGGCAACGGAGGAAGCGACAATACCGGCGGTAAAGAAATTCCCGATGAAGAGTCCGAAGAATGCCAGCACGGCCGGATACCCCGGTCCGCGGAACTCCTCGATCGTCCACACCCCGCGCAGGATATCTTTCGCCATTGGAACGTACGACTGAAAGAAGTCGGTCTCAACATTATAATCCCCCACCACATGGTACGTTAATCCGATGTACAGGATCACAGCGAGATACACTGCTGCGATGACCGCACCGGCGTACGGATGCTGAAGCTGGGAGGAAAAGAACGGGAACAGGGATATCGGTTTCGGTATTTTTGCGTCTGCGGCGGTACGGGCGGTTTGTTTTTTAGACATTGATCTGCACAATCTCTTTCTATGTTGCAATAATGTGAGGACAAAATACTAAAAAGAGAGAGGGGGTGCAAGGAGAGTTCGCAGATCAGGTCGATCACGCTGCGCTGATCTGCAGCGAAAAGAACGGGAAACGGCTTTTGCAGGTCAATGTTTGTTCCGGAGCTGGATGAACCGTTTCCCGAAGAGTTCGTCCAACACTGCAAAAATGATGAAAACGCTCAATGCAAGCAGCATCAGTTTCCCGGAAGAAGTCGTGCTGATCTGCTGGACCGGTTCCGAATACTGTTTCCCCCATCCGCTCACCGTGTCCATGACCGATGACCATGCGTTTGTATAGCTCTCCATCGTTTTTGTGATGATCCCTTTCCCTGAATTTTGAGTTCCGGGGGCCGATGTGAGCACGATCCCGATCAGTGAAAGGACGAGGACCATGGCAAAAATATTGGAGGAATTTCCGGCAAGGCGGAGCCAGAATGAATTCTTCCGCTGCGGTACGATCTCCGTCATGATGCCGGCAGTAAAATTCCTCCCGGGAGCGGTCACACTTCCGGCAACACTTTTCCTCATCATGCGGTGCAGCGCGATCTCGCGCCGGACAGCTGCGGATGTGACCGCCATGTGTTCGATCTCGCGGAATCGTTCCGGCGGAAGCGTTCCATCGACAAATTCCATCAATTCCTGCTGTGTGGGAGACTGGGGGGTGCTCATATATTCACCAATTGTTTGGCATCTGTAAAATGTCTGAGAACGGCCGTACGGAGCAGCAGCCGTGCCCGGAATAATCTGTTCTTCACTGTCCCGAGAGGAAGTCCGGTCACGCTGATGATCTCTTCATAACTCATCTCCTGAAGGAAGAACATCGTGAGGATGGATCCATACGACGGTTCCATCCTGTCGATCTCGGTGCGGACGATGGCATTGAATTCCTTCATCTCAAATTCCTTGTCCGGTTCATCATCCATCGACGGGATCTCCATCTTCAGGTCATCATCATTCTCGCGGTCGATGGAGACCAACGCAGTGTCTCCCCGCCGGCTGAGCCGGGAAGAACAGACATTGAAGACGATCCGATAGAACCAGGTGGAGAAGGTCGATTTCCACTCAAACGCCGGAAGCGCACGGAATGCACGGACGAAGGCATCCTGCAGCGCTTCTTCCGCTTCATGCCGGTCCTTCAGCATGCGCACTGCCAGGGTCATCGCCTTTTCTTTATGGCGGTCCACCAATTCGGCATAGGCACGCTTATCCCCGTCGATCACCCGGCGGACGATGTCATTATCAGTGGTTTTCATTCAGTTTTTGTCGGAACGTTCAATGGTTTAGACCGGAAAAACCCCGGGAAGGTTTCAGAATTCACGTTTTACGGAACCTGCACTGTCGGTGAATTTAAAAACCGAGACAATTCTTGAAACCTTCGTCCATACCTTCAGGTCAAAGTAAGAAAGCAAACAACAAACGTCAACCAACAATAATCGGAGGTCCTATGGAAGCAGAAGTCGTCGTCCCTATTTTCCTGTTCGGCGGAACAGCAGCAGTGTTATGGAAATTCTTCGATGCCCGGCATAAAGAGCGGATGTCGATCATCGAAAAAGGAATGGTCACGGAAGAGCTAAAGTATCTGTATGCAGGACCGAGATTCAGAATGAATCCTTTTTCCTCATTGAAGTACGGACTTCTTGCGCTGTTCATCGGCGTCGGTATTCTGGTGAGTGCATTCATCTCTCAAATGTTCTTCGGACACGAAGAGCAGATCACTGCTGGCATTATTTTCATCTCCGGCGGACTCGGTTTGGTGACGTTTTACACGATCGCAAAGAAGAAGATGACGGAAGATGAAGTAAAACAGAATCAGTAACCACTGCATCATTTAAAACAGAAAGACCTTCCGAGCGGAAGGTCTTTCTGTTTATACTCAAATAAATTTCTTTTCCTATGTATCTATGTGTTTAAATCCATTTAACTTTCCGGTTGGAATTTATGCACTTCCTCCACTACCACATCCACGATCTCGCTCTCTTTGATCTTGCGGATCATTTCTCCTTTACGATAGAGGATGCCGACTCCTTTTCCCGCAGCGATACCGATATCGGCATCGCTCGCCTCGCCGGGACCGTTCACAACGCAGCCGAGTACGGCGATCTTCACCGGTTTCTTCACACCTTCAAGCCGCTTTTCCAGTTCCGCCATGATGCCGAACAGGTCGATCTCCAGGCGTCCGCATGTCGGACAAGCGATCAGTTCCACATTACGCGTGGCAAGTCCGAGTGAACGGAGGATCTCTTTACCGACTTCCACTTCCTTCACCGGTTCATCCGTCAACGAAACGCGGATGGTATCGCCGATCCCTTCCGAAAGGAGTGTACCGATTCCGACGGCGGATTTGATGGTTCCGATGCGGGTCAATCCTGCTTCCGTCACGCCGAGGTGGAGCGGAATATCTGTCCGCTGCGCCACCAGTCGGTATGCTTCGATCATCAGACGGACATCGGTCGATTTTACAGAGATGATCACGTCGCGGAAATTGAACTCATCGCAGATACCGACGTGCCGCATCGCGGATTCGTACAGCGCTTCGGCTGTCGGATATCCGTACTTCTCCAGAATATCCTCTTCCAGCGATCCGGAGTTGACGCCGATACGGATCGGGATCCCTTTATCCTTCGCCGCGGTCAGCACCTGACGGATCCGGTCCTTGGAACCGATGTTTCCCGGATTGATCCGCACTTTTGCCACACCCGCTTCCACCGCTTTGAGTGCAAAGATATGATTGAAGTGGATATCCGCAACAATGGGAAGAGGCGATTGACGGACGATCTCCGCCATGGCATCCGCAGCTTCCTTGTCATTCACCGTCACACGGACGATGTCGCAGCCCGCTTCATGGGCGTCGATGATCTGTTTCACCGTCGCTTTGATATCGTCCGTCTTGGACTT
>CALRIY020000088.1:0-15401 GCA_943364975.1 Synechococcus sp. UW140
CTTCAAGATACGGCAGCGCTTTCTCATTCAGCATCAGTCCGGCATTCTTGCCGGCGAAAGCACGGATCCACCACCGGTGGTCCTTCAGATCCTCCACGCATTCATCCACAAATCCGAAATAATCGAATGCGCGGTTCAGGCGGATGCGCGTTTCGCCGATCACATCCGTCGTGAGAGAAAGCATCACACGCTTCAGCGACCGCCGTCTGCTCCCCCGCCGCGATTCCGGATCGAGATCGAGACCGATCTTCAGGTCGATCAGCAGCGGTTCCAGCCGCTTGATGAATTCCTGAGGATGATCATTGATGTCGTCATCCCGCACTTCGGCAAAGAGATACCGGTTCAGGATCTCTCTCGTTTCCGTATCGACCGCATACTGTTTGAGGCCGGTTACACCTGAACGGACCTTTGACACGATCAGACCGATCGATCCGACGGCGATCAAAAAGAGCGCAAAGAATGTTGTGACAAGTACAAAGAGGAAAAAAATGGCGGTATCCCTTTATGGTACGGCGAATAATTGGAGGAGCGGATTATCCCTGCAGCTGGATCCGCTCGGTTGATGCTTCAAAAAAGATGTTCTTCATCATCGGCAGATAGAACTTCCAAAAGAATCTGGTCTGATCGGAGACAAAATAGAATGAGAATAATTTACTGAGCAGGAATTCGACATTCCAATAATGGGTCAGGAGACCGTCGATCTGGTTATCCGCAAAATCTCCGGCAAAATAGATCTTCTGCTCGGTGGAATCGGACAAAATGATAGCAGGAAAGGAGATCGGCAATCCGACAGCGATCATTTTTTCCCTCCCGCTCCCGCTGCACTGGATCTCGTACTGCGCGATCACATTCGCGGAGGAATCGACCTCCATGAACTCGAAGAAATAATAGTACGGCACATTGTCATCCGTTCCGTTGAGCAGCGGATGTCCGCTCGTCCTGATGAAGACCGGAGTGTTCGCCAGATCTTCCGCTTCAAGCACCACGATACCCGGACGCTCATCACCGAGGGATCGCTGGATCGTGATGATGATCCCGCGGCCGGACAGGTCCCATTGTTTCCGGTACTGTTTCTGATACAGATCCTTCATCCAGCGTGACGCAGTGTTGACATCATCGTAGTATCTGCCGAGTGCTCCGGAAAATCTCACGTTGAAAAGATCCTCCAGCCGTTTCTGGATCGGCCGCACGTCGGACTGCGGCGCTTCGAGCGTGTTGAACTCAGCGATGATCCTCTTCCCGCTCCGTTCGAACCGTTCGATGCGGTCCATCTCTTCGGAGTTGAGTCCGCCGTACCGCAATTGAATGGGAATATACGTTTCCGGAAGGAGCCTTTCATACTGAGCGTAGTCCATCGGATAATCATACACGCCGTACGTATCGGCGATATAGAGCAGATCGACATCATCCAGCTTCATCCGGGAGGGATCGCTGAAGGAGCTGTCGGCAGGGTAGAATCCGTAATAATCGGTGGAGGCATCGTAGTAATCCCCGGTCTCGGGATTCACATACTTCCAATGTTCCATCAGCCAAAAGAATGTCTTGTGTTCGCGGTAGCTATCGTCGGTGGTCTTATCGATCATCACGATGGATAGGGGAGATTTGGGGACAATGAACCAATACAGATACGGAAGAGTGAACAGCACGATGAACAGCGAAGCGATGGTGATGAAGACCTTATGTGTATACAGGAATCGCTTCTTCGAGCGCAGCATAGGTTATCCGGTCAACTCTTTTTTCGCATGAGAACGGTCTTGACTCGCACGAGCAGTTCCTGGGGACTGAACGGTTTCTTGATGTAATCCTCCACGCCGAGCGAGAAGCCTTCCACGATCTCTTTTTCCAGGGTCCTTGATGTCAGCATCACCACCGGTATCGGCTTGGTCAGCGGATTCTTCTTCAGCTCCATCACCAGTTCTTTCCCTCCCATCACCGGCATCATGACGTCGGTGATGATCAGATCGACACTTTTTTTCTTGAGGAAATCGAGCGCTTCGGCGCCGTTGTGCGCCGTGGAGACCTCGTAACCGGCATTCTTCAGTTTGAAGGAGACCAGCTGCTCTATATTACTGTCGTCTTCAACGACCAGGATCTTCTCTGCCATAGTGATTGAATATACGAAAGGGTATCGGCAAATTAAACGAAAAAAGGGGGTGTTTCGGTTTATGCGAACCAGGGACAAAAACCTGGCAAGTCTTCAAGACTTGCCGGGTTTGTATTTCACAATGCATTCCAACAACTAAAAAGGGAAAGCATGATGCTTTCCCTTGTTCTTGAGCGGGTGACGAGGTTCGAACTCGCGACATTCAGCTTGGGAAGCTGACACTCTACCAACTGAGTTACACCCGCATTTGCTTACGTTAAAGTACAAATATTTTCCTTATTTTCAACCTCTCAAATTATGGAAATTTTTGACCTTTCATCAGGTTGTAACCATTAACCGCGGTCAGTACAAAGAAAAATTGATGGAAAACACTCTCCATGTTCCTTTTTTCGATCCTTTTATGACTCAACCAAAAGCATTCTTTCTTTCAGCATCACGCCGGTATCCGCTGCGCAAGAAGAGTGGCTCTTGAATAGCTTCTCCGACCTGTCAACAGTATCGGCTAAAGAGACCCATCGCCGGAAAAAGGCCGCCGTTTCGTTCATGGTGGAAATTTACTTTTTTTGAGTGAGGTTCACGTCAGCCATTCAAGAGATGTTGAAAATAAAAAACGCCGTGGAAACTCGGCGTTTTTTTTATTTCATGGATGCTGCAATGATCATTTCGCATCGACCGCGAGAACTTTTCTATCCTTCCATTTGTACGGCATCACCTGCCCGATAATGGAAACAGCAACGATGATCGGCGCGTGAAAGAGTTCGCTCACGAAGAAGACGAGCATCGGGATCCGGCATCCGAACCGTTGTGCAGAAAGCCGGATCATCATGTAGTCGACGATGAATTTCACTGCATATGATACTGCAACCCACGGCAAAAGCTCCGGAATCCAAAATCCGGCGGCAAGCGCTACAAGGGGTAATAACAAAGAGAGATAAAGAAAGATCAGTTCAACAAGGATACTTTGTTTGCTGAATCTGCCATGCATGGAAGTCCAGCGAAGCCGTTGATTCCAATAACTGGAAAATGTCGGCGGCGAAAAGGTATAGACGGTTGCCAGCGGGGTCGGAGCGAAACCGACGCTGCCGAGATTGCGGATCACCACTTCATGCATCAGCGTCTCCTCATCACTCTTCACCGCATTGAAATCGAACCCGCCGCTTCGCTCATACACTTCTCTCAGGAATGCCGTATTACCGCCATGCCCGTTGATGGGACGCTTGATCCCGATCCTTCCGCCGGTGAATCCGATCAGTACCAGCACTTCCAAAGAACGGAACTGGGTGAAGAAGGTACTGCCTTGATCCTCCAAAACCGGTCCAACAACATAGACCGTATCATTGTTCAAAAAACCGGTGAGCGTCCGCACCCAGGAAATCGGTGCAACACAATCCGCATCAGTCGTAACAATCACCGGAAATTTTGCTGCAGCTATTCCGGCGGCGATCGCCTCCGGTTTTCGTCCTCGTTTCCGGCTGGGAACCAATGACGTGTCGTGGCCAAGTTTCAGCAGTGTAATTCGCGGATCCGTAGTATGATATTCGGCAACAATCCGCGCTGTGGCATCGGTCGACCCGTCATCGATCACAATAAATTCAATGCTGTCATGCGGCATATCCTGTTTCAGCAGACCGTCCAAACAAGGACCGATATTTCTCTCTTCATTCCTCGCCGGTATCAATACGGACACTCCCCGCTGCGGCTGCAAAGGGATGTTGACGGGAAGAGAACGAAGTCCGAAATATGCACGCAGGAAGAACCATGCGTAGTACAAAGTAGCGAGAAGGACGAGATAGATGAGCGTTGTCTGTAATGACTGAATCATAGCACCGTCACCAGATTCCGTACCGGAGACGGATCATCGCTTCATGGGATAACGGAAGGTCCACAACCTGTCCATGGAGGGTCATAAGAGGGAAAAACAAGACTACAAGCAACAACTGCCGCATTGGTTCCAGATGCTCCGGGTTATAAAAGGTTTTAGCGGCCGATACGCCGGTGAACGAGTGAAGGGAATACAGGATCAAAAGATACAGCGACAACAGAAGATGACGATCGATCTCCTTAATTTTCTAAACAAATAAAGAGAAAAAGGATGGTATGTGAACTCCTGAACTGAGTCACACCCGCAGTTTCTCAATGCAAATATAAGATATTTCTCCAATGTATTGCAACTCTCAGACCACGGCAGTATTTTAAGTAGACAAAACCCAATCTTGAAAGGATCTGCCGTGAAAAAATTGCTTCTGATATTGTTGCCATTCTTTGCATTCGCACAGCAGGCTGTTCAGCCTGTGTATACTGAGTTCGTGAATGTTGCCGGGCCGAACGGTACGGTGCAATGCATCGAGGTCCCGCGCAGCGAAGAATACATGCGCACAGTCATCGAAAATGCTCAATCATCCGGTCTCCACATCATCAAAGAGACCATCGGCCGCCGGAACATGAAAGGTGAATTGATGACCGGTGCTCAGGCTGCCGGTCTGGATATTGTCCTCCGCGGCACGGATCAGCTCGAAGCAAATCCCGCCGCAAAACAGGCATTCATCAACTCTGCAGCCGCGTGGGAAGCGAAGATCATGAGTCCGGTCACCATTACGATGGATGTGGATTACGGCACGACACGCTTCGGCACGACGTACGGTGCGAACGTGCTCGGCTCCACCAGTTCGTACGTCCTCTCCACCGGTGTGACGATGCGACGGTTCGCCGATTCTCTTGCAACAAAGAATCCCGGATACGCCGATCTCTACGCAGCCATCCCGCAGCCGCTGCTGAACAACGGCACGAATCCGAATCCGACCCCGGCCGCTTCACTGGCGAATCTTCAGGCGATCGGATTCTATCCTGCCGTGACCAATAATGCATTCGGTAACACTCCCGCCATCGGATTCAATTCGAATTTCACGTTCGATCTGGATCCCTCCAATGGCATCACCGCCGGGCAGACCGATTTTGACGCCGTTGCCGTCCATGAAATGGGACATGCACTCGGATTCGTTTCCAGAGTCGGCGGAACTACGTACGCGTATACCTGGGATATTTTCCGTTTCCGTCCGGGCGCAGTGAAAGATAATCTGACATTCCTGGAAGCTGAGCGAATTCTTACACCTGGACCGAATCCCACCGGCGGCGATCATGTGTTTTGGGACGGCAGCCGCGAATGGGAACTTTCCACCGCCACCGGTGCTCGCGAAGGTGGCGACGGCCAGCAGGCCTCACACTGGCGCGACGATGCACTCCGCGCAAGTGTTCCGTCCGACACCCGCTGGATCGGCATCATGGACCCGACCATTGCGGCAGGAACACGGTTGACAATGTCCCTCGCAGATCTGAAAGCGCTCTCCATTATGGGCTGGGTGCTGACACCGATCCCCACGGCGGACGCACCGCTCGGTTTCACCACGAAGAGCGATCACACCACTCCGAACAAGATCACCCTCTCGTGGCAGAATCCGAGACGGTTCTTCGACGGACGGGTCCTGACTCCCTTCAAGCTGGTCCTGTACCGGGACAATGTGCTGATCAAAACATTCGATTCCAGCAAAGTGAATGAGGCGATGCAGTTTGACGACATCAATCTCACGCAGTATCAATCCTACAGCTACAGTATCGCTGCGATCCCGTATGCCGGCAGCGATACAGGCGTCTATGCGAAAAAAAGTTTCCATGCCGGCGGAAATCCCGCACCGGCGCTCGGCACCAATCCTTCGATCGCTTCCAACGGCTCCACCGTTGTGGTGAAAACGACTTCGCCGAACATCCATGCGGACGGAACAATTCTGCACAATCTTTCTAAGGTCTATCTCTATCGCAACACACAGAGCATTGCGAACAAGGCGGACAGCATTGTGCTTGCAACGACCGATACGGCAAAGACGATCGTCTTCGTCGATACGCCGCCGCCGAAATTCAATTCCGCGAATTCCTATTTTGTCTCGTACGTCGGCGCTGCCGCAAATCCGGCAGAGGGACTTCCGAATATGTTCGCTTCCATCCGCTCCGGGGTGATCCAATCGACCTCTTACTCGGAATCGTTCGATGTCAGCCGCAGAAGTGTGGTGGCAACATCATTGTGGGACAGCACCAACGTCTCCGCACATTCGGGAGCTTTCTCGTTCGGCGCCCTGAACTATCCTGACAATACGAATGCATCCGCATACATCCCGCAGGTGAAGACCGGCGCAACTCCGAGTCTGGAGTTCTGGACCGTCTGCCGTACTGAAGCCGGGAAGGATTTCGGAAAAGTCGAGATCTCCAAGAACCGAGGCAAAAGCTGGATGGAGATCCTGTCCTTGGACGAGAGTTCACATGCTGAATGGGCTGCGGGGAATAACGTCTGGTTCAAAAAGAGCATCAATCTCTCCGGCAACGCGACCGACACGGTTCTCGTCCGTTTCCGGCTGACCAGCGACGGCGCGAATTCAAAATTCGGCTGGCTGATCGACGATATTGCGCTGAACACGGTTGCCACCGGTGTTGATGCGGATCGGAACAGCGTGCCGCAGGAGTATTCATTGTCTCAGAATTATCCCAATCCGTTCAATCCCTCCACCCGTATCTCGTATGGGATCAAGGATCAGGGAATGGTCACGCTGAAGGTGTACGACATGCTCGGGAAGGAACTCCGCACACTGGTCAATTCCGTCCATGATGCGGGATATTATGCCGTCGATCTGAACGGTGCGGACCTCTCCAGCGGCGTCTATTTCTATCAGCTCCGTTCCGGCAGTTTTACTGCTGTAAAGAAATTCATTTTGATGAAATAATCAGGTTAGTACAGCTGAATACAGAGGGAGAACAGTCCGTTTTCCCTCTGTTGTTTTACGCGGAAACTTTTCATCGCAATTTCAGGTTACAGATTTCACATCATCACTAATAGAAGGAAGCACCATGAAAAATATCACCGCACTCGTTATCGCTGTCGTCATGCTCGCCGGGACCCTCCTGGCGCAAGTTCCCCCGTCCAGAGTCTACCGTGTGAGCCCGTTCGCCTCGGTCTCTCAAACTGTCGGAACCTCCGAGATCACCATCTCCTACCACCGTCCTGCAGTCAAAGGACGCGAGATCTGGAACAAACTCGTTCCGTTCGGCCAGATCTGGCGCGCCGGTGCGAACAATGCTACGATGTTCACGTTCACGGACGATGTGCAGATCGCAGGGACCACGCTCAAAGCGGGAAAATATGAGTTCTTCGTCCTTCCCAACGCCGATGAGTGGACCATCATCTTCAATTCCGCGACGGACCAGTGGGGTGCATACAATTATGATTCCACGAAGAACGTCGCCACCTTCACCGTAAAACCGGAAGCAGCACCGCACGAAGAATGGCTCTCCTACGGCTTCACTGATCTGACGATGAATTCCGCCAAGGTCACACTGAAATGGGAAAAGACCGCGGTTTCGTTCGTGATCAGCACGAATACGATGGAAAATATTGCAAAAGCAGAATCATTCCTCACAACACAGGCATCACAGCAGGCAGCAGTGATCGCGCGATGGTCGCTGGACAATAAAGCGGAATACGAACGCGGCATGCAGGCAGCGGACCGCGCACTGGCATTGAGTCCGACATTCGGGAATTATTCATTGAAGGCTCAGCTCTACGCTGTGCAGGATAAGTTCGCGGATGCAGTGAAGACCGGCGAACAGGCGCTCGAGGTCGGAAAGAAAGCGAATGCGAATACCGCCGGACTCGAAAAGATGATCGCGGAATGGAAAGGAAAACTTCCAAAAGGAAAGAAAAAATAACAGAAGCTTCTGAAATATTCGAAAGAAGAGTCATTGCGAGCCACCCTGAGCGAAGTCGAAGGGTGGCGAAGCAATCTTTTTTATCGGTGTTTTGAAAAGATTGCTTCGTCGTCCCGATAAAAAACATCGGGACTCCTTGTCCCTAGTGGACCCCGTTGGGGCAATGACTATTTCAGATGTCTCTAACATAATATTGTACTTTAATACAACACAAAACGCTCATCAGTGAGCGTTTTGTGTTTTAAAAGAGCTTCTTCGTCCAGCACACTTACCCGCGATCACCGGAAATAACGACAAACCATCCCAAAAAGAATATGTTCCAACTGACTCAACACTCTTTTCACTTCGTGCTATTCGCAGATGAAACGTTAAACCTTCTTCCGAAAGAGAACGATCCGGTTGGAATTGGTCCCTTTGGTGTTATTGGAGACCCCCCAGATATTCGCCGTCTTCGTGAACTTCTGCCGGTTGATCATGATCGCTTCGCAGGAGAATCCTGCCGCTCGTCCGAGCGCAACAACATGTTCCTCCAATTTCACCTTTCCTTTCCTCACTTCCCCGACTTCGAATGCGACATGACCGTTCTTCTTCGTCACGCGGTATAATTCCCGGAACACTTCTCCCATCACACTGCACCACTGTTCCACGGTCCTGGACATGGTGATGGAACGGGAGACCGATTCGGCATCGATGCCGTTGAACCAGCAGCGGAGCCAATTATCCTTTGAATACTGCACCACATCCAGGAACGGAGGTGATGTTACCGTCAATTGGATGGTTCCCGAACGGATCGACGGGGTCTTCCGCGCATCGCCGGTCAGGAATTGTGCTTTTTTCCCGGCACTCCTCAGTCTCTTCACATCGCCGTCGAGATCCTTCATCAGCTGCGATGATTTCCTGAGAATGATCCGTTTGATGTCCCGGTATTCGGGACTCTGTCCGCGGGCCCGGTTCACTTTCCGCTGACTCTCGCGGGACATCGCCTGATTCGGGGGGAGAGTATAGACCGAGAAGAATCCCTTGCTGTGTCCGGTCAGTCTGTTGGTCGCCACCATGCAGATCCACCGGTCGATATCATCTTCCCGTCCGCTCTTCGCCCTGCGTGCAAGATACTTTTTCAGAGAAATGATCTCCGCGAGAGTCCTTTTGTGAAAGAACATTGAGAGGGAAATATCCGATCGCGCATCCCGGTCGAATCGGATAGCGTCCAGCCGCTCTTTGATCTCTTCAAGAGTGGGTATGGTCAATCGGGACTGAGAAAGGATCCTGCTGAGCGGATTCACATCATTCGCAGCAACATTCCTTCCGCTGAGCGCCGCTTCCAGGATGGTCGTGCCGCGGCCGGAGAACGGATCGTACACACGGTCACCCGGTTTTGTCAGCCGTTCAATGAAGAAGCGGGGCAGCTGCGGCTTGAAACAGGCACGATACGATACCTCGTGAATGGAATGCGCCTGCCTTTGACGGGACGTCCAAAACTCATTAAAATAGACAGGAATTCTCTCCCCATCGATCATCACGTGTTTGGTGACCGAGCGGGAATGCTTTCCCTGTTCCTGATAGATAAAATTGGAGAGTGTATCCGAGATGTTTTTTCCCATAATCGATGGGACTCAAATCCTTCTTGTTATGTTCCTGCAATAATCAAACTAATGGAAAAGTTTTTTTCGCGCGCTGCCGCGAAGAATCGGAAATACATCCTTATATACAATTGATCGCTGAAAAAGGAAATGCTAATTATTATTGTTCCGTTTCATTTCTGTGTAATCAGCGGCAATGTTTTTGCCGGGCCATTCATTTATTTTCCGGCGGAGACAAGATTCGCGAACAAACGGTACGCTCCTTCAACACCTGCCGGCAGCTGACGGAAGAACGCGAGTCCGGTAAAGACATACGTCCCTTTCCCGATCTTCGCCGTTAACAGACTCCCTTCCAGCGGCTGTTCATTCGGATCGGCGCAGGAGAGGATCGTCTCATAGTTCGGATCCCAGGTGCCGGCAAAATAAAGTCCCCGTTCCTGCACCCACCCTTCAAAATCCTTCGACGTGATCCTGTTCGGTGAATTCAGCAGCGGATGGTCCGGACGGAGGAAATTCATCACGGCGTGTTCATCCGTCACTCTGTTCCGCGATACGGTGAACGGCAGCGGACCGATATTCTCCGTCTGTCCCCGCTCCATCACCTGATACTGAACGACGTACGTTCCTCCCCGTTCAACATATTTGAGAAGATTGTTCTGAGAAAGACGGAGCTGCTCGCGTGTGTTGTACGCCCGCACTCCGGCTACGACGGCATCGAACTGCGAAAGATCACCGGCGAGCAGTTCGGCATCCGTGATGAGCGATACAGTGTATCCCATCTGACGAAGCGCCTTCGGCACCTCATCCCCGGCTCCCATGATATATCCGATACTATTCCCCTTCTTCTTCAGATCCATCGTCAGCACATTGCTCGACGCATCCGCCAGCAGCGGCTGATACGGTATGTGCTCATGATCGATATGCTTCAATGTGGAACGGAACACTTCCCCGTCGATCAGCGCTTCAGCGGACAGAAGGCCGCTGACGGCACCCGAATCGGGCGTGACAGTGAATTCCAGATCGGTCTCCGATTCCTTTTTTGCCAGCGTGAACGGAACGGGAGCAGAGACCTTCCATCCTTTCGGTGCTTTCAGCGACGCGGTTCCGGCGAGATCATTCTTCGATGCGTGGAGCCGGACGGTGACACTCTTCGGCGCCGGTCCGGTCCACACAACATTCTTTTCCGTGATGGACACGGAGACCGGCGGGATCACTTCAACATTCCTCAGTTTCTCCCCCTGCAGATCATCGATCCATTTATACTGCACGGGAATCGTGAACATCATCGGTTCATTCCCGATCGTAACGGATGCCGCAACGTATAGGATCGGAGGATTCTCCGCTCTGCCGATGACAGATTGGTCCTGGACCGTGTAGCGGTTCTCCTTCGGCGGAGTGACCAGCCAGTAAGGCTGAGAATACCGTTCGTTAGGTCGAATGACCGAGGCGATCTGAGTCCGGTACGGTTCATTATAATTGAGAAGCTGCTTCGATTCCTTGTTGATGTTCAGTTCGGCGGAGAATGCGGAAGCGACGGAGATCTTCGCTTTTGAACGGTTCAAGAATGTCAGAGCGATACGGATGGAATCATTCCGGGAATAGACCGGGTCCTCCGCAAATGCTTCGATCGAAAGTCCTGCACATGCACGGATGACCGATTCCAGTTCCGTCATCTTACGGTCGATCATCGGATCGTGATTGATCTTCCTCAGTTCTTTGTAGAATTCCAATAGAGCAGGAATGCTCTTTTCAGGCGCAACAGCGGAGAATTTCCGCTGGATCTCCGATGCCATTGCAGCGATCCTTTTCCCGTTCGGGATCCTGTTCCATGTTGCATCCACTCCGTCAAAGATATCCGCAGCCGCCGGTTCACCCGCTGTGACGACAAAATTATTGATACTCGTCCCTTTATTCTGTGCCGATCCCATCGCCTGGCTCTTATGCATCGTCCTGCTGATGCCGGAGAGTTCCGTATAAGAACGTCCCAGCAGCGGATTGTATTCGCCCACATCGATCTTCAGCGTCGATACCGACTGCGGATTGGAATTATTCCCGCCGAACGAAAAATGATTGAACAGGATCCGTTTTGCCTTCCACTGCTGAACATACCGTAATTGCTCCGGAAAGACCGTGGGATCTCCGGAGATCTTGAATGCTTCTTCGGCAAGGATCGCCGATGCAAGATGATGCCCGTGTCCTCCCTGTGTGGGGGAAAAACGCGAGATGATCACATCAGGCCGGAAGGTCCTGATCACCCAGACGACATCTTTCAGGACACTGTCCTTGTTCCAGAGCCGTAACGCCTCCTCGGCAGTTTTGGAATAGCCGAAATCGATCGCTCTGGTGAAATACTGTTCCGCACCGTCCACTTTCCGCGCTGCGAGCAGTTCATGCGTGCGGATCACGCCGAGCTCCGTCCCCAGCTCCGGACCGATCAGATTCTGTCCCCCTTCACCGCGAGTGATGGAAAGATACGCCGTTCGATAGAGCCGCCCCTTCGCCAGATATGACAGCAGAGATGTGTTCTCATCATCCGGATGCGCCGCAATATAGAGCACGGATCCAAGCACCGAGAGTTTATTGACGGCAAGCTGCAGTTCGGCGCCGTTCGGCTGGGTCTGTCCATTGAGAGATGCGAAGAGTGTTAGAAAGAGAACAAAGTATGTTTTCATAGGTTTTTTAAAACACATAGGCACATAGAATTATTGGAAAATGATCAATCAGGCAATCTGCTGAATAAATCATTCACAAATGTTCGTTGACCTTGCTTAAAAATATTTTGACATGTAAAATTGAATAAAATCCCTTTTGGTTTTTTCAGCAGTTTCATATATGTCAAAAGTTGCGCCTCAAAAACAGGCGGAACAGTCTCCACTGCTTTGAGTTCAACAACAATACTCTCTTCAACTAAAAGGTCGCAGCGCAGGTCCGAATCGACATAAAATCCTTTATATAGCACCTTTACCGGCAATTCGGAAATAAAATTCAGCCGCCTGTTCTTTAGCTCATGTTTCATACAGCTATGATAGACGCTTTCGAGCAGACCCGGCCCCAACTCTTTGTGAACTTCTATTGCAGCACCAACAATGTCATATGTCAAATTATTTAAGGATTGCTTTGTCATCGTTACCAACAAATGTTGAGTCTGTATTTCTATATAGTGCTCTTCTATGTTTCTATGTGTTTAATAATTTTTGCTCTGTTCGACCCACTGCCTCCCGCACATCGTCTTATACGCGCAGTCGGCGCAGTCGGTCTTCGGCTGGTCGGTGGGAGTGAAGTGCACGGAAGGATCATTGATCTCTTTCGCCAGCGACAGCACGATCTTCTTCAGTTCCGGATACCACTCCTTCATCTGTTCGGCGGATTCGAACAGCGGCACTTCGATCGTTGAGTCCAGTTCTTTCTTTCCCAGGAAGAGGAATGCCGGCACGATCTGCTCCGGCGGGATGTTCCGCACAATACTATAGAGCATCACATACATCACCAGCTGGAGAGAACCGATCGCCTCCTTCCAGGTGGACCGTTCCGCTGCGACCAGATCGTTGAACTTGATCAGATAATGCTTTCCGCTCTGTCCGGTCTTGTAATCGATGATGAACGTTCTGTCATCCCGCGTCTCGATCCTGTCCGCATTCCCGATGAATTGCAGACCGTCGATCTCCGTCCCGAATTTTTCTTCCAATGCATCGATCACGATGGATGAGGATGCGATCAACGGACGCTGGAACTCTTCCGCAAATTCGATCAGATGTTTCTCCACTTGACGTTTCGTGAAGAACTGCTCGCCGAACTGCGTGCTGCCGTAGAAGGAACGGAAATTTTCGCTGATCACCCGCTTCAGCCGTTCCGGATCCAGATCGACTTCCTCAAGTACCCTGTCCTTAGCCGGTGAAAAATACTCAAATAAGATCGAATGTACAATCTTTCCCACATCGGACGATTCCACATCACCCGAGATCTCCCCTTTCTCTTTCAGCCGGAGTACATAACGATAATAGAATTTCAAGCCGCAGGTCAGATATGTATCCAGTGCCGTGGAGGAATACGGAAGGTCCTTCAGAAGTTCTATCATCGCGGCGGTCTTTTCGATCGGTTCGGGATGCGCAGTTCCGAGGTCGATGCGGTATTCCTGCGAACGGGTGTTCACCAGCTTCAGCGATCCGGTGCGGAGCTGCTCGTTCCACTGCAGCTGGGCAATGAAACGGCTCTGCTCCTTCTCATGATTGTTCACCGAGAAGAAATGGATGGAACGGGCGCTTTTCCTCAGCACATCGAACAGATATGCTTTGATCCGTTCCTGATCGCGGTACGTAGAGAGTCCCAGGTCCTCACGGACCTTCAGCGGCAGCAGCACATCCTGCTGTGCCTTTCCCGGCAGGACGTCGTCATTCACGTCGATCACAAAGACATTCTCGAACTGCAGTCCGCGTGTTTCCAGGAACCCGAGCACCTGAAGTCCCTGCAGCGGCGTACCGGTGAACGGCACTTCCGCCGACTCCGCGAAATGGCGGAGAAACATCAGGTAATGCTCCGGTTTTCCGAAAGTGTAACCGGCAAGAAGGGAGCGTTTGAGCCCGGCCAGTCTCTCGAGCAGCGTCTCCACGAACGGACGGAAATACGGATGGCGATGCGCTGTGCTGTGTTCATTGATGAACTGCAGCACCGTGATGCACGCTTCCGCGAAGCCGCCCACATTCCCGATCGTCAGCAGCGCGCGGAGTGTGACGGTATGGATCCTGACCAGATGCTCGCGCACCTCCTCCGCCGTGATCTCCACATCGTCCCGTACGAGCCGTTTCACGATCTCTTCGATCAGCTTCGGATCGTTCTCGATATTCTCCAGACGGACGAATACCCGCGCACTGTGTTCAAGACAATCATCTTCGATGGCGTGGACGATCATCCGCGTAACATCCGTCCTCGTCTTGAACAGGATATTCTTCGTGTAGGGATGAAGCAGGAACTGGACATATTTCGGAACATATACTTCGCCGTTCTTCGATGAGACCATCACATCCAGCAGTGACATCAGGAATCCGTACACCGGCGTCCGGGAGAGCGGATATCCGAGCGCCAGATTGTAACTGTTCTGGTCATAGACCGAAAGTGTCTGATGATAGAGCGGGAACAGGTTTTCGGACGACGGGAGAATGACCGCAGCCTCTTCACTGTTCACCACCGGCTGAGCGAATGTCTCTTTCAGGACGGTGTTCAAAAGGAAGAGCTGGCCGTGCGGATCGGGTGATTCATAGAACTGCTGATGCGGTTTGGAATCCTCACCCTCGATCGTCGGATGGACAGAAAGTGATTCCAGGGTCCGTTCGATCCCTGCTCCGTTCTGAAAGATCATCGTGACATTCGGCAGTGACAGAAGATGACGGATGATCGTCTCTTCCGTCCGCGTGAACGCATAGAATCCCGCAAGCGTAATGGAAGGATATTTAGAAAGATCGGCCTGCCGGATGTTCTCCGAAAGGAACTGATAGTTCATCGCCCGGGATGTGTATCCGCGTTTCCGCAGCTCCTCATAGAACGGATCATACAATAAGGAAAGGGAATTCGCCGATGCAAGCGTCACCGAAGCGACCGCGCCCGCAAGCTGCTTCGGCAGGATGGAAGCGATCATCAGTTCTTCCAGTTCGGAATAGATCTTCACTCCGACCGGATAGAACGTTTCGAGTGTGGAGAAATGTTCCTTGCCGATCTTGTCATCCCCCTGCATCACTTTGTGCAGTTCGAAGAGGAGCGCAACGGCATCGACATCATCGATGGTCTGGACGTTCCTGTGCAAATGCTCGCGGCAAATGAAATCGATGAACACATCCACGGAAAAGATCTTCGGCGGAATGAACGATGTGCCGATCGATGCGGCAAGTTTCTTCCGCAGCACGTGGGCGGGACGCTTTCCCGGAAAGACAGCGATCGACGAGGAATAGTTATTCCCGTCAGGTTTCAGAGTGCCGATC